>DATBQU010000375.1:0-14742 GCA_036560665.1 Polyangiaceae bacterium
ATCGACGGCGCCCTCGCCCAGGATCAGCAGATGAACCTCTACTATCTGCAAATCCAGGAGGAGGTGAACGCGCAGAACCGGACCTTCACCGCTCTTTCCAACGTCCTCGAGGTCGAGCACAACACCGCCAAGTCGGCCATCGGCAACATTCACTGAGCTGCCGTCCTCGGGGGCGCCATCCGCGACGAAGGTCGGGTACGCTTCCGGGAGAGCGACATGGGTATCGATTCCATCGGCAAGAAGGGTCCGCCGGCGCCCCCGCCCCCGGCGGAGACCGGCGGACCCTCTCGCTCCGCGGAGACGGGCCGACCCTTCGAGGTGCCGAAGCCTGCGCCCGCGCCGCCGGCGAACGCCGTCGTCCCGGCTCCCACCGCGCTCGAACGCCTGCGCGCAGGCGAGCTCGACGTGAACGGCTACGTCGAGGTCAAGGTGAATGAGGCCACCGCGCACCTCGCCGCGCTTCCCCCGGCCGAGATCGAGGGGATCCGCGCGGCTCTGCGCGAGCGGCTGAACAGCGATCCCACGCTGGTCGACCTCTTGCGAACGGCGACCGGCGCGGCACCCACTCCGCCCCGCGACGAGTGACGCGTGGGCGCGGTGGTCGGGCGCCGGGCACTGATGGCCGGGGTCGCCGCGGCGGCCGTGGCGTGCTCCCGCAGCGAGCGCGCGGCCGGGAGCGGACCGCCTTCGACCTCGATCGCCTCCCCCAACGTACGAGTGCTCGAGTGGGATCTGGGCACGCAGGCGTTCGGGCAGGCTCGCGCCGTCGTGGTGGTGCCCGCCTGGGGAGGGCCGGAGGCGCGCTTTCCCGTGCTCGTCGCGCTCCACGGCCGAGGCGAGGCCGTGAAGGCGCCAGCCGACGGGGCCATGGGGTGGCCGCGCGACTACGCGATGGTGCGGGCCATCGATCGCCTGCGCGCCCCGCCGCTGCGCGACGCCGACTACGAGGGGCTGGCCGATCCGGCGCGCATGGCGGAGACCAACGCTGCACTTGCTGCGCGACCGTTCGGCGGCGTCATCGTCGCCTGCCCCTGGCTGCCCGACCTTCGTCCGGCCGCCACCGGGGACCTGACCGCCTACGCACACTACGTGCTCGACGCGCTGCTCCCGCGCGTCCGGCGCGAAACGCCCGCGCTCGTCTCCCCGGAGGCGACCGGCATCGACGGGGTCTCGCTCGGCGGGGTCGTCGCTCTGCGCATCGGCCTGACCTGCCCCCAGGCCTTCGCCGCCGTCGGGGGGATCCAGGCGGCGGTGTCCGACGGTCAGAACGCCGAGTGGGTAGCCCTCGCCCAGGCCGCACGCGCCCGTCGTCCGGGGATGAAGCTGCGCCTGCTCACCAGCCACGACGACTACTTCCACGACCCGCTGGTGAGCCTCTCGCAAGCCTGGCGCGCGGCGGGCGTCACCCACGACTTCGCCGACGTTCCCGGGCCGCACGACTACGTCTTCAACCGCGGGCCCGGATCCATCGAGCTTCTGCTCTGGCACGATCGGGCCCTCGCGCGCGCGTGACGCGCGCGTGAAACGCAGGCGACCCGCGCTGCATCCAACGCACGATGACGGCATTCGGGGAGCGGACGCTCGGAGCGACGGGTCGGCGCGTCGGCGCCATCGGGCTGGGATCGAGCTACGGGCTCCCGGGGCGCGAGGTCGAGCGCGCCTTCGACCACGGAGTCGCCTTCTTCCTGTGGGGCTCGCGGCGGCGCGGCGACTTCGGCGTCGGTCTACGCGAGGTCGCGCGCAAGGACCGGGCGCGCGCGACGATAGCCATCCAGACCTACGCGCGCGCCGCGTGGGCGATGCCGGGCTCGGTCGACCGGGCGCTGCGCGCGCTGGGCACCGACTACGTCGACGTTCTCTGCCTGGCGTGGTGGAACGCCCCTCCGCCCGAGCGCATCGTCGAGCGCGCGCTCGCCCTTCAGCGCAGCGGCAAGGTGCGTCACCTGATGGTCTCGTGCCACGAGCGGCCGACGTTCGCCGCCTTCGCCGCCGACGGACGCTACGACGCGTTGATGGTCCGCTACAACGCCGCCCACCCCGGCCCCGAGCGGGAGGTCTTCCCGCACGTGGCGGCGGCGACGCGGCGCCCCGGCGTGGTCGCGTTCACCGCGACACGCTGGGGCTCGCTCCTCGAGCCGAGGCACACCCCGGAAGGGGAGCGCACGCCCTCGGCGGCCGACTGCTATCGCTTCGCGCTGTCGAACCCGCACGTCGACGTCTGTCTCTCCGGCCCACGCGACGCTGCGCAGCTCGACGAGGCCCTGTCCGCCGTCGAGCGCGGCCCGATGTCCGAGGACGAGCTCGCCTGGATGCGCCGCGTGGGGGCTCGGGTGCGGGCCGGCACGCGCCGTCAGCCGCGCGGCGGCGTCATGAAGCTCCTCGATCGGCTGGCTGGCGGCGGAGGGGGCAAGGGGGGACGGGACGGTTGCTCCGGCGCGCCCAGGCTCCCGCCCGCGCCCACGTGATTGGGCTACCATGCAGGGATGAGATGCTTGCTGCTTCTCGTCTTTCCGCTGTTTCTCGCCTGCGCCAGCTCACTCCCCGACCACATCGACCTGCAGCCGGAAGGCGAGAAGGTCGAGTTCGCCTACGAGCCTCCCAGTCCCGACGCCTACAAGCTGCTCGGCCAGGTGACGGGTCGCGCCGCCGCCAACGATCCCGAGGTTGCTCAGACCGCCGCCAGGAACGACCTGCGCAACAAGGCCGCGGCCCTCGGCGCCTCGCTGGTGACCATCGATCAGAACCTCGGCGAGCCGATGCCCCTGCAGAGCAAGACCGAGGTCAAGCTCATCGGCCGGGCGTACAAACCCGTCGATTGAAGCGCGGCTACCATCGCGCGCATGTCTGCCTGGCTCGTTCCGCTCGAGGCGCTGGCGAACCGCCGCGGCGGCGACGATCCGCGCGTCGCCGGCGGCAAGGGCGCTCGCCTTGCCTGGCTGGTGCGACACGGCTTCGACGTGCCCGACGCGGTCGTCGTGCCGGCCGAGGCGTTCGAGCACGCCATCCGCGAGCTGCCCCCGGGCTGCGAACCGCGAGCGCTCCTCCGCGCCGCGGCAGGACGAGCCGGCTATGCCCGCGCCGCCGAGGCGAGACAGCAGATCCAGGAGGGGCCGCTGCCCAAGGGGCTGGCCGAGGAGCTGCGAGCGCTGTGGGAGGAGGTCGGCCCGCGGTCGCCCTGGGGCCTGGCGGTGCGCTCGAGCGCGACGTGCGAGGACGGAGCGCTCCTCTCGATGGCGGGGCTGGCCGAGAGTGTGCTCGGCGTGCGCGGCGCGGACGCGCTCGGCGCGGCGGTGCGCAGGGTGTGGGCTTCGATCGCCAGCGGGCGTGCGCTGGCCTACCTCGCCGCGCACGGCGTCCGTGACGTCGGAATGGCCGTCGTCATCCAGCGCATGGTCCAGGCCAGCGCCGCGGGGGTCATGTTCACCCGCACGCCGGACGGGCGCTCACGCGGGGCGGCCGATGAGCGCATCGTCAACGTCGGCTTCGGCCTGGGCGCCCCGGTCGTCGACGGCGTCACCACCCCCGACGTGCTGCGCGTCGATCCGCGTGGCCGTCTGGTCGGCTCGCTCGTCGCCCACAAGGCGCGCGCCATGGTGGTGGGCGCGCACGGCGTCGAGGAGATCGAGGTCCCGGAGCCCGACAAGCCCGCCCTCGCCCGCGAGCGCATCGTCGAGCTGGCGGAGATCGCCGCGCGTCTCGAGAAGCTCGAGCCGGGCGCGTGGGACGTCGAGTTCGCCTGCGACGCCGAGCGCACCTGGCTGGTGCAGGCGCGCCCCGCGACCGGGCAGGGCTTCCCCGAGGGCGGCGACGCCGAGACCGTGTGGAGCAACATCAACGTGGGCGAAGCGCTGCCGGGCGTCGCCACGCCCTTCACCTGGTCGATCGCAGGCGCCTTCAGCGAGGCCGGCTTCCGACGTGCGTTCGCCGCCCTCGGCTGCCGGGTGCCGCGCAACGCGCGCCTGGTGGGCAACGTGCACGGGCGCTTCTATCTCAATCTCACCCAGTTCATGCGCATCGCCGCGCAGGTCCCCTTCCTCGATCCGCGCACGCTGGTGGAGCTCGGCGGCGGCTGGGGAGGAGACGAGCTGGCCGTCCAGGTGCAGGGCGTCAGCCGGCGCGGCTTCTACGCGCGACTGCCGCTCACCGCATCGCGCCTGCTGCGCGAGCAGCTCAAGCTCGACGACGACGTGAAGGACTTCGAGGCCTTCGCCGAGAAGGAGTGGCGGGCCCAGAGCGCGCTCGACCTCGCCATCCTGCCCGACGAGGGGGTGGCGCGTCGCCTGCGCGACATCCAGTCGCTCCTCGAGCGCACCGGGACGGTGATGCTCACCTCGGCGTCGAGCATGCTCGGCTCGCACCTCGCGCTCAAGATGATGCTCGAGCGCGTTGCCCCGCTCGACGCCGAGCGGCTGGCACAGTCGCTCACCGGCGGCATCCGTGACGTGGAGAGCGCGCGGCCCGGCGTGGGCATCATGCACGTGGCGGCGCTCGCGCGACGCGAGCCCGACGCGCGCGCGGCGATCGAGCGCGAGTCCACCGTCGGCCTCGACGCCATCCCCGAGGGGGCCACGCGCCGAGCGTTGCTCAGCTACTTCGAGCTCTACGGCGAGCGCGCGGTGCGCGAGGCGGAGCTTTCCACGCCGCGCTGGAAGGAGGATCCGCGGCCGGTCCTGCGCATGCTGCGGGCGGCGCTGCGGACGGACGCGCGCCAGGTCGAGGGGTCGCTGGCGCGCGCCCGCACCCACTCCGACGGCGAGATGGCGCGGCTGGTCCCCAAGCTCAACGTGGTCGAGCAGACCATCCTGCGGCACCTGGTGGCGCGCGCGCAGCGGTCGGCGCGCCTCCGCGAGCGGATGCGCGGCTGGGTCACGCGCGTCCTCGGGATGCTGCGCGAGGCCGCCCTCGACGCCGACCGCCGGCTCCTGCGCCGCGACCCGGAGCTGGAGGCGGAGTGGCGCAAGCTCGTCGCTTCGGGTTCGCCGCTGGCCTCGGTGCGAAGCGTCTTCTTTCTCACCATCGACGAGGTGGTGGGTGCCCTCCGTGCCCCTCGTGCCGACCTCACGCCCCTGGTGGCGTCGCGCCGCGGTGAGCTCGCCCGGGACCAGGCACGCCCCGATCCGCCCGCCACGTTCGTCGGCTCGCCGCCGCCCGTGGTGTTGCCTCCCTGGGACGCCGAGGTCCTGCGCGGTCTGCCCGCCAGCGCCGGCGTGGTCGAGGGCCCGGCGCGGGTGATCCTCCGCGAGGACGCGATGGACGAGCTCCAGCCCGGTGAGATCCTCGTCGTGCACACGACGGACGTGGGGTGGACGCCCTTGTTCCTGGTGGCGGCGGGCGTGGTGACCGAGCTCGGCGGGCCCCTGTCCCACGCGGCCATCGTGGCGCGCGAGTTCGGCGTGCCCAGCGTGGTCAACGTGGTGGGAGCGACGCGCGCCATCCGCACCGGAGACGTGCTGCGCGTGGACGGCGATCGCGGGGTGGTGGAGCGGGTGCGTCGCTAGGGCACGCGCGGCGGCTTTGTTGGCCGCGACCCGTCGGCCCCCACTACGATCGCCGCATGCGCCCCGTGCTCCACGCCGACTGCCCCCGCGCGCGACTCCGCCGTAGCGTCCAGCCCCCCTGCGAGGTCGTGCGCGAGCGCGACTTCAAGCTGGTGGGGACGCGGATCCTCGACCTGTCCGCGAGCGGCATGCTCCTCGAGACGGAGCTGACCATCCTCACGGGCGAGGAGCTGCTGGTGTCGCTCAAGAGCCCACGCGCCGACCGCTGGTACGACTGCAACGCCACCGTCGCCCGCGTGCTGCACGGGCGGCGCCGGAGGGACCGCAGGCGCGCCGTCGGCATCGCCTTCGATCGACTCGACGTGTGGAGCGAGCTGATGCTCTGCGAGGATCTGCGCGCCGCGCCGGTCGCAGCGCGTCACCTCGCGTCGCACGTGTGCCGCGGCAGGGACTGACGCCCCGGCAATCAGGGGCAGAGCGTCGCCGTCCCCATGGCCTCGTACGGATCGGCGGGCGTGAACGCCGGTGTGGCGGAGCCGTCGATCGCCACCTCGTAGGAGAACGCGCTGCCGCACCCGGCGGAGAGCACGAGGCTCTCGCCCGGCGCATCGAAACGCGTGATCTTCGCCGCGCGCCAGATGAGCGGCTGCCTTGCCACGATGCGGTCGACGGCGCCGCCGTGCACCAGCCACGCCTGGCCCGCCGCCCCCGCGTCGTTCAGCAGCAGCGTGGCCGTGCCCGACCGGTTGATCCCGATGGCCGCGCCGTCGTCGAGCCCGATGCCCATGGCCGCCGCCGCGCTCGTCCCCGCGCTTCCGTCGGCGATTGCCCGGGCCGTGAGCGCGGCCAATCGCCCCAGGTGATCGGCCGCCCGGACCCGAAGGTCGACCAGCGTGCCGCGCAGGATGGGCAGCGCGAACGGGCCGGGGACGAGGTGGATCGACGCCGCGTACGGGTCGGTCAGTGCGGTCGCCGAGTCGACGTCCGCCGTGAGCATCAACGTCCCCAGCGCCGCCGCGCCCGCGCCCGAGGCCCCGACGACGCCGCCGCGATCGAACAGCGCCGTCACCGCCGCCGCGAGCGGCCCCCCGGTCCAGGACGCGTACGCCCCCGTGTCGCCGTCGGCGAGGAACACGATCTCGGCCGACTCGAGGCGATGCGCGACGAGGGCGACGTCGTCCGCCGACGACTCGGGCGGCACCAGCACCGTCTGCACCGAGTTGAACGGGGCCATGGCGTAGAGCTGCGTGGAGTAGACGTCGTCGCCGTGGGTGCAGAGCACGACCACGTCGGCCGCCACCCCCTTGTCGACCGCGTCGTGCATGAAGGTGATCGCGCTGGCCGGACGGAGGCCACCGTTCATGAGCACGACGCCGGGCCCCCGCGAGCCGTGCGTGTCGTCGCTGGGGTTGCCGATGCGCGGGAAGAACACGACGCCGGCCCGCGTGTCCGGGGCGATGGCGGAGCGGTCGAGCGAGCTCGGGCGCCCCGCGCGCTGCGCCGTCGACCCGTCGTCGCCGTTCGCGCAAGCGGCCGCGGCCAGCGCGAGAAGGGGGCAACAGCGGTACAGCGCGACCCCCATCGGAGGACCCTCCACTACGGTCGAGATCCAGGATCGTCACGCCGAGGGTCCGTGGCAAGGCCCCGTCGAGAATGACCGCGCGCACACGCGCCTACGCACGCGGCCCGGCTCGGGCTACACACACGCGCGATGCGTTGGGTCGTGCGTTCGGGCGAGGGGCTCACCGTGGGCGAGGTGCTTGCGCGGGCGGGTGCCGACGCCGACGCGGTGCGCGACGGGCGCGTCTTCGTCGGCCCGCGGAGGGTACGCCGCGACGACGAGGCGGTGAAGGAGGGAGACGTCGTGTCCATCTCTCCTCCGCGAGCGGTCGCGGCACCCGGCGAGGTCGCGCGCATCCTCGCCCGCGCAGGCGACCTCGTCGCGGCGGACAAGCCGGCGGGCATCCCGACCATCCCCGATCACGCGGGCGCATCGCATGCGCTCGTCGCGCAGGTGGCGAAGGCTCTGGGGCTCGACGTGTCGCGGGTGCACGCGACGTCGCGGCTCGATCGCGACGTGAGCGGCGTCGTCGTCTGCTCGCTCACCCGGCCGGCCGGCGAGCGGCTGCTCCGGGCGCGCGCCGAGGGGGCCTACGCGCGGCGCTACGTCGCCATCGCCTCGCAAGCCCCTGCGCCAGAGCGCGGCGTCTGGGACGTGCCCATCGGTCGAGCCGCCGATCCCCGCCTGCGCGTGGTCGGCGGGCGCGACGCCGTCCCGGCGACGACGCGCTTCGCCGTCTGTGCGCGCGCGGGCGAGGGCGACCAGGCGATGCTCGCCCTCGCCCCCGTCACCGGCCGCACCCACCAGCTCCGCGTCCACGCCGCGCACGCGGGCGCGCCCCTGGTCGGCGACCGCGCCTACGGCGGCCCCGCGCGCCTGACCCTGCCAACCGGACGCGTCCTCGAGCCGGGCCGCGTCGCCCTGCACGCGGCGCGCGTCACGGTGCCGGACGGAGCCGGCGGCACGCTGGTGGCGACCTCGCCCATCCCGGCCGAGCTCGCGTCGCTGTGGTCCGCGCTTGGCGGGGAGGCCGCCGCGTGGGAGGTTGCGTCGTCGTGCGCGCTGCCCTGATCTTCGCTTCCTCCCTCGCCGGCGCGGCGTGCGCACTCTCCGCGCTCGCCGGCGAGCCGCGCCGCACCATCGACGTCAGCCGCGCGCTCGACGCGGGCGAGGCGGCGCCGGCGCTGCCGGACATCGCCATCACCCGCACCGCGCCCGATCCTCCGGCGCTCGTCGAGCGGGCGCAGTGGGTGTTCGACCTGCGCTGGGATCGCGGCGACGTGTGGCTGCTCGCCGTTCACCCCCTCGAGCTGCCGGGCCCGCAGGCGACGCCGCGCGTGATGGGTCGCTTCGCGCTCGAGCTCTTCGAGGGCAAGACCCTGCTCGAGCGCGTCCGCTTCGACTTCCCGCTGCTCGGCGTGCCCGAGGTCGACGGTGGGCCGTCGCTCACCTCCAAGCTCCGCACGCGCATCGGCGTCGTCTTCCCGGCCACGGCGCGCGGCACGCGCCTCGAGCTGTGGGACCGGGCGACCAACCGTCGGTGGTCTCTGCCCTGGCCCCCGCAGCCGCCCCCGACGGACGCCGGCGGCGCCGGCTAGCGCGCTGTCCAGGTGCCGCGATCGTTTTCCGCCCTGGCCCGTCTAACCCCCTGGGAATGCCGCAGCGCCCCAAATTGTGCGACGATCGGACGACAAGCCCATGCAATGCCCTTCCTGCCAGACCGAATTCGACGACTCGCAGCGCTTCTGCCCCAAGTGCGGGACGGTGGTAGCGGACGGCGAAGCCAAGGGGCCCGATCCGATGCTGGGCCAGGTGCTGGGCGGCAAGTACAGGGTCGTCCGTCTGCTGGGCGAGGGGGGCATGGGGGCGGTGTACGAGGGCGAGCAGACGCTCGGTACCACCAAGCGCAAGGTGGCGGTCAAGACGCTGCACCCCCACCTGTCGCGCGACGCCAAGATCAAGGCGCGCTTCGAGCGCGAGGTCGGCACCATCGCCGAGCTCGAGCACCCGAACACCATCCAGGTCTACGACTTCGGCACCACCGAGGACGGGATCCTCTACATCGTGATGGAGTTTCTCCAGGGCAAGAGCCTGGCCGACGCCCTCGAAAAGGGCGGCGCCATGCCGCCCGACCGGGTCATGCGCATCATGGACCAGGTGTGCGGCTCGCTCGAGGAGGCGCACGGGCGCGGCATCGTCCACCGCGACCTCAAGCCCGACAACGTCGTGCTCGTCGAGCGCGCGGGCAAGAAGGACTTCGTGAAGGTCCTCGACTTCGGCATCGCCAAGCGTTCGCGCGAGGAGGACAAGAACGAGCAGAAGCTGACGCAGCAGGGGATGGTGCTGGGGACGCCGCCCTACATGAGCCCGGAGCAGTTCACGGGCAAGCCCATCGATGCGCGCAGCGACATCTATTCGCTCGCCGTGATGGCCTACGAGATGCTCACCGGCAAGCTGCCGTTCCAGGCCGAGACGGCGTGGGAGTGGGCCACGCAGCACATGACGCAGCCGCCCATCCCCATCGAGTCGCTGGCCGAGGGGATGCGGGCGCCGGAGGCGATGCGCAGCGCCATCAAGCGCGCGCTGGCGAAGTCGCCGGACGAGCGCTTCCAGACGGTGAAGGAATTCATCGAGGCCTTCGACGGCAGCGCACCGCCGGCGATGGCCGGCAAGGGGGGAACGACGCCCCTCGCCGTGGCCCAGCCGGGCCCCGCGCCCTCGGGGCGCGCCAAGACGGAGGTGGGCGCGCCGCTCGACGTGGCGCAGGCGTTCGGGGGGCCGCCGCCGCAGTCGCCGCCGATGGGAGCGCCGATGCCGATGGGGCCGATGGGCGGCCCGGCGGGCGGTCCAGGAGGCGCGTACACGCCCGCAGGAGGCAACGTCTCCTATCCGACGCCCGCAGGCATCCCGCAGCCCCCCGAGCGCGGGCAGGGCGGAGGAGGCGGGCGCACGTGGCTCCTGGTGACGGCCGGGCTCATCGGCGTGGCGAGCGTCGTGGCCATCGTCTTTGCCATGAAGGGAAGCAGCGGCGGCGGTGGGAAGTCGGTCGTGTTCGACTCCGGCCCCTCGGATCCCGCGACGACGCTCGTGCCCGGCACGCCGACCGACACCCCGCCGGTCGACACCGGCTCGGGAGGGGGCGACCTCCCGGCGCTCAGCGGGGGGGGCAAGACCCCCCCGCCGGGTCCCGGCCCCGGCCCGCACAACAACCCGCAGCCTCCCGGCCCGCAGCCGCCTGGGCCCACCCCGCCCGGCCCGACCCCGCCCGGCCCCACGCCCCCCGGCCCGAAGCCCGGTCCGAAGTACGACGGACCGGAGTGCCAGAAGGCACGCCAGCTCAAGGCCATCGGGCACGCAAAGGAGGCCGAGCAGTGGGCCATCCTCTGCATCGCCAAGGGCGGAAACCCGAACTGACCGGCGACGTCAGTCGAGCCTGGCCGGCTCGGCGACGAAGCAGGCCCGGCAGCGCGCCTCGTACTCCGCCGCCCCGCCCACGAAGAGCTGGCCCTCGGCGGCCACCAGGCGCTGCGAGCGGGTGGCCGCCCCGCCGCATCGCGCGCAGACCGCGTGGAGCTTGGTGACGTACTCCGCCACCGCCATGAGCGACGGCATCGGCCCGAACGGCTGCCCCCGCCAGTCCTGATCGAGGCCCGCGGCGATGACACGCGCCCCGCGCGACGCGAGCGTCTCCGCCGCGCCGACGATCGACGCGTCGAAGAACTGCACCTCGTCGATGCCGACCACGGCGACGTTCGCGGGCACGAGCGACAGAAGCTCGGCGGCGCTCGCGACGGGGACGGCGTCCGCGTCGAGCCCCTCGTGGGAGACGATCTTCACCTCGTCGTACCGGTTGTCGACGCGCGGTTTGAAGAGGACGAGCGCTTGCCGGGCGAGGCGCGCGCGCTTGATGCGGCGGAGGAGCTCCTCGGTCTTGCCGCTGAACATCGAGCCGCACACGACCTCGATCCAGCCCGTGCGATGTTCCGAAGGAGGCGAATGCATGATGGGGCGTGAAGCGGGGGCGAGCGGGCAGGAGGCGCGGTCGCGGCGAGCATTAGCCGAGCCGGTCGGGCGTGGCTAGGGTCGGGGCCGCGCTCGGGCGCGCTTGCCGGCCGGTTCGGAGCCCTGGCGTCTTTCTGCGGCCATTCCGGGGCCTTGCGCAGCGCTCGGGCGGGGGGCGGCATCTGCGCACCTCGTGGGGAGAGTGCCCCAGTAGACGCGCCGGAGCGGGATGCTAGATTGATGCTCGTGGACGTGGTTTTGCGCAAGCTCGGGAAGGGCGCGCGGGCCGTGGCCGGCCGGCTCGTCAGAGCACCGCGCAAGGGCTCGGTCGTCGTGATCGAGTTCCCTGACGGGATGCACGAGTACGTGACCACCCCCGTCAAGCGCGTCCTGCGGCTGGCGGGCCGCGAGGTCTTCTACATCGAGACCATCAACAGCCGCTACCGCCTCGAGGTGCGCAGCCGCGAGGCCGCCGCCGCCGAGGGGACCGGCTAGCAGCGCCCCCCAAACCGCGCCATCCCGCCGCGGTGACCGGGAAGCGGTTGACGAGGCGCGGCCTGCGAGGGCATGTTGCGCGGCGTGGGAAAGCACGATCGCCGCAACTCGATGAAGATGAAGCGCCGCAAGTCGCAGGTGAAGAAGAAGGCGCGCCTCAAGCGACACAAGGTGGAGCGCAAGACGGCCGCGCCCGGCGCCAAGAAGGCCGCGGCGCCGAAGAAGAAGGCCGCCGCGGCGCCGCCGCCGCCAGCTCCGCCCTCCGCGCCGCCCTCCAGCCCCGCGCCGCAGACGACGCCCACGGGCTCCGCGCCCGCGACCTGACCCCGCGCCGGTCACTCCTCGGCTGAGCCGCCTCCGAGGCGGATGGTGGGGAATTGTGCCGGCGCTCTCGGCGCGCTCGGCGTCTCGAACACCACCGCCTCGCCCAGCAGACCGACGTCGCCGTCGAGGCGCTTCTCCGACATCAGCTGCCAGCCGTCCTTGTCGTGCCAGCGCTGCTGGAGCGTCGTCGTGCGCAGCTCTTCCTGCTCGGGGCGGTACCACGCCACGCGGACGAACACGTCGACGTCGTGCTCGCCTTGCGCCTTCATTCCGGCAAGCTCCACGTCGGCCACGCGCACGCCGGTCCCCCAGGCCCGGTGATGCAGCGCGAACTCGTCGCGCACCGCCGGGTCCACGTGGGCCATGGCCAGCTCGGTGCGGCCGAAGCGTGCGTCGAGGTTGTACTCCTGCGCCGTCTGCTGCGCCCGGGCCAGGCCGTTCGGCGGGGCGGGACATCCGGCGAGCAAGGCGCTGCCGCCGAGCAGCACGAGAACCGAGGCCGGGACGGGCGTGCGTCGCATGCTGCAAGGCCAAACACGGCTGCGGGGAGCGGGCCAAGTTCTCGCCGCCCGCCGTCAGAACGGGACCGTCGCCACGAAGTACGTCTTGTCGATGCCCGTGCTCGCCAGCCCCCGAGCGTACCCCGCGCGGAAGGTGAAGCCCAGGATGTACCCCAGCGTCATGTCGAACCACAGCTCGCCGCCGACGCCCGTCTTGAACGCCGCCGTCGCCGGGTTGTCGAACGCGCTCCCGTAGTCCATGAACGCCACCCCGCTGATCCGGTTGAGGAAGAGCGGGAGCGTCGACGGGCCGCGGTCGACGTTGACGATGGGAAAGCGGTACTCCGCGTTGAGGAGCGCGTAGTAGCTGCCCACCTCGGCCACGACCGGGTACCCGCGCAGCTGGATGCCGCCCTGGATGAGCGAGTTTCGCACGACGTCGACGATGGGCAGGTCGATGAAGCCGCCCACGTAGAACGGGCCGCGCCCGCCGCGATCGCCGCCGCTGGCGCCGCCGCCCGCGTGGAGCGCCAGCGTGTGGTGATCGAGCCACGGCATCTTGGCGTACGTGGCGAAGTTGAACGTGGTGGCGTACCCGGTGAAGTCGCTCGCCAGCACGGGGTCGGCCACGTCGAACGTCGCGCCCACGTCGAAGCCCCGCTCGTTGCCCACGCTCCACAGGTACGCCTGCGCGTTGGAGTAGCTCCACCCCACGTGCATCGCTCCGAGCTGGCCGCGCGTGGGGATGCTGGGCGTGTCGTAGGGATTGAGCTGCGCCGGCGGGAGCGACAGGTCGCCGCTCACGCTGGCGATGCTGTACGAGAGCGCGAACGACTGCGAATCGAAGGCGCGTGGCATCGCGTACGAGACCCCGGTCGTGGCGCCCAGCGTCTGCTGCACCCAGGGGACGGTGTTGTCGCCCAGCCGGTAGTTGGTCTGCGGCGTGATCTGCCGGAACACGCTGGCGTTCACGTCGAACGGCAGCCGGCCGTAGCTGTAGGCGATGTTGGCCTGCGGCTCGGGGTGCTCCCACTCCGTGGTCATGCTCGCCGTGAAGGCGTGGAGCCCCGCGATGTCCGCCCCGGCGGCGGTGACGATGATGGCCTGCCCGAAGTTGCCGGGCGTGATCTGCACCGAGTACCGGTGGGGCTGGAGGGTGTAGAGGGGGTTGTACGCGCGCGGCGTCACCTGCGCCGGCGGCGGCTCGGGGGGCGGCGCCGGGCGCGTCTCCTCGTAGGGCAGCGCGTCGAGCCACCGCGACTCGTCGAGCGCCATCACGAACACGTCGTACCCGGAGTGCGTGTAGCCCAGGTACGCCAGCGACTTGCCGTCGGGCGACGGCTCCGGCTGGTAGGCGCCGGTGAGCACGTTGGTGACCTGCCTCAGGCGCCCCGTCGCCACCTCGAAGGCGTAGACGTTCATGATCCCGGTGCGGTCCGAGTGAAAGTACAGCCACCGCCCGTCCGCCGAGAACGACGGGCCGCCGTCGATGGCGCGATCGCGGGTCACGTCCACCACCGACCCGTCCAGCGTGTCCACGATGCGCACGTCGCGGTAGCCGCCGCGCTGCCACGCGCTGTACGCCACGTGGCGGTTGTCCGGCGCCCAGCGCGGCGTGAACGCCTGGTCGAACCGGCCGCTCGGCACGAGCGCCCTCGCGTTGGCCACCGCGTGCGCGCCCGCCTTCTCCGGCGAGGGCACCACGTCGGCGATCATCAGCGTCGTCGTGCCGCGATGGTTGGTGGTGAACACCACCCGCCGCCCGTCCGGCGACACGCTGGGGTCGAGCGCGCGCCAGCCGTCGCTCCAGCGTACCCGCTTGCCCTCCAGCCCCGTGGGGCTCTTCTCGTGCGCCGGCAGCTCGAACAGATCGTCGAAGAGGAACAGGTTGTCGTGGATGTCGCCGGAGCTGAACACCGAGGTGCCGTCCGGCATGAACGACACCGAGCCCGCGCCGTTCGTCCGGATGAGCAGCTCGCGCCGGTCCTCGCGCGAGCCCAGCACGTGGCCCGCCTCGTCGCGCACCAGCGGCAGCGCCCAATGGCCGGGCGTGGTGTGCCCGTCGTCCACGAAGAACACGAGCTCCCCGGCGTGCTCCGGCCACGCGCTGGCCGGAATCCAGCGCGGGTGCTGCGCGGTGTTGCCGGTGTGCGTGACGCGGACGCCCTCGCGCACGCCGCGCGCGCGCACCGCGTCGGCCTGCGCGCCGAAGCTGCGGCGCAGCGAGTCGATCCACGCCGGGTACAGCTCCTCGTACGTCCGCCCCGTCGCGCGGCGGATGGAGCGGTTCATCCCGTAAGGGATGAGCTGCCGCCCGTAGTCGTCGATCATCGCGCGGATGGCCTGCTCGCCGTACGTCTCG
>DATBQU010000376.1:0-4689 GCA_036560665.1 Polyangiaceae bacterium
GGCGCAGGGGTTGCTCGACGAGAGCGAGCGCGCCAGGCTCGGGAGCGCGGCGCTCGACGAGCTGGGGAAGCTGTCTCGCCTGTGGCTCCTGCCGGGGAGCGCAGCTGCCCGCGAGCCCTTCACGCGCGAGCAGGTCAACGAGCTCGGGTGGATGGACCGCGAGACCCAGCGGGCGCGGGCCGAGAGGGCGGTGCGCGAGGAGATCGTGCCGGCGCTCGCGGGCTGGGGGGTGATCCTGGAGACGGGCGCGCTGGCGAGGCTGCTCCGGCCGCTGCCCGCGGCGACCGGCGAGCGTCCGTAGGCGACCGTGCCGGGGTCGGGCGTGCCTTCGTCGAATTCACTCGTGATCTCGGCGAGATCACGCGCAACCACGGTCTGGCCACGCGTGACCGGCTCGTGGTCGCGCGGGGCCAGGGCGCGGTCGGGCGCGTCCTCGACCTGATCGTGGGCGACCCCGACGTCGTCGCGCGCGACGGCGAGGTCGTCGCCCGTGAGCACGTCGTGGTCGCGAGGGACTACTCCGTGGTCTTGCGCGACCTCGGCCGGGCCGCCCGTCACTGCGGCGTCGTCGTCCGTCGCCGCGGCGAGGTCGCACGCCGTCGCGGCGAGGGTCCGGCGGGACCCGGGCGCCTTCGCGTCTCATCTAGCTCTTGCTCCGTCGCCCCGCGCCGTGGCTTCATCGCCGCGGCAACGGCGAAGGCGCGCAGGCTCAAGGAGGGACGGCATGAAGACGACGCTGATGGTGGGGCGCGTGGCGATGGGCGTGACGCTCGCCGCGCTGATGCTGACGACGCGAAGCTCCCGGGCGCAAGACGGCGCGGGGACGGCCCCTCCGTCGTCGCCCGCTGCCGTCCCTGCCCCGGCCCCGCCGCCGGCCCCTCCGCCTCCCCCAGCCGCCCCGTCTCCCCCCGCGCCGGCCGCGGAGGACACCACGGTGTCCGACCACGAGCAGTTCGTCGGCCACCTCGGCGTCACCTACTTCGACATCACCAACCTGCCCATCGCCAACCCCGTCGCCGACCCCGGCACGGGCAGCGCCGCCACGCCGGCGCCCGGCTCCATCACCGGCACCAACATCGCCGCGCCCGTCGTCGGCGTGCGCTACTGGCTCCAGCGCAACATCGGGATCGACGCGGGAATCGGCTTCGGCCTGGCGGGAGGCTCGCAGGAAGCCGTGGTCGGGAGCACGGACACCACGGTGGACAAGGTCTCGAGCACCGGCTTCGCCTTCCACGGCGGCGTGCCCATCGCCTTCGCCCACTTCAAGCACTACACCTTCCTCGCCATCCCCGAGTTCACGCTGGGCTTCACCAGCGCCACCTTCAAGCCCGTCGCCGCCACCGGCGGCACCGCCGGCCCCCAGCAGGATCTCAGCGGATTCCTGTTCGACCTGGGCGCGCGCATCGGCGCCGAGATACACTTCGGCTTCATCGGCATCCCCCAGCTCGCGCTGCAGGCCACGATTGGCCTGTCCTACCGGCGGTCCGTCTACAAGTGGAAGTCCGACAGCAACTCGGCATCCGACGGGACGAACACCTTCGGCACCAACGTGCAGGCCGACCCCTGGGCCATCTTCAAGGACGCCATCTCGGCCACGTACTACTTCTGACACGGAGGCGATCATGGCTCTCCGATACGCGTTCGTAGCGGCCGTCCTCGGCGCGGTGGCCTGCGGCAGCGGGGGAGGACCGCTGGTGACGACGACCGGCGGCGGTCGGGAAGACCCCGGTCCGGCCGGCGACACGCCCCCCGCCACGCGCGACAACCCCACCGGCGCCTGCATGGAGTGCGACGTGACGTACCGCTGCACCGGTCCCGGCGTCCCGTCCAACGGCACGACCATCGAGCTCCGCAAGAGCGACGGGACGTGCACCGACGCGCTCATCGCCATCGTGTGCAGCGGAGCGCTGTTCAACGCGCCCGCCTGCGCCGGCGCGGGCAGCGGCCCGTTCACCTGCGGACCGGTGACGTGCACCCCCGAGCCGTCGCAGGGGTTGCCCGGCGGCTCGAGCGGAGGCACCCCCGTGGACGCGAGCGTTCCCGTCGGCGGCTAGACCGCGAACTCTGCGCGCACCGCGCGATCGAGCAGGCCCGCCGCGTGGGCCCGCGCGTAGAGGACGTCGATCGCGCGCCGCACGTCGTCCGGCGCGTCGAACGTGTCCGCGTTGGCGTACATCGCCAGGTACCGATCGAGCATCGTCCGGTCGAGGCCCACGTCGGCGCGGGTCTCGCGCGCGAGGAGCGCGCGCATCGTCTCGTCGCGGTGCTCGAGGGCCCATGCGATCGAGGCGCGGCAGAGGCGCGACACCCTGGCCACGAGCTCCGGCCCGAGACCGCGCCGGATGGCGTTGCCCCCCAGGGGCAGCGGCAGCCCACCGGTGGCTGCCGCCCACGCCTCGCCGAGATCGCACACCCGGGCGAGGCCCTCGCGCTCGTAGGTCAGCCGGCCCTCGTGGATGAGCAGCGCAGCGTCCACCTCGCGCGCCCGCAGCGCCTCGAACGCGCGCGCGTAGGGGCTGATGGGGACGACCACCGCCTCGAACTCCGGCAGGAGCAGGCGCAGCACCATCGTCGCCGTGGTGCGGAGCCCGGGCACTCCGACGCGCGCGCCCGCGAGCGACGCGAGCTCGCGCGGCCGCTCGGCCACCACCACCGGCCCGTAGCCGCGCCCGATCGACATCCCGTGCGGCAAGAGGAGGTAGTCCTCGGCGATCGACGGCCAGCGGGCGATGGACACCGCCACTACGTCGAGGTCCCCCGCGGCCGCGCGCGCGTTGAGCGTCTCGGTGTCGGCGCGCTCCGCCACGAACGACAGGCCCTCGGGATCGATCTTGCCCTCGAGCAGGGCGAAGAACATGAAGAGGTCGTCGCTGTCCGGCGAGAACGCCAGACGGATGGGGGGCAGGCTCATCGCGCAACCGTCTAGTTGGTGTACCTTGCGGACGCCATGCGTTACGGCGCCATCCGCACCGATGTAGGGCCCCGGTACGCGCGCTTCGAGGGGGCGGCCGCGCACTTCCTCGACGGCGCGCCCTGGCTGGGCGGCAAGGAGACGGGCGAGACGGCGGCGCTGGCCGAGGACGCGCTGCTCTGCCCCGTGGCGCCGTCGAAGCTGGTCTGCATCGGCCGCAACTACGCCGCGCACGCGAAGGAGCTCGGCCACGAGGTGCCCACCGAACCGCTGCTCTTCCTCAAGCCGCCGTCGGCGTTGCTCGGTCCGCACGGCGTGGTGCGTCTGCCGCCGGAGAGCGCCCGCGTGGAGCACGAGGCCGAGCTGGTGGTGGTCGTGGGCAAGCGCGCGAAGAACGTGGCGGCGGCGGACGCCCTCGCGCACGTCTTCGGGTACACCTGCGCGTGCGACGTCACGGCGCGCGACCTCCAGAAGAAGGACGTGCAGTTCACGCGCGCCAAGGGGTTCGACACGTTCTGCCCGGTGGGGCCGTGGATCGAGACCGAGCTCGATCCCGCGGCGCAGCGGGTGCAGTGCCGCGTCGGCGGGCAGACGCGTCAGGACGGGCCCACGGCGCACATGATCTTCGACGTGCCGACCCTGGTGGCCTACGTGAGCCGCATGATGACCCTCGAGCCGGGCGACGTGATCCTCACCGGGACGCCGGAGGGCGTGGGGCCGCTCGCCGCCGGCGACGCGCTCGAGATCGAGGTGAGCGGGGTCGGCGTGCTGAAGCTCCGCGTGGAGAAGTGAGCGCCGATGCGGCGCGCGGTCGCGATCGCGGTCGTGCTGGTGGCGGTCGGCGTCGCGGTGGCGCTCGGGCTGGCGCGCAGGGGCCGCGACGAGGGCGCCCGGTGCGGCGCCGGCTTCGTGGTCAGCGGGGCGAGGTGCCTGCCGCCGCTCGGCGAGACCTGCCCGGCGCCGCTGGAGAAGACGCCGCACGGGTGCGACGCGCCGGACGTGCGCGTGCTCGTCCCGGCGGCGTCGATCGCCGTCGGTCCGTCCGACTGGGAAGCCGAAGGGCGCGTGCTGCCACGATCGATCCGCGTGCAGGCCTTCCGCCTCGACGCCTTCGAGGTCACGCAGGGCCGGTGGCGCGGCGCGCTGGCCGACGCCGCGCAGGCGGCGAGCGCGATGACGCGCGACGAGGCCGCCGCCTTCTGCGCCTCGCGGGGCGGTCGTCTGCCGACGGAGGACGAGTGGATCGTCGCGGCCGCCGCGGCGGCCAACCCGCCCCGGCGCTACCCCTGGGGGGACACCGGGGCCGTGTGCCGCCGCGCCGCCTGGGGCCTGGCGAGCGGCCCCTGCGCGCACGGTGCCGACGGCCCGGACACGGTGGGCGCCCACCCCGACGGCGACGGCCCGCTGGGCCTCCACGATCTGGCCGGAAACGTGGCCGAATGGGTCCTCGACCCCCCCGGAAGCGAAAGCGGAACCGCCAAGGGCGGGTCGTGGCAGACCGCGCTCGCGAGCGATCTCCGGCTCTGGGCCCGGCTCGAGGTCGACCCCGCCGCGAGGGACCCCCGGGTGGGCCTCCGGTGCGCATATGGCCCTTGATCGCCCGATTGCGCTACCTTGCCTCTTCCCATGACATGCGCCGTGCTGTCGATCGGGACGGAGCTCACCCGCGGAGAGCTCGTGAACTCGAACGCGTCCTGGCTCGCGGCGGAGCTGACGGCCATCGGCTTCGAGGTCATCGAGCACGCCGTCGTCGACGACGATCGCGGGCGGATCGTGGA
>DATBQU010000377.1:0-4123 GCA_036560665.1 Polyangiaceae bacterium
CGACCAGGACGGGAACATCGTCGGCCGCTGGAAGCGCACCGACGGCAGCCACTGGGGTGAGCTCAGCGGGACCGCCGAGGGCAACGTGATGCACTTCACGTGGAAAGAGCACAAGTACGGCGGCGTCGGGCCCAGCTCCGACTCGCAGGGCTCGGGGCAGTTCGTCTACGGGATGGGCTCCAACAAGATCCCCGAGCTGGCCGGTCAGTACGCGCTCGACGACTCCAAGGACGTCGGCGACTGGCACTGCGTGAAGCAGCTCAACATGAAGGTGGACCTCAACTCCATCAACGGCGACAACCCCGCCGAGGCGCCCGCGACGCAAGACAAGTGGCAGTGAGCTCGAGTGCCGGTCTCGGCGACGCTCGAGCGCGACGCGGCCATCGTCGGCCCCCTGGGGGGGCTGATGCTCTCCACCGTGCGGGCCAGCTCGCCCATGCTGGTGGTGCGCGCCGTCCGCTGGTGGCGCGATCTGGGGCGCCTCGGCGTGCGCCTGCCGTTCTTCGTCGTGCACGACCTGGGGCTGCTCTACGCGGCCCCCCGCGAGCAGATCGACGTCGCGCCGCGGGCCGGCGTGGAGGCCGTCGCGGCGCGCACGCCGAAGCTGCCGGAGCTCCTGGCCGCCTACCGGGCCATCGTGCTCGAGATCGCCCAGAGCCAGGCCGCCGCTCGCGCGCGCGGAATGAAGCTGAGCGACGACCTGGTGGTGGTCGTGCTGGCGCGCGTGCTCTCGTCGGTGGTGCGCCGCACCCCCCAGCGCGCCCCCTGGGCGGAGACGCTGCCGCTCGATCCGGAGCTCGTGCGCGACCTCGACGGGCAGCTGCCGCGCCTCTTCGCCGCCGTTCCGCGCGTCTACGAGCTCGGCGCCCTCGACGCCCTCGTCCGGGCGCGCCTGCACGTCCTCACCCTGGCCGACGCGCTCGATCTCGACACGCTGCGCCTGCTGGGGATGCTGGGCCCGGAGTCGACCGCGGCCGGCGCGCTCGCCCACGTCGATCTGCTGGCCGCGCTCTCCAGCCCGGCCGCCAACGACATCGTCAACTTCTCGCTCGAGCTGCTCCCCAGCGTCCTCGAGACGCACCGCTCGCACGCCGCCGGGACGCACGCCGTGCACGGCTACGCCGGCGTGGGCCGCAAGGGGTCGCTCGACTCGATGGTGCTGACCGAGCTCGCCTGGGACGAGGAGGAGCTCGCGCGGCGCATGGTCGACGGCGAGATCCTCTTCTACACGCGCGAGCAGGCGCCGGACGAGGCGCGCCGCCTGCACTACCTCGTCATCGACGCCTCGGCCTCGATGCGCGGCGAGCGCGAGGTCTTCGCGCGCGGGCTCGCCATCGCCCTCGGCAAGAAGCTGCAGCTCGCCGGCGAGGAGGTGTGGATGCGCTTCTTCGACTCGCGCCTCTACGACGTGCAGCGCGCGCGCGAACGCACCCAGCTGCCCGCGGCGTGGCTGCTCGGCTTCAAGGGGGAGCGCGGGCGCAACCCGGCGCGGGTCTTCGCGCAGCTGGCCACGGAGATTGCCCTGCTGCGCACGCGCGACCAGCGCGACCCGGTCATCCACCTCATCACGCACGCGGCGCTGCACGTCCCGCGGCCGCTGGTGCAGGAGGTGGCGCGGCAGGCGCACCTGTTCGGCGTCTTCATCCTGCCCAGCGGGGGCGCGCTCGATCTGGAGTGGCTCGATCTGCTGGAGGGCTACGCGGTGGTGGACCACGCCACCCTGCAGCAGAAGAGCGCGCGCGCGGCGGCGGCCACCAAGATCGTCGACGAGGCGGCGCGCGTCAGCGTCCCGCCCCGCAGCATCCCTCCACCCTCGCGCAGCATTCCTCCGCCCTCGCGATAGCCGGCGAGCGTTCGCGATCGGACGCGCGCGCTCTCGCGACGGGCTGCGCGCGGCGTGCCCCCGCGCCCGGGCATGGCCGTTGCTGATGGCGGTGCCCATGAGTCGTCTCTCGTCCCTGCGCGGGCTCGCGCTCGCTGCATTTCTCGCGGGTTGCGGCGGCGGGTCCGACGGGGCGGGCGGCGCGGACCCTGGCCCGGCTGGATCGGACGACGCGGAAGCCGCGGACGCCCTCGTCGGACTGGAGGCGCAGGCGGGCGACGGTGGGCTGGAGCCGGACGCGTCCTCCGGCGCGGACGCCCACGCCCACCCCGACGCCCACGCGCCGTCGGACGCGGGAAAGGACGCCCACGCGGAGGCCGGGCCCACCTGCGCCAAGCACCTCACGGTCGTCTTCTCGGTCGGCGTGGGCGCAGGCGCGCTCGCCGGCCACTCCAGCGGCTGCTGGACCGTGGTCGACGCCGACGGCGCCGCCAACCACGCCTTCCGCAAGTGCAGCACCGGCAGCTTCGTCGTGCAGAACCCGGGCGCCGCCAGCTACGCCTACGACGACACCAACCCCACGCGGGCGCTCTCCCAGGACCAGAGCTTCCTCGCCCAGTGCTCGTCGGGCGCGACCGGCGACGGCTACGAGTACATGGCCTACCGCGGCAGCTGGCGCATCCTGCCCGCCCCGAACCTGCGCGCGTACTTCGCCGAGCTCTACGGCGGCGCCGTCGACGACGTCGACAGCTACCTCACCACCAGCGGCGTCTACCAGGGCAACGCCCAGCTCGCGGCGCACAAGAACGTCTACCCCATGATCAACATCGGCCCCTCGGCCGGCGCCCACCTCGAGAAGCAGATCGGGGCGGACACGCTCTCGCTCTGCAAGAAGATCGCCGACGGCGGGTACTTCGGGACCTACGTCGCCACCTGGCAGTCCGGGATGAGCGCGAACGATCCACGCATCCTCGCCGTGGCCGACGCGCTCGATCAGTGCACGAAGTAGCTAGATTCAGAGCGAGCGCCGCCCGCGGCGCCGGTTCTTGCTGCGATCGCGCGTCGGGCCGGGGTCGTGATCGGGGTTGCGGCGGGCCGGCGTGCTGGCCTTGATCGCCGCCTGCACGCGGGCGAGCTCGGGACCGAAGCGGCCGGCGAGCTTGCGGTAGCGGAGCGTCGTCGCCAGCGCCTCGCGCAGCGGCGGATGCTCCTCGGCCGCCCAGCGCACGAAGAGGTCGAAGACGGGGACGCCGAAGCGCACGGCGACGGCGCCTGGCGCGTCGCCCAGCGCCTCCATGAGCGCCTTGTGGCCGGGCCAGCGCGCGGCGGCCCGCGGGGCGTCTCGCGCCAGGGCGAACGCCTCGTCGAGGCGGGAGACGACGGCGCCGACGTCGTGGATGGCGGGCAGCCACGCCTCGTGGGCGAGCGCGCGGACGACGGCGGCGGCGTGGAAGTAGCCGTCCATCCAGGACGCGACGTCGATCACCAGCGCGTCCCCCGCCGCCCCGCCCACGCGCGCCAGACCCTCGATGACCGCGTCGCGCACGCGGAAGCGCAGGTCGTCGGCCCGGGCGTGGAGCTCGGCGACGAAGCGCCCGCGCACCGCCGCGTCGGCCGTGGCCCGGGCCGCGAGCGCGTGCACGCCGCACACCGGCAGGAACTCGCGCGCCGTCGCGCCGGGCGCCTCGTCCGCCGTCATCCGCGCCATCGCCAGCGCCACCGCGTCGGCCCTCGACCCGCGCGAGCGGCAGG
Source organism: Polyangiaceae bacterium (assembly GCA_036560665.1). Taxonomy (GTDB): domain Bacteria; phylum Myxococcota_A; class Polyangia; order Polyangiales; family Polyangiaceae; genus Palsa-1150. The sequence continues at coordinate 3,575 of DATBQU010000377.1, forward strand.
CCTGCGCGAAGGCGTCGACCAGGTCCGCGTTGATCCGCGTCCCCGGCAGATGCGAGCCGCGCGCCAGCAGGTCGAAGAGCACCTTGTGCCGCCCGGCCACGGCCTCGTCGAGCGCGCGCGAGAGCGGGTCGGCGGGGGTCATCGGCCGGCAAGATACACGCGTCGACCGTTGCATTCGAGGGCCGAGCTCCGTGAGGTTGCGGCATTCCCATGGCGTCACGCCCACGGCGGACTCCGTGCAGTCGCGTTCGAGTCGGGCCTCCCGTGCTAGAACCACCTTGCACCACGCGCCCGTAGCTCAGTTGGATAGAGCAGCGGCCTTCTAAGCCGCCGGTCGCCCGTTCGAGTCGGGCCGGGCGTGCCAGCAAGATCGATGACTTGCGATCGATCACAGGACGCGATGCCGGGGGGTTCGGGCACCGTCGACGTCCTTTCCGATCGGGCCTCGAAAACCAACGGCCGCGAGGCGTCTGCGTCATCGAACGGCGCACGGGCACGGTTTTCGCTGCCGGTGACGGGCGCGACAGCAGTGCGGTAGGCTAGTCGAGC
>DATBQU010000378.1:0-3976 GCA_036560665.1 Polyangiaceae bacterium
CATCGCCGAGAGCTGGGACAAGGCCGTCCAGCATTGCCTGCTGCTCGGCGTCATCAACTTCATGTACTTCATGCGCGCGCGCACCGAGGAGCGGCACCTCGGGCACGATCCCACCTACGTGAAGTACGCCCTGTGGATGAACGACCACGGGGTCCTGCGCTTCCTCAACCGCATCCCGGGCATCCGCTACAAGGCGCCGGGGCCGCCGGTGGCCGAGCTCGAGCCGGTCGCCGAGCGCTACTACTGAGGCACGGGCGGCACCACGACGGTGTTGATGGGCGCCACGCCGGCCCCCGCCGGGTACGCGTAGCTCACGTACTGCGTGTAGAAGCCCTGTCCCTGCTGTCCCGTCGCTCCCGAGCCCCAGCCCCACACGGTGACGCCGAAGGGCACGTCGCTCTTGATCTCGTGGCGGCCGTTGTTGCAGGTGCCGGTGCCCTGGAAGTTGCCCGTCACCAGATCGAAGCGCGTGTACTCGTAGGCGCCGGAGGTGCCGACGGGCTGCCAGCCGCTCAGCTTGCCGGCGCAGTCGAGCGTCACGTCGGCGAAGCCGCTCTTGCCGCGCGTGCGCACGATGACGAGATCCGTCTCGGGGTAGGTGGGGTCGGTGAAGAACACGTACGACTGGAGGAACTCGCCGGGCGGGATGACGTTGACGAACTCGGCGTCGCCGCGCCCGTCCGCCGCTCCGCCGCCGGAGCTCGACTGCTGGCTGGGGTCGAATTGCGCCGCGCCGGTCATGTAGGCGGCGACGTAGAAGGGATGGTTGGCGTCCTGGCTGCGGACGACGAATGGGCCGTTGGTGCTGAACTCCGCCACCTGGCCGAGGCCCAGCGTCGTCGGCGCGCCGCCGGGAGGCACCGGCTCCCAGCTGAGCACCGTCCCCTTGGCCGCACCGATGATGCGCCACGGCGGCGCCTCCTCGTTGCCCGCGTAGCGGTTGCGGTAGCGCACGCCCGCGTACTCGCTCCCCAGCGCGCGCACGGGCGGGATCTGCTGGTGGGCGGAGTCGTCGCAGCACGAGGTGATGCTGAGGCCCGTCTTGCCGCCCCACACGCCGATGGGATTGTCCGCCTGCAGGATGCTGCCGGCCAGCGGCTCGTCCTGCGTGAACTGGAGCACCTGGCCCCGGTTGACGGTGTACGTGGTGGGCGTGTTCTTGGCCCCGGCGGCGACGCCCTGGCCGGCCACGATGGCTGCCACGGGGTTGATGGTGACGTGCGTGTTGTCCTGCTGCGCCACCACCTCGACGAACGGCTCGTCGATGGGGCCCAGGCCCGGCCCGTAGGCGTCGACCGCGATGTAGTTGGTGTCCCACGCCGATGTCGGGAGCAGCAGCGTGGCACTGGTGAGCGCGCTCTGCCCGCCGCCGAAGGGAAAGATGTCGTACGCCGCCACCGGCCGCGTCAGCGCGATGTGGAACGCCGTACCCATCGACGTGCCGTGCGTCGCCGCGTCCGTCGCCGTGATGGCGGGCGTCACGTTCGGCGGGCACGTGATCTTCAGCCCCGGCCCCGCGCTGGCGCCCGGGATGTCGGCCAGGAACAGGATGGCCACCTCGCCGGCCGGGATCGTCCCGTTGGCGAGCGACGCGAACTGCATGTTCTGACCGGTTCCGGTGGGGATGTACGCGAACTTCGAGGGGTCGTACGGCGTGCCGCCGTACTCCATGCTGATCGTGACCGGCGAGTCCCAGGTGTTGGCGATGTAGGCCACGAAGCAGGCGCCCGCGCCGCCGCCGATGCCGGTGATGATGTCGGGATCGACCGCGTAGTACTCGCAGCCGAGGCTGCTCTTGTTGTCCTTGGCGCTCTGGCAGGCAGGGACGCAGCTCGTGCCGGAGCACCCCTGGTCGGAGGGACAGGTGGTGATGACGTTGTTGTCGCAGTCGACGACGGAGTGAAGGTCGCTCGAGCAGTGCTGCCCGTTGCAGGGCACCACGCTCGACCCGTCGCCAACCAGGCCCGGCCCGTCGTCGGACAGGCCGTCCGCGCCCGTCCCGCCGTCGTCGCCGGTGAACGTGTTCTGCTGCTTGCTCGAGCCGCAGCCGGCGGCGATGGCCGCCACCAGCGTCGCGCCGCCAAGACACCAGGTGACTCCCCGATGCATCGCTTCCTCCCGTCGCCCCCTTGCTGCGGGGCGCCGAGGGTGCACTCTAGTCAGCGCCGGGCGGCGGCCCGTCCAAGCCGCGTCTCACATCACCCCGGCAGCCTCTGCTTGCCGGTCAGGACGCCCGCATAGAGGTCGCCCTTCTTCGCGACGCGGTCGAGCACGGTGCGGACGGTGAACTTCGTCGGATCGAGCTTCTCGGTGACCTCGTCCCAGGCGATGGGCGTCGACACGACGGCGCCGTCGCGGGCGCGGATGGTGTACGGCGAGACGACCGTCCGGCCCTCGCCGTTCTGGCCGTAGTCGACGTACAGCTTGCCGCCGCGCTTGTCCTTCATGCGCTCGACGGTGGCGATGCCCGGCAGCACCTTGGCCACAGCGCGCGCGACCTGCTCGGCGAAGCCCGTCGCCTGCTCGTGCGTCGGGCCCGGCGCGATGGGCACCACCACGTGCAGCCCGCGCTTGCCGCTCGTCTTCACGTAGCTCTCCAGGCTCAGCGCCTCGAGCAGCGTGCGCACCGCCCCGGCGACCTCGATGAGGTGCGCCCACGTCCCGTCGCCCGGATCGAGGTCGAGCACGAAGTAGTCGGGGCGCGCCAGGGCGTGGTCGATGGCCGCGCGCGTGGTCACGCCCGGCGGCACGTGGCTGCACCACTGGTGGATGGTGAGCGCCGCCAGGTTCGCCAGCCACTGCAGCGTCGGCACGTCGTCGCAGACGATGCGCTGCTTGCCGTCGTGGCGCGGCCCGGTGTCGACCAGGCGCACGAACCCCGGCGGCTTGAGCGGCACGTTCTGCTGGTACCACTCCTCGCCGTCGATCCCGTTCGGGTAACGCTGGAGCGTCAGCGGCCGGCCCGCCAGATGCGGCACCATCAGCGGCCCGATGGCCGTGTAGTAGTCCCAGATGTCCTTCTTGGTGATGCCGTCGCGCGGGAAGAGCACCTTGTCGGGGTTCGACAGCTTCGGACCGTCCTTCGGCGCGGCGGCCTTCCGCGCCGCACCCGCCGGCGGCTCGGCGGGCACGCGCTCGTCGTCGCCGTCTTCCTTCGTCGTCTCCATGACCGTCTTGTCCTCCCTCAGCCCGAGGAAGCGCGGGTGGCGCATCGAGCCGTCGCCCGTCCACTCGGTGAAGGCGCACTCGACCACGACCTTCGGCGTGACCCAGTGCGCGTCCTTCGTCTTCGGCACGCGCTCGGCCCGCGGCTCGTCCACGGGATCGGGCTCGAGGCGCTTCGCCCAGTCGCTCCGCTCCCGATCGGAGAAGCCGGTGCCCACGCGCCCGGCGTGGATCAGCTTTCCGCCCTCCACGACGGCGAGGACCAGCGCCCCCATCGCGTTCTTGTTGCCCGCGAGCGGGATCCACCCGATGACCGCGCACTCCTGCCGCCGGTCGAAGCGCAGCTTGAGCCACTGCGTCGAGCGGCCAGGGTAGTAGAGCGAGCCCTTGCGCTTCGCCATCAGCCCCTCGAGGCCCGCCTGCTTCGCCGCCCCGAGCAGCGTCTCCAGCTCGCCCGTCACCGCGCGCGAGTACGACAGCGGCGTCCCCTGCTTCTCCAGCAGCTTCTCCAGCAGCTCGCGCCGCGCCTCGAGCGGCTCGCGGCGCAGATCGCGCCCGTCGAGCCACAGCAGGTCGAACGCGGCGAAGCCGATGCGCGCCTCCTTCGACTCGCCCCCGAACCACGCCTGGAGCGCGTGGAACGACGGCTTGCCCGTCTCGTCGACGGCGCACGCCTCGCCGTCGACCACGCACTCGCGCGCGGGCAGGCGCGCCATGCCCTCGGCGATGGGGGCGAAGCGATCGGTCCAGTCGTTGCCGCGCCGCGTGTAGAGGCGCACCTCCGGCCCGGCCTTGCACGCGTGCAGGCGGT
>DATBQU010000379.1:0-14480 GCA_036560665.1 Polyangiaceae bacterium
GCGGCTGCGTGCGCGACCTGCTCCTCGGCCGCACCGCCAGCGACTGGGACGTCGCCACCGACGCCCGCCCCAAGGAGCTGCTGCGCATCTTCCCGCGCGCCATCCCCACCGGGATCGAGCACGGGACGGTGACGGTGGTGAAGGAGGGGCACCACTACGAGGTCACGACGCTGCGCGGCGAGGGGACGTACACCGACGGCCGCCGCCCGGACTGGGTGGAGTTCGTCGACGACATCACGGCGGACCTGGCCCGGCGCGACTTCACCGTCAACGCCATCGCGGTCGATCCGCTCGACGGCAAGCTCATCGATCCCTTCGACGGCCGGGGGGACCTGGCGCGCGGCCTGCTCCGCGCCGTCGGCGACGCGCGGGAGCGCTTCGCCGAGGACGGCCTGCGCGTCCTGCGCGCCGCCCGCTTCGTGGCCACCCTCGAGCTCGCGCTCGATCCCGCGACCGAGGCGGCCATCCGCCCCACGCTCGACACCTACCGCAAGGTCGCCCACGAGCGCGTCCGCGACGAGTGGGTCAAGACCATGAAGGCGCGCGCCCCGTCCCGCGCCTTCGAGGTGATGCGCCGCACCGGCATCCTCGAGGTCACGTGCCCCGAGCTCCTGGAGGGCGTGGGGATGGAGCAGAACAAGTGGCACGCCTACGACGTCTGGCGCCACGGGCTGGAGTGCCTCGACGCGTGCCAGGCCGATCCCGTGCTGCGCATCGCGGCGCTGCTGCACGACGTCGGCAAGCCGCGCACCCGCGCCTGGTCCGACAAGACGAGCGACTACACCTTCTACGACCACGACCGCGTCGGCGCCGAGATCGCCGAGCCGATCTGCGCGCGCCTGCGCTTCTCCAACGACGATCGCGCGCGCATCGTCGCCCTGGTGCGGTTCCACCTGTTCCACTACTCCGACGAGTGGACCGACGCCGCGGTCCGGCGCTGGATCCGGCGCGTCGGCCCCGAGCGTGTGCCCGACCTCTACGTCCTCAACGCGGCGGACGTCCGCGCGAAGGGGCGGGACTTCGAGCCCGATCTGAAGGCGCTGGCGAGCCTGGAGGCGCACGTCGCGCGCGTGCTGGCCGCGGGCGCGGCGATGTCGACGCGCGATCTGAAGATCAACGGGCACGACCTGATGAAGGAGCTGGGCGTGAAGCCGGGCAAGGTCATCGGCGAGGTCCTCGACGCGCTGCTGGAGGCGGTGACGAGCGATCCGGCGCTGAACGAGCGCGAGGCCCTCCTCGCCCGGGCCAGGGTGCTCCTAGCGCATCGCGTGCAGTAGCGGCGACAGCCAGGTGAGGACGACGCTGGCCACCTGCGGATAGTGCACGGCGACGAAGCTGGCCACGGGGAGGGCGCCCCAGGTGGCGAGGCGCATGACCAGGTGGCGGTTGAGGGTGACGCGCCCGGGCGGGGTGCGCGAGATCCGGCTCAGGAGCTCGTCGCGGTCCATGCCCACGAAGACGTAGATGGCCACGCCCACCGCGCTGGCCAGCGTGACCGAGCTGAAGACGGTCAGCAGGTGGTGCGGCTCGAAGCAGTAGGAGGCCACCGCCAGCATGAAGAGCAGCGCGGTGCCCACCGCCAGCGACATGAACAGCTCGAACATGCGCACGTACTGGTAGAGGAACATCGTCACGTGGGTGGCGACGAGCTCCTCGGCGGCGGCCACCCAGGCCTCGGTGACGCTCGGCGCGTCGGGGCTCTTCGCTTCGGTCGCCGCAGGGTCGCGCTCGCCGCCGTGCAGCGGTCGTCGCTCCCACACGTCGCCCAGGATGACCGACACCTCGGACGAGGCCAGCACCATCTCCTTCACGGCGTCGCTTCGCCCCAGCTCGACGTACGAGGCCCCGCGGAGGCTGGTCTCGCGCTCGCGCTGGAAGGCGTCGCCGGCCCGCTTGGCGGCGCTGCGCATTCGCTCGGCGAAGCCCTCCGGCACCGCGTCGCGGAGCGCCCGTCCCAGGTCCGACGTCTCCGCCGCCGCACGCCCCACGCCGTCGGCCAGCGCGCGGAGCTGGTGCACGCCGCTGGCCAGATCGTCGGCCTGCGGGACCACGCCGGTGAGCTGGAGCCCCAGGGTGCGCGACAGCGACAGGGGCAGCCGCCCGTAGGCGTCCACCAGCGGGTGGCGGGCCAGCCGGTGGAGCAACCCGCGCGTCCGCCGCCAGACGATGAGGAGCTCCACCAGCGCGAAGGACAGGATGACGCCGGCGATGGCGAGGCAGCACTGAAACACGAGGTCCCCGTCGAGCGCCCCGAGGCCCCAGCGCCCCTCGAGGGTGCTCGGGCGCTTGATGGCGAAGGCGTAGGCCGGCAAGATCCACATCGGCACGAAGATCGTCCACGACAAGGGCGCGTAGGCCGGGTAGCGCAGCGTGCGGATCAGGCGCTGCTCGAGCAGCGGGAGATCGGGCGGCGTCCTGGCCTGCGCGATGTGGGGGCCCGTCGAGACCAGCCCCAGCGCGGCCGAGATGTAGCCGCCGGGCGCGCCCGGCTCGGTCCCGGGGAGCTGCTCGCAGACCTGGCTGACGATCCTCAGGCGCGCGAGGTTGCAGACCGCCCAGCCGAAGAAGATGCCGAAGAAGAGCAGCCACGGCGTCAGCGGCGACACGCCGCTGGCGAGGTTGGTGGCGCGCACGTAGAACGACGCGAGATCGAGCGGCCGGTCCACCCCTCCGAGCAGCCAGCGCAGGGCCGGCCCGAACGCCGGCGCCAGCGCGCCGAGGGCGGTGAGCCCCGCCACGACGAGCATGCCCGAGACGCGCCAGCCGGTGTCGCGCTCCTTCGCACCGCCGCGCATCTCCGCGACGCCGGAGCGGACCAGCCGGGCGAACGCCATGACCAGGCACAGAGTCAAGGCGCCCAGCACGCCGGCGGCGGCGACGAGCACGGGCTCCTCGAGGGTGGCCGCGCGCGCCAGCCCCAGCGCGAGCGGGACGGCCTGGACCGACGCCAGGCCGCCGTAGCCGGCGACCAGCAGGGCGAAGAGCATGGTCACGCAGTAGTCGCGCCGGGTGGCCACGGTGTCGTGGCACTCCGCGAAGAGCGCGGCCAGCGGCGGCCAGGTGGGGATGCCGGTGCGTCCGGCCCGCTCCCGCGACCGCACGTACAGGAAGAGGAAGGCCTTGTAGGCGGCGATGACCGTCAGCGTGAAGAAGGCCACGTCCCAGCTGCGGGGCGGCCGCGGGTCGATCGCGCGCTGCGGGGTCTCGGGGCCGCCGCCGAGGACGAAGTCGTTGGGATCGTCGTAGGCCTCTCCCTCGTGCAGGGGGAAGGCGCCGTCCCCGCCGATGACGGTGATCCACACCGCCGGCTGATCGGTCCCCGCGTCGGCCGTGCGCTGGTACTCGAGCAGCTCGCGGGGCTTGCGCAGGACGGCGACCGTCGCGTTGTAGACCCCCTCCTCGTGCTCGCTCGAGAAGAACGACGCCAGCCCCTCGGTGGTCGCCCCCGCCGACGCGTCGCCCGGCCCGCGCACCTCGTGCGCACCCAGCAGCGGGTACGACGCCACCACCATCATCCCGTTGAGGTCCGCCTGGTAGCGGGGATGGGCCAGCAGGATCTCGCTGCCGAAGGTGAAGAGGCGCACGTCGGGCAGGCGCGCACGGCTCTGCGACGCCAGGAAGATGACGTCGCTGGGATCGGTGGCGACGATCCCCAGGTACTGCACGCCGCGCTCCGACAGCTCGTCCATGACCCCGGCCATCACCAGATCGTTGGAGAACGCGGTGCGCGGCGAGAGGTTCGGATAGATGTCGGTGGGTTCCGTCGGCTCGTCGAGCGACGGGTTGAGCGCGGGCAGGAGCTGCGTGTCCTGCGCGGCCGCCGGGTCGGCGCGCTGCGCCTCGTAGACGCGGCGCACGTTGGAGATGTGCGGCGGGAAGCGGACGGTGATCTCGGGCTGGCACTCGTGGCGCTCGCCCAGATCGAGCGGCGCGCGGTCGTCGCGGTCCCCGCCGGCGTCCCGGTCTCCGCCGGCGCTTCTCGCTCCCGCGTCCGTCGGGCTCCGCGCGAAGTCGCCGTAGGCCGTGCCGGACTCCCGCAGCACCGCCACGCCGCGCAGGATGCACGGCCGCTCGGCGGCGCTGCTCTTCACGCCGAGCTCGTCCTCCAGGTAGCGCCAGTAGATCTTCTCGCGGATGTCGTCCGGCACCGTCGTGGCGTGGAAGTGCACGCGCTCGGCCGGGGCCTGGGCGCGACAGGCGTCGAGGCAAGACACCTCGGGGCTGGTGCGGTCGCACGTCTCGAGGATCTCCTTGTTCTGCTGTCCGGTCGCGTTTCCGTCGACGATGGTGAAGCACAGCGGGCGCTCCGGCTTCCGCGAGGGATGCCACGCGTGCAGCGCGTAGCGTAGCGACGACGCGCTCCCCGAGAACGTGGGCCCCACGATGCGCACCTCGGCCAGGGCGTCGCCCTCGCGGACGCGATCGATGAAGTCCAGCGCCTCCGCCAGGGCGGGCTTGTCGACTCCCCAGGTGGGCGTCTCGCCGACGAGGAAGATGACCAGGACCTGCTCCGGCGCGCCGAGCCCGAACGCCCGATCGTTGCGGAAGACCACCACGCCCGGCACGAGCGAGCGGCAGCGCTCGGCCCTCTCGTCCTCTCCTCCGTCGTCCGTTCCCGCGTCGCTCGGGTCCGACCACGGCGAAAAGAAGTGGTCGCGTCGCCAGGCAGGGGCCCCGGCGTCGCCGCTCTCGTGCTCGGTGGCCTCGACGCCGTGCTGGAGCGCCTCCACCAGGCGATCGGTGAGGTAGTACATCCCCGTGTCGGCCGGATCGGGGACGGTGGCCACCAGGAACTGCACGCCGCCCAGGCGCTTCATGTCCGCCGCCGCCGCGAGGAAGCTCGGCGAGTGGTCGGCGTCCCCTTCCGTTCCTGCGCGCGCCTCGACGCGCGTCACCTGCGCGATCGGCTCCGTCATGCGCCGCTCGCAGATGAGCTGCATCCGGTGCAGGCGATCCCTGGCGGGGTCCTCGGCCGGGCTCGCGTCGGAGGACGTCGTCGTCGCGGGCGGCGCCCCCGCCGACGCGGTCGTCGACCCCCGGAACACGACCGAGAGCAACGCGGACATCATCGCCAGCGCGAGCACGCCCGCCGGCAAGCGCAGGTTCGTGACCATCCCCGGGCAACAGGAGTACCCGATCGGGCGCGGCGACTGAAGGCCGACTTGTGTTAGCGTCGGCGCGGTGAGGCGCGTCGGCGTCGTGGCAGGGCTCGTCGTGCTCGGCGTCCTCGTGCCTTGCACCCGCGCCCGCGCCCAGGTCGCCGCCCCCGCGCCGGAGACGCTCGCCGTCGGCGACTGGCAGCTCGCCCCGGTGGTCGAGACGCGCCTGCGGGGCGAGTACCGGCACGACCTCGACGACCGCGATCGCGGCCTGCTGACCGAGCGGGTGCGCCTCGGCGTGGACGTCGAGCGCGGGCCGGTCGAGGGACGCGTCGTCCTGCAGGACGCGCGACTCTGGGACCTCGGGGCGGGGAGCGACACCCTCGGGCAGCAGCCGCAGTTCGCGCTCACCGGTCCGTACGAGGCGTGGGGTGGCGCGCACACGGCGAGCGCGCACCCCAGCTTCGTCCGCGTCGGGCGGCAGGCCGTCACCTGGGGCGAGGGCCGCCTGCTGGGCGTGTCCGACTGGTCGCCCGCCGGGCGCACGCTCGACGCCGTTCGCGGGCGGCTCGTCGTGGGGGACGGCGCCTTCGAGCTGCTCGCCGCCGTTCTGTCCGAGACCGTTCCCCCGCGGGGCGAGGTCATCGGCGAGGCCTACGGGGAGCTCTTCGGGGCGCGGGGAGAGTGGGCGTTCGACCCGCTCTTCGCGCTCGACGCGTACGCGCTGGCCCGCATCGCGCACGACGATCCGACGACGGCCATCCTCGCCAGCGAGCCGTCCCCGACCGTGCGCGGCCAGACGTACACCGGCGCGCTCCGCCTCCACGGTGACGCCCACGCCTGGACCTGGGGAGCGGAGGGCGCGTACCAGCTCGGGCACTCCGACGACCTGAGGATCGATCGCAGCGCCTGGGCAGCGGCCGGGCACGTGGCCTACACCTTCGACCACGTGCTGCTCCTTCCCACGGTGCGCCTCGGCGCGTCGTACGCGAGCGGCGACGACGGGGGCTCGACCTACCGCGCCTTCGATCCGCTGCTCCCCGACGTGCACACCTGGCACGGCGCGATGGATCTCTTCTCGTGGTCGAACGAGGAGGAGGCGAGCCTCCGCGCGGCGATCGCGCCGTGGACCGACGGCATCGCCGCTGTCGAGTACCGCTACGCGCGCCTGGCGCAGCCCGGCGGCGCGTGGCGCTCGGCGTACCTCCAGACCATCGGCGTCGCCCCCGGCAACACCAGCGCGGACCTCGGTCACGAGATCGACGCCATCCTCACCTGGTCGCCCTGGGTCCCCGTCGAGCTGACCGCCGGCTACTCGGTCGCCGTCCTCGGCGACGGCGCGAAGGCCATCCTCGCGTCCCTCCCGGGCAGCGCCGTCTCGCCCTCGGGTCTGTCGCACTTCGCCTACGGTCAGGCGACGCTCCGCGTGCCCTGACGTTCGTGATCCCACGGTTCTCCGGCGGGCCCGCCGGGTTCCGCGTCGCATGCCCTCGCTCCCCGACCGCACCGACGAGGTTCCGCGGCGTGGAACCCGGGATCTCGGGCAGCATCCGCGAGGTTCCGCGTCGCGGAACCGTGGTTCTCCGACCCTGCCCCCGGGGTCCGTGTCGCGGAACCTCGGTTCTCCGTCGCATGCCCGAGGTTCCGCGTCGTGGAACCCGGGTTCTCCGTCGCATCCCCGAGGTTCCGCGTCGTGGAACCCGGGTTCCCCGTCGCCTACCCGAGGTTCCTCTTCGCAGAACCTCGGTTCTACGCCGCACTCACGCGGCTCCGCGTCGCAGAACCCCGGTTCTCCGCCGCACTCGCCCGGTTCCGCGTCGCATCCCCTCGGTTCTTCGCCCGTCTTCCCGGGTCCTCCGATGCGCTCGCGCGGTCCTCCTCGTCGCCTCGCCGTCCGCAGGTCAGCTTGACCGGGCCGAACTGCTGTTCCAAACCGCCGCCAGCCGTGACGGTTGCACGATAGGATTGCCCTGGTGACGATGCCCCGCCGCAGCAAGGTCGCACTTCTCCCGCTGGCGTTGGCCGTCGCCTGCGGGAGCTCGAGCTCCGGCCCGCCCGCGCCGAACCTGCCCGCGCCGTCGGACTGGATGGACAACCTCAAGGAGAGCCCGAGCTGCATCCTGAACTGCGATCCGGCCTGCACCGAGGCGACGACGCCATGGGTATGCCCGGCGCTCGACGCCTGGAGCAACCTCCCGCACGACGCGACCGCGTGCGGCTCCTTCGACGGCAAGACCTACCCCGCGCCGCAGCAAGGGCAGTGCGCGGCCAGCGACCCGACGGGCGACGCCCTGGCCAAGGCGAACGCCGCGGGCAGCCCCGTCGTCCTGCCCGACGGCCGCCGCGTCGAGCCCGCCGGCAGCGAGTGGGTCTTCACCGACTTCCCCGGCAACTTGCCCGACGGCGCCATCCAGGTGCCCGGCACGCGCTGGCTGCTGGTGGTGGACACCGGCTACGACACGCACTCGGTCCGCGCCATCGACACCGCCGTCCTTCGCGCCGGCGGGGGCACGACGCCGGTCGTCTCGAGCGTCCGCTACGATCCGCCCGCGGCGCTCAACTGGGGCATGGCCTACGTCGCCGCCTCGAACGTGCTCTATGTCGCCAGCGGCTACCAGAAGCCCAACGACACGCAGTCGCAGGTCTTCGCCTACGACTTCGACACCACCAAGGGGCAGCTCACCGCCGACACGGCCAAGACCGTGCCCTTGCCGGCGGGGACGTTCCCGCAGGCGATCGCCGTCTCGCCCGACGGCAAGACGATGCTGGTCGGGCAGGTGACGAGCAGCAAGGTCCTCGTGGTCAGCCTCGACGCCGCCAGCTACGGCAAGGTGACGGGGAGCGTCGACGCCGGCGCGCAGGACGTCTTCGAGCTGCGCTTCGATCCCAACGATCCGGCCGGCAACACCGCCTACGCCACGCTCTGGATCAGCCCGGTGAACATCGCCGACGCCACGGCCATGCGCGTCGCGCAGCTCGACGTGGCCGGGCAGAAGTCGCAGACCATCCCGGTGGGCAAGGAGCCCGAGGACATGCTGTTCCTCGACGCGCGCTACATGCTCGTGGCCAGCGGCCTGTCCGACGCGCTGGCGATCGTCGACCGGCCGGCGGCGAAGGTGGTCACGCAGGTGCAGCTGGGCACGGTGGGGCTCGAGCCGACCAGCCTCGCCTACGACGCCGCCCACAAGCGCGTCTACGCCACGCTGGCGTCGGCCAACGCCGTCGAGGCCTTCGACGTCGACATGACGGCCACGCCCCCGGGCATCACGCCGGCCGGGCGCATCCCCACCGGCTGGTGGCCGACCGCGGTGGTGGTCGATCCCGCCGACGGGACGCTCTACGTGACGACGGGTCGCGGGCACGGTCTGGTGGGCGTGCCCGCCGCCGACGCCGACGGCGCCTCGCTGCTGCATGGAAGCGTGCAGGCCGTGCCTTACATGGACGCGGCAGCCCTGGCCGCGGCGACGACGACGGCCGACGCCGCCGACGACGTGCAGGCCATGACCGGATACCCGGCAGTGCAGTGCAACGGCGCGCCGTACGACTTCCCCGTACCAGCCAAGACCAGCGACGGCCCCAGCCCGCTCATCCAGCACGTGTTCTTCATCGAGCGCGAGAACAAGACCTTCGACGCCCTCTTCGGTGATCTTCCGGGCGTCGACGGCAAGCCGGACTACATCCTGTCGCCGCAGTACCAGAGCAGCATCTGGGCGAACGCGCGCAAGTGGGCGGGGCAGTTCGCGCACATGGACAACTACTACTCGGACGCCGAGCAGTCGATCCAGGGGCACTACTGGGACGTCTACGGCCGCAGCTCCGACGTCGACGAGCGCCGCTGGGTGGTGACCTGGGGGCGCGGCGAGTTCAGCAACACCGACTCGCCGGGCGTGAGCGACTACAGCGCGCCGCTCGAGGGCAGCATCTTCTCGAGCCTCAAGGCGCAGGGCGTGACGGTGACCAACGAAGGGGAGCTGGTGGGCGGGATCGCCTTCCGCGACCTGCGCTGGCCGGCAGGCACGAGCGACACCACCATCCCCGACACGCTGGGCGGCTGCTACCTCGCCGCGCGCGCGCGCGTGCTCTGCGACTGGCCGCAGTTCACCTACGCCTGGCTGGGGAACGACCACACCTTCGGCCTCGCGGCGGGCAAGCCCAACCCGGCCCTCATGATGGCGGTCAACGACGAGGCGACGGGGATGCTGCTCGACGGGATCAGCCACTCTCCGCTGTGGGCGACCAGCCTGGTCATCGTGATCGAGGACGATCCGTCGACGGGCAGCGACCACGTGGACATGCACCGCTCGATCGCCCTCTTCGCGTCGCCCTGGGTGAAGCGCGGGTACGTGAGCCACGCGCACTACGACGTGTCGAGCTTGCACAAGCTGCTCTCGCACATCTACGGCAAGCCGTACCGCAACGCGGAGATCGCCGGCGCCGGCCTGCCGCTCGACATGTTCACCTCGACGCCGGACTACACGCCGTACGACGTGGTCCCGCGCAGCTACAGCGACGGCTCGTGCAACCCCATGGGGACGCAGGAGGCGCTCGTCGCCGAGCACTGGGACTTCACCAACCCGGACGAGCAGCCGGGCCTCGGCAAGCAGCTCGAGAAGTACCTGCGCGAGCTGAAATAGGGCTAGTTCACCCAGCGCCTGTTTCGCCCGACGTCCGCGTGGACGAACCAGTCGTCCTTGGTCGGGTACACTCCGACGCCCCCCTCCCAGCCGAGCTTGCGGATCTCCTGCTCCACGTCCCGCGGATCGAGCGCGAGCTCCGCCCCCGGCGGCACGATGCGGAAGTCGCAGGCGTTGCCGAGCGAGTGCTGGCTGTGCGAGGCGACGTGATGTCCCTTCTTGCGCAGCATCTCGTTGAGCTTCCAGCTCCGGTAGCCGCTCACGAGCTCGATCCGCGCCCCGGGGTGCGCTTCGGCCAGGCGCCGGAGAAGGTCGAGGAGGTGGCCGTCGAGCGGGCGCGTCTCGCCCGTGGCGCGGTCCTGCAGCAGGGCGTCGAAGCGCGGCTGCGTGGGCGAGTCCGCGTCGAGGATCAGCCTCTCGCCGGTGTGGACCTGGGCCAGCGTGGCCAGCAAGGGCACGTCGCGCGTCGCGTCCTGGGCCGGGCCCTTGCGCTCCGCGAGCCCGGCCCCGTGGGCGACCCGCGCCTCGGGGAGCGCCGGAGGCGAGGCGAGCGTCGCGGTCGAGGCCGCCGACAGGACCATGGCCAGGGCCTTCGCGCGCAGGCTCACGGGTAAAGCCTACCCGCGTGGGCTCGCGAGGCGTAGCCTCTCGGCTTCGGATGGGGTCGGATCTCGGGACGGACTCGGACGCCGATCTTCTTCGGCGCATCGGCGAAGGAGACGCGCTGGCCGTGGCGACGCTGTACGACCGTCACGCCGGGATGCTGCTCGGGCTCTCGCTGCGCATCGTCCGGGACCGGCCCGAGGCCGAGGACGTGGTGCACGACGCCTTCGTCATGGTGGGCGAGCGCGCCCGCCAGTACGTCCCGGAGCGGGGCGCGGTCGGAGCCTGGCTGGTCACGCTGGTGCGGAACCTGAGCATCGACCGGACGCGCCGTCGCGACCGGCGTGGCGCCATCGCCCGCAACGTCCTGGCGCACGATCCGGAGGCGCTGGCCTCGTCGCGGCCGCTCGATCCCGAGACGCAGCTCGCGGGGGCGGGCGAGCGACACCGCGTGCGTCGCGCGCTGGCGCTGCTGCCGGAGGTCCAGCGGACCACCCTCGAGATCGCCTTCTACGAGGGCCTCACCTACGCGGAGATCGCCGAGCGCGAGAACGTGCCGCTCGGCACCATCAAGTCACGCGCGGCGCGCGCCCTGACGGCGCTGCGCGAGGCGCTCGCGGCCGAGAGGGAGACGAGCGGATGACCACCCGTCACGACGAAGGAAGCCTCGCGCGCAAGTCGACGACGGGGCCCGACCTCTACTTCTACGCGACGTCGCCCGAGGGCAAGCCCGGGGTCGTGGTCGGCCTGCTCCACGGGTACGCCGAGCACGGAAAGCGCTACGCGCACGTGGCCGACGCCTGGGCCGAGCGGGGCATCGCGACCGTGGCCATCGACATGCGCGGGCACGGACGCGCGGGGGGCAGGCGGGGGCACTGCGACCGCTTCGACGAGTTCCTCGACGACGCGGCGGAGCTCACGAGCCTGGTGGCAGGGCGCGCCCCGGGGGTGCCCGCCGTCCTCTTCGGTCACAGCTTCGGCGGCCTGGTGGCAGCCTCGGCGGCGATGGCGAAGCCCGCGCCCTGGCGCGCGCTCGCGCTGAGCGGGCCGTTCTTCGCCGTCGGGCGGCCGGTCCCGCGCGCCAAGGTCATCGCCGGCAAGCTCGCCGCTCGCCTCGTGCCCACGCTGGCCATGCCGTCGGGCCTTTCGGGCAAGGACGTCACGCACGACGCGGAGCGCGCGCGCGCCTACGACGAGGATCCGCTGGTCTTCAAGACGGCGACCGCCCGGTGGTTCACCGAGACGACGGCGGCGCAGGACCGGGCCGTGGCCCGCGCCGCCTCGCTCACCATGCCGCTCCTGCTGGTGATCGGCCTGGCCGATCACGTGGTCAGCGTGCCGCGCGCCCGCGAGTTCTTCGACGCGGCGGGCAGCGCCGACAAGACCTGGGACGGCCGCGAGGGCCTCTTCCACGAGGTGCTCAACGAGCCCGAGTGGCGCCCGATCGCCGACCGCATCGCGGAGTGGGTGACCGCGCACGCGCGGTGAAGCATGTACTTCAGCCCGGACCAGCTCCTCACGTCGCTCCTGGTGGTGCTCGTCTTCGCGAGCACCGCCGGCCTCCTCGTCTTCTACCGCGGCCCGTGGCGTCGGGCGGTGCGGCGCTGGGGGACGCACGTGCTCGGCCTCTGCGCGGTGGCGGCGGTGGTGTCGTGGCTCGGCTTCGGCGACTTCCACTCCCTGTGGGTCGACGCGCCGGGCGCCGTCGCCGGGAGTCCCGGGCGGGCGAAGGTGGAGCGGCACCTGCCGCTGCACTTCCACGAGTTCTTCCACTACTACATCGGGGCGAAGTACTTCCGGGAGCTCGGCTACGAGGGGCTCTACGACTGCACGGCGCTGGCCGACGCCGAGCTCGCCGAGGAGCAGCAGGTCGCGCCGCGCATCGCCGGCTACGTGCGGGACCTCGACGACGTCCTCACCGACAAGACCTACGAGGAGGCCAAGGCGCACTGCCGCGACGGCCTCCGTCCGGGCTTCTCCGACGAGCGCTGGGCCGCGTTCAAGCACGATCTCCGCGAGCTCCAGCGGCTCGCGCCCGACGGCTGGTGGTCGGGGGTGGTGTTCGACGCGGGCTTCAACCCACCGCCCAGCTGGGTGGTCGTCGGGGGCGCGTTCGCCAACGCCATCCCCATCCGGGTGGGGTCGGCGCCCACGTTCCTCGTGGCGACGTCGCTCGACGTCCTGCTCCTCGTCGCCTGCTTCCTCGCCCTGCGGAGGGCCTTCGGCGCGGGGACCGCGGTCACGGTGGCGATCTTCTTCGGCGCGAGCTTCATCGCCAGCTACGGCTGGAACGGCGGCGCGTTCCTCCGCTACACGTGGATCGCCGCCGTCGTGCTGGGGATGGTCGCGCTGCAGCGCGGGCGCTGGGTGCTGGCGGGCGCCCTCTTCGGCGCGGCGACCTGCGACCGCCTCTTTCCCATCGGGTTCGCCCTGGGGGCCATCGTCCCCGTCGCCGTGCGGGCGCTGCGGTCCCCGGCGGAGCGTCGCTTGCTCATCCGCTTCGGCGCGGGCTTCTCGGGCATCGTGGCCGTCCTCGTCCTCGTCAGCGTGCTGCTCTTCGGCACCTCGTCGTGGCACGTCTTCTTCTCGCGCATCTTCCGGCACGGCGACGTCTACTACACGATGCACATCGGCCTGAAGAAGGTGCTCACCTGGCGCCCCTGGGTGGCGTCGCAGAACTTCCACGACCACCTGGGGCTCCAGAACTTCCGGCGCTGGAACCTGCGACTGCACGCCACGTGGGCCGCGATGCGTCCGGTCGCCGTCCCCATCCAGCTCGTCGGGATGGTGGGCGCCGGCTACGCGAGCGTGCGGCGGCGCCCCTACGAGGCGGCGCTCCTGTGCGGCGTCTGCGCCATGTTCCTCTTCAGCATCCCCGCCAACTACTACTACGTGGTCCTCGCCGTCGTTCCGGCGGTGATCCTGCGCGCCGCGATGACCGCCCCGTCCGCGTCTCGCCGGCTGCGCGAGTACGCCGTGCTGACGGCGTTCACCCTCTGCTGGGTGACCACGCTGATCTCGTCGCGCTGGTCGAACGACGACATCATCTTCAACCATCTCATCTGCGTCGCCATCGGCCTCTTCCTGGCGTTCTGGGTCGGCTCGTGGGCGGCGGGCACGTTCCTGCGCCGGCGGCGCAGCGCGGCCTAGAGTGCCACCGCTCCCATGGCCACCAGCCGGCGGATGACCCACCGCACGCGACCCACCGGCAGCCCCGAGGCCCGCGCGATGGCGGACGCGGAGGACTGGCCGTCCACGAACATGAGCAGATACGCCTGCTCCTCGTCGAGCGAGAGCGCGAGCAGCTGGTCGTAGTCCTTGACGATCGACGGAGCGGCTTCCCGCTGCTCGCCCGCGCCGCAACCCGTGCTCTCGAACCCGCGGTGCACTATACTCATAAGGATAGCACCGCCACGGCGGATGGCCCGTCCCGCAGAGCCCGGAGAGTCCCCATGATGCGATCCGCGTCGAACGTGAACGGCCTGACGTCGAGCTCATCGACACGCAGCGCGTTGCCGCTGCGGCTGTTCACACGTGTGCCGCTGTTCCCCGAGCTCGCCGAGGCGATCGGCGCGGCGCTCGACGCCCAGGAGCGGCAGACGGAGCGCGGCGCCCGGGAGGCGTTGGTGTTGCGAACGCGCACCGCTCTCGAAGCCTGGCTCGACGGAGGGATGAGCGATGCGCAGGTGGTCCGGGCGCTCCGCCTCGCTCTGGAGGCGGCGGCGAAGCTGGCGTGACGCGCCTCGTGTCGCCAAATGGCACGCGCCCACGCATGCCGTGAGGCACGCGCGGGCGGCGTGGTGCTTCTGTTCCGGCTCGAGGTCTACTTGCAGTAGCCGAGCTGGATGATCTTCCACTTGAACGGGGTGCAGGTCGTGCCCGACGGGCAGTCGGCCTGCGACGAGCAGATCTGGATGTCGCCGCTGGCGCACGCCGTCCCCTGCTCGCAGAAGACGCCCGTGCCGCCCTTGGCCTTGTCGTAGCCGCAGCCCGGAACGGCGGCAGGCGTGGTGCCCTTGATGCAGCACACGCTTCCCGAGTGGCCGTTGGCCGTGCAGTCGGACGTCTGCTCGCACTGGACGGGCAGGCCGCCGTCGGCGGGGTTGTCGCAGCCCTGGCCCCAGGTCACGCAGTCGTCGATGCC
>DATBQU010000380.1:0-26801 GCA_036560665.1 Polyangiaceae bacterium
CGCGGGTCCGCGCGAGACCCACGCAGGTCCGCACGAGACCAGCGCGGGTCCGCACGAGACCCTCGCGGGTCCGCACGAGACCAGCGCGGGTCCACACGAGACCCACGCGGGTCCGCGCGAGACCGGGGTCATCCACCGCCAGAGGCGGTCACGGCACGTGGATCGGCGCCGTGGTGCAGCCCGTGCCCGTGCAGTGGCACTTGTTGCAGCCGCCGTAGGTGAGCGTGGACACCATGTTGTTGGTGCTCGACGCGTTGCGCGCGCCGACGTGCGCGGGCGACGACCACGACGAGTTCGTGTGGAAGTTGCCGTTCGAGTCCGAGTAGACGCTGAAGCCCTTGTTGTTCGCGTCGACCAGGCGGACCTCGACGCCGGCCGCCGCCGCGCCGCTGCCGTCGTAGACGGTGCCGCCCACGTTGAAGAGCTCGGGGTCGCCCGTCCCGTTGTGGCAGCCCAGGCAGTCGCGCCCGGCGTTGTGCGACGAGCCGCCGCCGCCCGGAGACTGGTACGGGGGCTGCCCCTGGAAGACGCCGCCGGTGGGAGGCGGCGCGCCGCCGTCGGCGCAGGAGCCCTGCGTGTAGCCGGCGTTGATCCAGTTCTGCAGCGTGGTGATCTCGGCGGCCGTCGCCGGATCGTTCACGCTGGCGGGCGGCATGGGCGACGCCGCGTTCTGCATGCGCGAGAGCGACAGCTGCGCCTCGTTCTTGGTCGCGTCCTCCTTCGAGGTGGCCTTGAGGTCCGAGTACGTGACCAGGCTCGACAGCGATCCGTTCTGGGGGGGGTTCGAGTGGCACGAGGTGCAGTGCGCCGCGAAGAGGGTGGCGACGTCGCACGGCAGCGTGGCGTTTCCTCCGCCCGACGAGCTGCCGGAGCTCGAGCCGGAGCCCGAGCTGCTGCCGGAGGAGGAGCTCGAGCTGCCACCCGAGCCGGAGCTCGAGCCGCCGGAGCTCGAGCCTCCCGAGCTCGAGCCGGTGCCGCCGTCGGGTCCGGCGACCGAGCCTCCCGAGGACGAGCCCGCCGAGTTGTCCCAGGCGAGCAACGGATCGGGGGGTGCGCCGCTCGAGCATGCTCCCAGGGCTCCTGCACCGGCCAGGGCACATGCGACGAGGATCGGGGTCTTCATTGGGCCTCCTGCTGGGCGGCCCTAGTTCACGAACCGGACCACCCGCGCAGGTGCGTGATTCCCGGCACCTACGCTGACCAGGGGGGTGATCGATCCGATCCGGTGCCGAGACTCAGCCTAGCGGGGGATGTAGGCAGCGGCTCACGGGACCTGCGCGGCCATGTTGCAGTAGCTCACGTACTCGCTGTTGGCGCCGAGGAGCCACCCTTCGAGGCAGTGGTCGCCGGAGTCGGCCACGGCGAGGACGGGGCCGCCCTTGTGCGTCTGGAGCGCGAGCGGCTTGGCCACGACGAGCAGCGAGGTCGGCACGTCCTTGCCCTGCAGCACCAGCGCGAGCTGCTCGGGTTGCAGGCCGACCAGCGCCTCGTAGTTGGCGAAGACCTCGTCGGGCGTGGTCGAGCCCTGGCCCGACAGCAGGCCCGCGTCGTTGGCGAGGCGCAGGCCTCCTCCGCTGTAGACGCGGAAGGGGCGCCCGGCCTGGCCGTGGCAGTCGAGGGTGCCGCAGCGGCGCTCGAGGAAGGCGTGGACGCCGACGTTGTTGGCCGTGCCGTCGCCGGCGAAGCCGGTGTAGTCGGGGCCGGTCACGCTCACCGCCTTGCCGGGATCGGGGGTGGACACGCACGCGCCGACCGCGCTGCTGGCCGCGACGAGGGCGGCGACGACGACGAAGGTCTTCATGGCGACACCGTGGGGCTGACCGGGCAGCTGGCGTTCGGGTCGGGCGTGGTGTTGAGGTACACGTGACCCGGCGAGCTCAGCCCGGCCGGGTCGGCGTGGCAGAAGGCGCACGACGCCTCGCGCCCGAGGTGCCCGATCATCTGCGCTCCCTCGCCGCGCTCCGGGCGCGCGATGCCGACCTCGATGGGGAACTGCGGATCCCAGCCGCCCTGCGAGGGATCGGCCAGGACGTAGAAGTTGCCGACGCAGTTGGTGCGCAGGATGGAGGGCGGGTTGGTGCCGTCGGAGTCGACCAGCAGCACCTGCACGTCGGGCACGCCGACCTTGTCGCCGGGCTGGGCGAAGACCGTCCCGGCGACGGCGAACTGCGTGCTCGCCGGGCCCTTGGGCCCGTGGCAGACGGCGCAGGGCTGCCCGGCGCGGTGGAGCTCGCCCTTGGGCACGCCGGCCACCTCGGGGCCGAGCGCGTCGACCTCCCGCTGGTGCACCGGGTCGGTGACGATGCACGCCGCCAGCGTCGAGGCCGCGACGGCGGCGGGCAAGGCGATGCGCGAGCCGATCCGCAGGAGGCGTGCGAGGTTCACTGGAACTCCCCCTCCAGCCCGAGCGTGCCGTAGACGGCCGTGCGGCTGGTGATGAAGAGCGCGTCGAAGTAGCGCGAGTACATGACGTCGGTCTGGAAGGTGGCCGCGAGCTGGGTCTTGGCCTCCGACGGGGTGAGGGCGACGCGGACGCCGCCGCCGCCGGTGAGGGTGACGAGCGGGCTCTGCTCGCGGTCGTCGGTGCGGTAGGCGGGCGCGACGTACTGGTGCGTGGTCGCGTCGAACGACGCCGTGTACGCGAGCTTGTAGAAGTTCGAGCCGGTCTGCGCGTTGACGCGGGCGTGCGGCCACACCCGCAGCCAGCGCGAGACGTCGAGCATCCAGCGCGCGTCGGTGGTGGTCGCCTTCTGGTCCCACGAGTCGTCGTACAGGCGCTGCTCGAGCCGCAGCGTCGAGGTCGCGAAGCGGTGGACGAACCGCGCGCCCACCGCGTAGCGGTTGCGCTCCAGCGGCAGCTGCTCGAGGGGGCGCATCTGCAGGCGCGAGGCGTTGACGCCGTCGATCGAGGCCCCCGGCTTGACCGTCGTCGCCACCGTCGGCTCGAACATGGGCACGTAGCGGTAGGGCTTGCTCTGGTCGCCGCGCTCGAGCTGCACCGTGCCGCTGGCGAGCAGCACCGAGCTGGCGGACACGACGAAGGTGATGCCGGCCTCGATCTCGTGCGTGTCGAGGTTGTGGTGGAAGACGCTGAAGGGCGTGGTCGAGCGCCCGATGGTGTCGTGGGAGAAGTCGTAGGCGATGCGCGGGGACGTGAGCTTGTCGTTCAGGTCCGCGCTGAGGGCGATGCCCCCGCCGAGGGACAGGTAGTCCGGCTCGTCGGAGACGTTGGCCTGCCCCTGCACGCCGTAGAGCCCCGGCTTGTACCCGCCCGACAGCGAGCCGGCGTGGCGCACCTCGTGGAAAGGGGGCGACGCCTCGGACACGATGTCGGGCGACGCGGCGCTGACGACGTCGACCAGGTACGAGGCGCCCACGTTCCAGCCGACGGTCGGCGACGAGACGGTGCCGTTGACCGCCGGGCTGAGCACGTTGACGTTGTTGGTGTCGGTGTAGGCGCTGAAGTCGAGGCCGGCCTTCACCACCAGCGCGGTGCGGTCCTGCGGCAGGCACCGCGAGACCTCTTCCTGGCTCCTGGCGACGAGGACGCACTTGAGCTGCCCCACCGTGAGGTACTCGGGCTTGGGCGGCACGAGGAAGATGCTGACGCCGAGCGACTCGCCCTCCCGCAGGTCGTACTCGCGGTCGAAGACCATGGGGTTCGAGTTCACGATCCCCTCGGCGTGCGCCACGTGGTGCCCGGGGTCGATGGAGAAGGTCTTGCCGAGGTGCTCGATGGGGACGGGCTTGCCGTCGAAGGTCACGCTGAGGTCGGCCACGCCGGTCGGCGCGGTGAACGAGATGTGGGCGATGCGCGGCAAGAGCGCGGACAGGACCTGGCGGGCGTCGCGCACGGCGCGCGCGTCGTTCGCGCTGGTGGCCTGGTTGAGCGCCTTCTGCGCGTCGCGGACGGCGGCCAGGAGCTGACCGGCGTTGACCTCGCACGCCGTCAGCCTCAGGCGCGCCGCGGCGTCGTCCAGCGCCTCGATGTCCTTGAAGGCCTGGTCGATGCACGGCGTGCGGCGCGGCTCGCCGGAGCTCGCGACCGACGTGAGCGTCAGCGCGACCAGCGCGAAGGCGAGGGAAAAGGCGAAGCGACGGAGCTCACGGCCTCGGGGCACCAGCGATCCTCGGCCGATAGGTCGCACGGGTTCGCGTGGGTGGTCAATTGCAGCCGCAACCGCCCCCACCGCCGCTCAACCCGCCCGATGCCCCCTCGGACACCGCGCGGACGTGCTCGTCCATCCCGGAGGAGATGTCGTCCGCGGTCATCGTCGGGTGCGCGAGCATCCCGCGCTCGTAGGGCGCGACGTGGGTGCACCCGGTCGACAGCGCCGAGAGCACGACGGCCGCCGCGCCGAGCAGGCCGAGGAGGCCGAGATCGTTGCCATGCTCACGATCATCACGGAGGCGCCGGAGGAGAGAGCGGGGGTGGCTCATGGTGAGCGTGGTCAGTGCACGGGCCAGGCCACGGCAAGCCCCCGATAAGCCGGGTCTTTCCGGGCGGCGCCCCGTGCAGGGCCCGATCACCGTGATCGGATCGATCACCGGTCCGGCGCTCCCTCCCCGGCCGGCGCGCCACGATTCCAGGTGCTTGCGCTCGTGCCGGCGTCGGCGCAGCGTGTGCGTTGTCGGCGGGAACGAATGACCGAACGTCGGATGCGATTCGCCCTGGCGCTGATCCCGTGGATGCTGGTCCAGACGTGGGGGTGCTCGGACGAGCCCACCCACTTCGGGCGGCCCGGAGGCCTGAGCGGCAAGGAGCTGCCCGCGCCGGAGGGCGACGCCGGTGCGGTGGTGCAGCCCGACTCGGGGAGCGCACCGGACACGGGCCCCCCCGCGGAGGCCGGCGCCTGCTCGGTCAGCTGGTCGAAGGACCTCTTCGCCAACATGGCCTCGGCCGGGCAGTGGCAGTGCGGGTCGAGCTCGTGCCACGGTGGCATCACGGCGCCGAAGATCGCCAGCGACGCGCCGACGACCTACGGCAACCTCGCCGCCTACAAGATGAAGGCCTCGGGGCTGCCTTACATCCTGGCGGGCAGCACCGACCCCACCAAGTCGGGCATCGAGTGCAACCTCTCCGGCTCGTGCGGCACCCGGATGCCCATCACCGGCGGCGGCGCCCAGCAGGCCACGGCGGCGCAGATCACCGCCATCGACACCTGGGTGAAGTGCGGGGCACCGGACAACTGAGCCGGGTCAGTAGGCGCCGATGAGCACCGGCATGAAGTGCGTCGTGTGACCGGGCGCGCTCGAGACGATGGTCATCAGGATGGCGTTGCCCGTGCCCGGCGCGCCGTCGGCGTTCACGGTGACGGTGATGGTGTCGCGGTCGCCGTTCTTGCCGCTGCCGCTGGCCGCCGACAGCGTGAGGCGCGGGCTGGCCGGCGCGGTGGTGCCGTCGCCCTCGACGGCCTGGATGCTCCAGTTCCCCGTGGGGAGGTCGCTGTAGTAGCCGACGTCGAACGTCCTCGTGGCGTGGACCCCGACCTGGTACCCGAGCGCCGCCTGCGGAGCCGTCGCCGTGCCGGGGGTCACGCTCAGCTGCTCGAGGTCGATGGGGGCCACGTTGTAGTACGGCTCCGACGAGTGCGGCGCGCAGGGGCTGTGCCCCGCCGCCGCGCTCGCGTTCGACCACAGCCGCTGCAGCGTGTACGGCAGATCGGACGGTCCCGGGAAGAAGGCGTCCGCGTAGCTCTCGCAGACGTCGCCGATCTCCTCGTCGGGTCCCGCGAACAGCTTCCAGGCGAGGTGCGCGGAGTCGAAATCGACCACGCCGCGATCGGCCAGCGAGTGCGGGTTGGTGACCGCCTCGGCGATCTCGTGCGAGGCGGTCTCCGTCACCGCGTCGAGGCCGCCTCCGCCGCAGTGCTCGTCGATGGTGACGTAGGGGACGTGCGGCGAGGACCCGACCGGCAGGTCGGCGTGCAGGCCGGACCGCCGGGGGCACATGTCGACGCCGTTCGAGGTGACCAGCGTCGCCGCCGGGACGTAGACGACGTAGAGCGTCTGCGGGTCGTAGGCCGGCCATCCGCTCGTCGCGGCGGCGGCGACCTGCTGACCGACCAGCGTCTCGACGTCCGTGTCGACCAGGGTCGTGGGTGGGGGCGTGCTGATACGCACGTGGTTGCCGGCGCCGCTGGTGGCAGGGCCGATGCCGTACTCGCCGACGGTCGCCGTCCAGAAGGAGGAGGCGCCGACCTTGTCGCCGAAGTCCTCGAGCGAAGCCTCGTTGGGGTCGGCCGTCCAGGTGACGGTCACGATCTTGGCGGCGGTGAGCATGGCGCCGCTGTTGTTCGCGATCTGGGGGACCACCGGCACGAAGGCCGGGTAGCTGCCGGCGGGGGCCGAGGAGTGCGACCCGCAGGCGACGCCGGCGAGGGCCGCGAGCGCGCCGACCGCGAACGCCCCGAGCGTTCTCACAGAGAGGACTCCAGCACCGCCGAGGCCGTCGCGTTGAGCTCGCGCACCGAGGCCGTGTCGGTGGACGGCTTCGCCGCGGGCCGGGGCGCGACCTTCGCGACCTCGGGTGCGAGCGCGGGCGTCGGCGGGGTCGCAGGCGCGAGCGCGGGCGTCGCGGGAGCGCTGCTGGTCGGCTTCCTGGGCGGCGTGGCGCCCGTGCCGGCCGTGCGCGAGCTGCCGCGGGTCCGGGTGGTCCCTGCCACCGGCGGCGCCGAGAGCTCGATCACGGGCACGGTCACCACGCTCGGCTCCGAGCGGATGTCGACGGCGACCGGCGCGTCGAGCGTCGGCGCCGGCACGGACACCCCCGCCGCGCGCGCCACGGGCGCGTGCGTCGCGGCGCTCCAGCCCGCGCCGACGAAGGTGCAGGCGAAGGCCATCAGCGACAGGGCGATGGCCACCGTTCCCTTGGAGAAGCGCGGTGGGCGCTGCTCGGGAAGGGTCATCCTCACGACCACCGTCGCGTCGCGATCGAGGTCGAAGCTGGCCGGGGAGATGCTGTCCGGAGAGGGGATGTCCTGGCTGCGCATGTCCATCCCTGCTGCAACCGATGTACCTGGGTTCTGCGATGACCAGGGAGGCTCACCACCGAGTGATCTGGCCGACTTGCGTGGCTCGCGCATGGCTCGCGCATGGCTGGCGGGGGGTGATCATTTCGATCCGCGTGCTCGTTCCCAGCCGACCCCGCTCGTGTGTGGTTGCACGCCCTTGGCCGTGGCTTGCCCCTTGCTCCGGGCTTCCGCAAACGCCGGAGGGCGCCATGTCCAAGAGCCGATTCCACGTCCTGCCCGCGCTCGTCGCCGCCGTGGCCGCGTTCATCGTCCCCGCCCTCGCCCACGCGCAGGGCGCGGCGCCGGCCGGGGCCTTCGACGCCGCGATGGCGCGCGGGCCGCTCTTCGCCGCCGCCGCGGCCTTCGCCGGGGGGCTGCTGGTCAGCCTCACGCCGTGCGTCTATCCGATGATCGCGATCACGGTGAGCGTGTTCGGCGCGCGCGAGGCCAAGAGCCGCTGGCAGGCGGCGGGGCTGTCGGGGGTGTTCGTGCTGGGCATCGCCGTCATGTTCACGGCGCTCGGCGTGGGCGCCGCCCTCTCGGGCAGCATCTTCGGCTCGGCGCTCTCCAACAAGTGGGTGGTCGGCTTCGTCGCCGTCGTCTTCCTCGCGCTGTCGGCCTCGATGTTCGGCGCCTTCGAGCTGGCGCTGCCGGCGAGCCTCAACAACCGCCTGTCCACGGTGGGCGGCATCGGCTTCGGTGGCGCCTTCATCCTGGGCCTGGTGAGCGCGCTCGTCGCCGCGCCCTGCACCGGCCCCGTGCTCGGCGGGATCCTGCTGTGGATCGCCGCCTCGCATCAGATCGTGTTCGGCACCGGGATCATGTTCGCCTTCGCGCTGGGGCTCGGCGTCCCGTTCTTCCTGGTGGGCACCTTCGCGGTGAGCCTGCCGAAGAGCGGCGCGTGGATGCTCGGGATCAAGTGGTTCTTCGGCGTCGTGCTCGCCGTGGTCGCCCTGTACTTCCTGCGCACGGCCGTGCCGGCGCTGCAGCGCGCCGCCCTGCCCGCGGCCTGGTTTCCGGTCGTGGCGGGCACCCTCACCGCCGGCGCGTTCGTGATGGCGTGGTTCCACGTGCGGGCCGAGCGCCGGGGCGCGCAGAATCCGGTGCTCTCGCGCCGGCTCAAGCTCGCGTCCATCCCGCTCGCGGTCGCGGGTGGGTTCGCGCTCGTGGCGTGGACGCAGCTGCCCCGGGCCGAGCTGCAGTGGATCTCCTCCGAGCCCGAGGGACGACAGCTCGCCCTCTCGCAGCACCGTCCGATGATCGTCGACTTCGGGGCGGCGTGGTGCGGGGCCTGCAACGAGCTGAAGGCGCGCACCTTCGCGGACCAGACCGTTCGCGCCGAGGCGAGCCGCTTCGTCGCCGTGAACGTGGACGCGACCGACGACGAGAACGAGACCGTCACCGACGTGAAGGACAAGTACGGCGTCGTCGGACTGCCCACCGTCCTCGTGCTGGACAGCGAGGGGCGCGAGCGCGTCCGCTTCGACGAGTTCGTCCCGCCGGAGCGGTTCGTCGAGGCGCTGCGCTCCGTGAACTAGGGCGAACTCGCGGCGAACCAGGGGCGTAGGGGCGAACTAGGGGCGAACCACCCACGAGAGCGCGGCGAGGAAGACGACGAAGGGGGCGATGCGCGCCGTCCACCGCGCCAGCGAGTGGCGCGAACCGCGCGCACGCCGAACCGGCACCGTCCGCACCTCGCGCCGGCGCGGGAGCTTGCCGTCGGGCCGCGTGGTCGGTTCGGGGGCGTGCGCAATCGAGCCCCACGGGATGGCGTCGATCTGCGTGGGGGTGTCCTCCGGGACCGGCCGGCCCGCGAGGGTGGCGCCGACCGGAGGCATGCTCACGATGGGGGCCCATCGCGGCTCGTCGCCGGGCGGCGCGAGCCAGGGCGGTGCGGTGCGCGTCATCCCCCTCCAGCAGCCGGTGTCCTCCTCGTCGTCGACGACGAGCTGCCCGCGGCGGAACCGCAGCGCGTTCGGCGCGCTGGGCAGGGCGATTGTGCGGCACTTCACCGTGACCGAGTCGTCTTTCTCACACCCTGCTTCCTCGCACCCGGATCGCATGCTGCACCTCGCTTCGAGCACCCAGTGCGGAGCAACGCACGAGCCATGATTGCGACCGCGATGCACACCTTGCACGCTCCCACGTACCGGTGAAGGATAGTGGAATGCTTGGCCGTGCTTGGTTGACGGCGCTCGCCTGCCCGCTCGTCGTGGCGGCGGTGGCGTGCGGCATCGACCCATCGCTCACGAGCGGCGCAGCCGACGCCGGGACCGACGCCACCGTGGGCGCGGACGGCGGCGGTACGGACACCGGCGCGACGGAATCGGGCGGAGGCGACGGCGCACAGCCCGAGGCGACGACGACCGACGATGCAGGCGACGCCGGAGACGCCATCGGCCCGGGCGACGCGGCCTCGGGAGACGGCGACGCGGCTCCGACCTGCAGCACCGTGGTGTGCAACGGAGGGTGTTGCCCGACCGGCCAGCCGACTTGCAACGGGGCGACTGGGCAGTGCTGCCCGACCAGCCCGGAGGCCGGCCCCTGTTGCAGCACCCAGGGCGCCACGGGCGCATGCCAGGTGAGCGGCGATTGTTGCGGGTCGCTGGTATGCACGGCCGCGCGAACCTGCGCGCCGACCTGCAACGACGCGGGGAGCGGGTCCTGCACCAGCGACAACGACTGCTGCCACAGATCGTTCTGCACCGCCACCGGGCACTGCGGGTGCTTCGCGCAGGGGACGGCGGGCTGCACCAGCGATCTGCAGTGCTGCGCCCAGGGAGCGAGCTGCGATTTCTTCGGAGACAGCGGGGTGAGGACGTGCGGCAACGGAGGCGGAGGCGGAGGGCACTGAGGCGCGCGGCCGAGGCCGCACGTTCAGCGCATCGCGGCGCCCGCGGCCGGTGCTCCCGAGCCGCCGGCGCTCGACGCGTGCACGATGGCCAGGACCACCGCCGCGCCCAGGGCGATGGCGCCGGCGGCGAAGGAGACGTAGGCGACGTCGATCTTCGTCTGTATGCCGCTCGTGTCGCAGTTGTGGGTCGTCGCGCCGCACTGGCCCGGCCGCTGGAGCGCGTTCTGGTCGTTGATCTCGGAGACCCCGAAGAACGTGCCGACGCCGAGGGCCGCGACGCCGAACGCCCCGAGTCCCCAGGCCTGCCAGGGGATGCCCGCCCGGGAGGCGCCGGCGTCGCCGGTCGCGGGCGCGTCCCCCGTCCCGGTGCGCGGCGCGCCTGCCTGCATCGTGTCGGTCGCGGTTGGTCCGGGCGTGGGGGCGGTCGCCGTCGTCGCCGCCGGATTGGCGATGGGCCTCGCGACGGGTGAGGGCATCTCGCACGTCACCGCGCGCCCGCGCTCCCCCTCGGCGAGCTTCACCCTCACCTCGGCGGCTGCGAAGGAGGGCGACTCGCAGCGGAAGACGTGGTCGCCGGGATCGAGCTCGACCGGCGTCGTCGTCGCCTGCGCGACGAACGGCGCGCCGTCGACGAGCACGCGCACCGGCGAGACCGGCTGACCCCGGCCGTCGCGGGCGGTGACCACGACCGACGCCAGGCTGCGCTCCACCTCGCCGAGCCAGCTCGTGCAGTCGTTCGACACGATGGTGGGGCAGTCGGGGCTCGCGCAGACGAGCAGCTGCTCTCGGGAGGCGACCAGCCTGTGGTCCTTGCGGAGGCGCTGCGCGGCCTCGGCAGCGGCGACGCAGGCGACTTTGTCGACCGCCGCCGCCTGCCCGCTGGAGGACACGATGCAGGCGGCGAGCAAGGCCGACAAGCCCTCCCGATGGGCTGCCCTCATTGTCTCGCCTCTTACCGCCTGGGCCGCGCTTTGTCATCCTTTCGAGCGGCCGGTGGGGCTGGTACGCTTTGCGGGGGTGAACACAGCGGCGGCTTCGTCCCACGTCATCGGCCGCTATGCGATCTACGACGAGATCGCGTCGGGCGGCATGGCCACTGTCCACCTGGGGCGGCTCCAGGGCTCGGTGGGGTTCTCGCGCACCGTCGCCATCAAGCGACTTCACGCCCACCTCGCCAAGGACACGGAGTTCGTGAAGATGTTCCTCGACGAGGCCCGTGTGGCGGCGCGCATCCGCCACCGGAACGTCGTGCCCACCCTGGACGTGGTCAACGCCGACGGCCAGCTGTTCCTGGTGATGGAGTACGTGCAGGGCGAGTCGCTCGCGCGCCTGGTACGGATGGTGCGCCAGCGCGGGGAGCGCATCGCCGTCGCGATCGCCGGCGCCATCACCGTCGGCATCCTGCAGGGCCTGCACGCCGCCCACGAAGCGACCAGCGACAGCGGGGAGAAGCTCGGGATCGTCCACCGCGACGTCAGCCCGCAGAACGTGATGATCGGGCGCGACGGCGTGGCGCGCGTGCTCGACTTCGGCGTCGCCAAGGCCAGCGGGCGGCTGCAGACGACGCGCGACGGACAGCTGAAGGGCAAGCTCGGATACCTGCCGCCCGACTTCATCCGCGGGGGCCCCGTGACCCGCGCCATCGACGTCTACGCGGCGTCCGTCGTGCTGTGGGAGCTGCTGGCGGGCCAGCGTCTATTCTCGGGCGAGAACGACGCGAGCGTGCTGGAGCGCGTGCTGTTCGGGGAGGTCGTGCCGCCGAGCCGCCTCAACGCGCACGTGCCGAGGGCGCTCGACGACGCCGTCCTGCGCGGCCTGTCGCGCGACCCTGCGCAGCGGTTTCCCTCGGCGCGCGAGATGGCCCGTGCCATCGAGGGGGCGATCCCGATCGCGACGTCGTCGGACCTCGGCGAGTGGGTGGAGGGGCTCGCGGGCGCGACGCTCGACGAGCGGCAGCGCAAGGTGACCGAGATCGAGACCGGCTCGGACGTGCACCCCCGACCGCAGCTCGGCGAGATCGTCGTGTCGATGCCCGACGGATCGGCGGCCGCGCAGGACCCGGCAGACGGCACGGACGCTTCGGCGAGCGAGCTGCGCCCGCGGTCGGAGCGGACGCCGTGGTCACGCCGCGCCGTCGTCGCGGGCCTGGTGGCCTCGGCGGTGCTCGGGGTGTTCCTCCTGGCACGCCGCCACGGGCCCGCCGCCCCGTCGCCGACGAGCGCGGAGAGCGTCGACCCGGCGGCCGTCCTCGCACCGGCGCCGCCGGCCCCGCCCGCCTCGGCCCCCGCGACTCCGGCCGCCCCGGCCGTCGAACCGCCGGCGCCGCCGAGCGCGACCCCCGTCGTCTCCGCAGTGACGAAGCCGGCTCCCGCTCGCCGGCCTGGAGGGGGACCGAGGCCGAAGGCCGGCTGCGCTCCGCCCTACACCATCGGCCCGGACGGCGTGAAGCAGTACAAGCTCGAGTGCCTGTAGCCGAGCCTGGTCACGCCTTGGGCTGCCGGCGGGCCTTGACCAGGCGGAAGTACCGCAGCCCCAGGCCCGAGGCGCGGGCCGCCGCGGACACGTTGCCTCCGTGCTCCGCCAGCATCCGCTCGACGTAGCGGCGCTCGAACTCCTCCAGCGTGTGGCGCCGGGCCAGAGGGTAGGCCATCCCGGAGGCGACGATGGCGTCGAGCCAGTCGGCGGTGGTCGAGCCGACGGGGGTGCCAGCGCGAGGCACCGAGCGCGGCGGCTCCCAGTCCTCGCCGAGGGCGATGTAGCGGGCGACGACGTTCCGCAGCTCGCGTACGTTCCCCGGCCAGTTGTAGTCCGAGAAGCGCTTCTCGATCTCGCCCTCGACGTCGTCGGGCGAGCCGCCCATCTCGGTCGCGAACTGGCGCGCCAGCAGGGGTACGTCCCCTTCCCGTTCGCGCAGCGGCGGCAGCTCGATGCGCGCCACAGCGAGGCGGTGGAAGAGGTCGTCCCGGAAGCGACCCGCGGCCACGGCCCGGTCGAGATCGCGCCGCGTGGCCGCCATCACGCGCACGTCCACCTTGATCAGCTTCTGGCCGCCGACGCGGCGCACCTCGCCTCGATCGAGCGCGCGCAGCAGCTTGGATTGCAGGGCCAGATCGAGGTCGCCGATCTCGTCGATGAGGAGCGTGCCGCCGTCCGCCTCCTCGAAGACTCCGCCTCGGCTGGTGGTCGCGCCGGTGAACGCGCCGCGCTCGTGGCCGAAGAGCTCCGCCTCCACGAGGTTCGGCGACACCGTCGTGCAATCGAAGACGACCAGCGGCCCCTTGGCCCCCCCCACCTCGTGCAGCGACTCCGCCAGCACCTCCTTGCCGGTGCCCGTCTCGCCTTCGATGACGATGGGGACGCGAGCGCGGGCCAGCCGCTCGCAGAGGGGATACAGGCGCCTCATGGCGATGCTGGCGCCGAGCGTCGAGCCGAAGCGGATGGCGCTGGGCAGCTGCGCTGGCGCGGCCGCCTCGTCGACGTCCAGGCGCATCGCCGTCGAGCCGCATCGCAGCAGCTCGCCCCCCCGGACGTAGGCCGAGACCACGGCGACCCCGTCGACGAAGGTGCCGTTGGTGGAGCCGAGGTCCGTGAGGCGGTAGCGCCGCCCGGCGGGCTCGAAGGCCGCGTGGCGGCGCGAAACCGTGGGATCGGTCAGGCGAAGGTCGCACACCTCGCTCGTGCCGAGCAGGATGCGGGACGGGGCGTCCGGGTCGAGCGTGAACTCGCTCCCGGTGTCGGGGCCTTCGATCACGACCACCCTGCGAAGGCGGGTCGTGCTCACGACCTCGAGCGGGCGCGCGACCGTCGACCGGTCGTGCTCGCCCTCGGCGTCCGGGGGTCGTGCCATGCGACGCAAGATAGCGTAGGCGGGTGGGATCGATCAGCGGATCGAATCGGCCCGTTGCGCAGCCCACACCCGCGCCTCGATGGAGGCGGTCAGAGGCACTGCAGCTTGTAGTGGCGTGTGCCGTCGGGATCGGTGGTGTAGGGAGGCTCGCAACCGGAGGGGCTACCGGGATGCGAAGAGATCGGCCGCGGCGCGCGGCGGCGGACGCTCGGGGCTGCAGGGGCGGCGCCCGCGAGAGGACGGGCCGCGACGGCAGCCGGGCGGGGCGCCTCCTCGGCGGGCGGAGCAACCACCGGCGGCGGGACGTCCTCCACCGTCACGGCGGCCACGGTGGCCGCAGCTGCCGGCGGAGGCTGTGGCGCGCCCGCCGGGGCGGCGGTGGACGCCCGCACCCCGGCGACCGCCAGGGCGAGCAGCACTGCGGCGCCGAGACCGACCAGGAGACCGGCTCGGCGCGGCGAACGCTTCCTCCGGACGTGGGAATCCCGGACGGCGATGGCGCGCTCGGCGTCTCTGACCCGGCTGGGCACCACGATCCCCGAGCGCTCTTCGAAGACGGGGTCGTCGCCCGGGTCTTCCTGCTCGCGTCGTATCTCCATCGTGTCGTCCAGGTCGCTGTCGCGATCGATCTCGTCGAGCATCGCCGCCCGCTGGGCCAGCACGTCGCCGGCCACCGACTCGACCCAGTCGGCCACTTCCGAGGTGGACGCGACGCGCCCACACTCCCGCAAGGCCCGCACCATGTCGCGTGCCGTCGCGTAGCGATGCGCCGGATCGCGCGCGAGCCCGCGCAGCACGACCGCGTTGAGCGCCTCGGGGATGTTGGGGGCGCGGGCGCTCGGCGCGTCGATGGTGCCGAAGAGGATCTTCTCGACCAGCTCGGCGTCGCGATCCGACCTGAAGAGCTGGCGCCCGGTGAGGGTCTCCCACAGCACCACCGACGCCGCGTAGATGTCGATGGCGCGGCTGACCTTGGCTCCGCGCACCTGCTCGGGGGCGAGGTAGGCGATCTTTCCCTTGACCTGGCCCTCGCGCGTCTGCTGGACGCGCCCGACGGCCTTGGCGACGCCGAAATCGAGCACGCGGCTCACGCCGTCCTCGCCCACCAGGGTGTTCTGGGGGCTGACGTCGCGGTGCACCAGACGCAGGGGCTCCCCGCGCGCGTCCCGCGCCTCGTGCGCGGCGTGCAACCCCGTCAGGAGATCGACGACGATGGCGCATGCGATCGGCACGGGTACCCGCTGCTTCTTCGCCGCGACGGTGCGGAGCAGCCCCGCCAGGGACTCGCCGTGGACGTACTCCATGACGATGAGAAGCTCGCCGTCCGTGTCGACGACGTCGAGGGTCGAGACCACGTTCGGGTGACGGATGCGGGCGGCCAGCCTCGCTTCGTCCAGGAACATCGCCACGAACTCAGGCTCCCTGGCCAGGTGCGGGTGCATCCGTTTGACGGCCACCGTCCGCGTGAACCCCTCGGGCCCGAGCAGGCACCCGAAGTGCACCGTGGCCATCCCCCCCGAGGCAATCGTCTCGTGGATGGCGTAACGGCCGATTCGCGTCGGCCCGCGGTGGAGCTCGGTCAGGGCGTGCACGGAGGGGTAGTGCCGGATGGGGGGTGGGGAGCAGGCGAGGAAACGACGAGAGGGTTCGTTGTTTCCGTTCAGGACGGAAAGCGTGCGCGCTTTCCGCCTGTTCCTGGGGGTCGGGCCTCACAAACTTCGTCCCGGGCCGGCGACGCCCTACCCTCGACCACATCGTGGACCTCCAGGGCTGGATCGACGCCTACCTCGATCACCTCCGCGTCGAGCGGGCGCTCGCGGCGAACACCCTCGAGGCGTACGCCCGCGACCTCAACGCGCTGGCGGAGCACGTCGGGGGCGACGCAGATCCACGCGCGATCGGGCCCGAGACGCTGGCGTCGCTCATGGTCGGCAACGTGAAGCGCGGCTTCGGCGCCCGATCGAGCGCGCGCCAGCTCTCCGGGCTGCGCGGCTTCTTCCGCTTCCTCGTTCGGGAGCGCGCTGTCGCCGAGGATCCAACGACTCTCGTGGACCGACCTCGCCTGACCCGCAAGCTGCCACGCGTGCTGTCCTTCGAGGAGATCGAGCGGCTGCTGGCGGCGCCCGACGCGAGCACCGACGGCGGCGCCTGCCACGGGGCGATGCTCCAGCTCATGTACGCCTCGGGCCTGCGCGTCAGCGAGCTGGTCGGTCTGCGCATGGCCGACATCGATCTCCAGCGGGGCCTCGTCGCCGCCCTCGGCAAGGGCGGCAAGCGGCGCTTGGTGCCGGTGGGCGAGGTCGCGCTCGATCACGTCACCCGCTACGTTCGCGACGTCCGTCCGCGCGTGCTGCGCGGAAGGCTCGACGAGAAGGCGCTGTTCGCGTCGCCGCGGGGCGGCCACTACTCGCGAGAATCGTTCTGGAGGATCGTCCGGCGCTACGCCGTCGAGGCGGGGATCGTTCCCCTCCCCTCCCCCCACAAGCTTCGTCACTCCTTCGCGACGCACCTGCTGCGCGGCGGCGCCGATCTGCGCGCCGTGCAGGCCATGCTCGGCCACGCCGATCTCGGGACGACGGAGATCTACACGCGCGTCGCGCAGGACCACATCCGCGCGGCGCACGCGAGGTCCCACCCGCGGGCCTGAAGGTCCCGCCGGGGCCGGTCGGCAAGGCCGCCTGTGCTAGCGTGGGCGAGAGAATGCGCGCGCCGTTCGAGCTCTTCGAGCCGACCGGGCCGGAGACGCCGGTCGTCGTCGAGATACCCCACGCCGGGCTCGACCTCGCCGCCCATTTCCTCGAGCCGCTCGCTGCGCCTGCGCGCGCCCTCGGCCGCGACGCGGACC
The DNA here is from genome assembly GCA_036560665.1 of Polyangiaceae bacterium. GTDB lineage: Bacteria > Myxococcota_A > Polyangia > Polyangiales > Polyangiaceae > Palsa-1150. The sequence continues at coordinate 16,560 of DATBQU010000380.1, forward strand.
TCTACGTCGACGCCCTCTACGACGACGCCACGGCGGAGGGGGCCAGCGTCCTCGTCGCACGCGCGTCGCGCTACGTGGTCGACGTGAACCGCGCCGAGGGCGACGTCGACGGCGAGGTGGTCGAGGGCGGTCGCGGCGACGTGCGGATGCACCACGGCCTGGTGTGGCGCACGACGAGCGACGGCGAGCCCGCCCTGGCGCGCAAGCTGACGCGGGCCGAGCTCGAGGAGCGCCTGGACCAGGTGTGGCGGCCGTATCACCGCGCGCTGGCCACCCTGATCGAGCGCAAGCGCTCGCGCTTCGGGATCGTGGTCGTCGTGGCGGCGCACTCGATGCCGAGCGTCGAGCGGGGCAGCGCGCGGGAGGCACGCGAGTCGCGGCCGCCGCCGGCGCGCGAGTCACGCCCGCCGGCGGCGCGCATCCGGGCCGACGTCGTACCGGGTACTCGCGGGCGCAGCAGCGCCGGCGCGCGCTTCATCGACGCCGTGGAGGCCCACGCCGTGGCCCGTGGGTGGACGGTCCGCCACGACGACCCCTACGCCGGCGGCTTCACGACGCAGCACTACGGTCGGCCCGAGCGCGGCGTGCACGCGGTGCAGGTCGAGCTGGCCCGCCGGCTCTACCTCGACGAGGCTACGCTGCGGCCGGGCAGCGAGTTCGGCGCCGTCCGGGCCTGGTGCCGGCAGCTGGTGGCCCAGCTCGGCCGCCTCGCAACCCCTTGACAGAAGGCCAGCCGTCCGTCACCTTCCGCGCCCCACAGGACTTTTGACCATGGCCAAGAGCGACATCACGGGCAAGCGCAAGCTCAAGGCGCACAACGTCTCGCACTCCAACATCAAGACCAACCGGTGGCAGAACGTGAACGTTCAGCGCCGGCGTATCTGGGTGCCGGAGCTCAAGCGTTTCGTGACGCTGAACCTGACGACACGCGACATCCGCACCATCGACAAGCTGGGCATCACCGAGTACGCGCGGCAGCACGGCGTCAACCTCGCTCGCGTGTAGCGCGGGCGGGGGGGCCGGGCCGCTCAGGCCGAGGCGACGACGAGCGCCGCTTCGCGGGTGCGGACGACGACGACGGGCCTGCCGCTCGGGACGGCGTCGAGCGCCACGGTGAGGGTGGCCGCGGACTCGATGGCGACGAGGAGCGCGTCGAGCGACGCGTCGACGTCGGTGGCAACGGCGAGGCCCAGCGCGAGGTCGACCATGCCGAGGCGCGTGCGCAGCGCGATGGGGGCGGCCGCCGGCCTGGGCTCGCCCGGGCGGATGCGCGTCTGGCCGCGCATGACGGGGGCGGCGAACGCCGGCGCCAGCAAGCCGAGGCCGGGGACCGGCAACCCCTCGAGTGGCGTCTCGTAGCAAGCCAGCGCGACGAGGCCACGCGCGTCTGCCGCAGCGACGACGTGGGTGCTCGCCCCGTCGAGACCCCGCGTGCTCCACGGGATGCGCAGCAACCCCGCGGGCTCGAGGGAGCGTTCCTCGCAGGGCATGACGACGGGACGGACCGCGACGAGATCGTCCACCGTGAGCGCGCCGCCCGCCGCGCGCCCGGCGACCGACTGGAGCTCGACCGCGATCCCGCCGTCGGTCAACGCCGTGGCGCCGCGGCGCGCGAACGCGTGGAGCAGGGCCGCCCGCTCGGCAGAGCGCGCCCGTACGAGCTCGAGGCCCGGCCCCGCCGCCCGCAGGAGCGTGACGCTCCCGAGAGACGCCAGAATGGTGGCGAGCGTGGCCGGCAGGGCGGGGACGCCGACCCGGGCCTGCGCCGGCACTCGCTCACCGGGCAGCACGCCTCGCGGCCGGGGAGCGCCCAGGCCAGGCTGTCGCACACGACCATCGATCGCGAGCAGACCGGCCCCGGCGCCGCCGACCAGGACCTGCAGCGGCCCGAGCAGCACACCGGGCGCCTCGGCCGCGGCCACCAGCACCCCGGTGACGACGGCGTCGACGGCGTTGCCGCGCGAGAGCGCGTCGCGCGCCGCCTGCGCGACGTGCGCCTCCGAAGCACCCGCCGCGCGCCGGGCCACGCCTCACTCCTGCTCGTCGTCGCGCACGACGATGCCGCCGCGCGGACGCACCAGGCGGCTCCCCCCGCCCACGCGCTTGCCGGGCCTCGTGCCCTTGACCAGCTGGCGCAGGCGCTTCGCCTCGGCCAGCGCCGTATCCGTCTCCACGATGGCGAAGACCTCGCGCCGTGCACCGACCGCGCGCGCGATGCGCTCGAGGGCTATGGGACCGAACGCGCGGGTCTCGCCGATCGCGCGCAGGCGCAGGTAGGCCACGGGCCCGGGCGGCACGGGGTCCTTCGCCGGATCGACGGCGAGCAGCACGTCCCAGGTGCGGGCCTGCTCGGCTGCGTCGGCCGTCTCCCAGACGCCGCTCGGCTCCCACACGAAGTGAGTCACGTCGCGCGGAAGGCGGTCGATGATCTTCTTTAGGCGGTCACGCCATAGCGCGGTGGGCGTGACGTCGGGCGGAGTACGCAGGACGAAGCACCGCGCCTGCAGCGCGTCGATTGCGGCGCGCGCTGCCTCGAGCTCGCGTTCCCCCGCCTCGGTGGCCTTCACGCGCGAGAGGTTGGGCCCGCCGACGACGGCGAAGTCGAAGTGCGGCGGCACGGACTTGCGCCATCGCCGAAGCGTGGCGAGCGTCGGCACGACGGCGGTCTCGTCCGTGCCGCCGGCGACGCCGAGGGTCACGCGCACCTCGAGCAGGTCGAAGCGCTTGGCGTAGGCGGCGATCGCGCCACGCAGCTCCTTTGCGCCGATGTGCCACCGGGAGGTCATAGCGAGGGGGCCCCATGTTGCACGGCCTGTACGATTGCGCCAGAGGCTTCGATCGGTCTCTTCAATCACCGCGGAAGTGAAACCACTGCGTGGGATGCGCGCGCAGGAAATCGGTGAGTGCGTCCGCCAGGATCTGCGCGGCCGCGTCGAGCTCGATCTGGCCGGCGTCTCGCGCCAGCCGGATGGGAGGGTGCGCGACGACGACATAGCGGCGGTGCCCGGTCCGCGCGGCGAAGACCGGCAGCACCGGCGCGCCCGTCAGCGCCGCGAGCCGCAAGGGTCCCTCGGGCATCCGCGTGCGGGCGCCGAGGACGGTGACTTCGCGCGTGCGCTGGCCCACCGGGGTCCGGTCGATCTGCAGCGCGACGACACCCTGCTCGCGCAGGTGCCTTGCGAGCGGCAGTGCGGACAAGGGGTCAGCCCCGACGTGCGCGACGAGGAGCCCTTGAGCCCGGCGCGCACCGTCCTGGATGGCGCGCGTCGCGGCATCGCCCTCGGGCGCCTCGGCGATCATCACCCGCAGCGCGTGGTCGCGCGACAGCAGCGGACCCACCGTCTCCCAGCCCGCCGTGTGCGCGGTGGCGAAGATCACGCCCCGCCCGATCGAGAGCGCGTCGACCAGGTTGAGCTCCCCCCATACCACCGCTTCCGGCATGCGGCCGCGAGCCGAGCCGGCGCCGAGGACCTCGGCGAGGCACGACGCGTAGGTCGCGAAGGTGCGGCCGACATCGAGCATCTCGCGTACGGCGCCGCGCTCACCGCGGACCCTCCGCAGGCTGACCGCGATGGCCCGACGGGGCGCGGGGGCGAGGGCGCACACCGCCAGCCCCACCACCGGCGGGGCGAGGCGTACGAACCACTCCGGACCACCCGATGCCCATCGCGCGAGACGGCGCAGAAGCGCGCCCTGAAGTGCCAGAGACGGCATGGGCCCCCAAGCTCCCCCAACTTTGCGTTCCGTTCAATCGCTCCGAGAGAGTAGGTTGCGGGCGCCATGCTCGAGCTCGGGCCCCGTGGCCGCACCTGGTTCTGCGCGGTGTTCTTCGGCAGCGAGGCCCTACTCATCGCCACCGCGTCGATGCGAGCGGACCGCTCCTACGGCTTCCGGATGTTCCCCGAGGCGTCGTCCGTCACCCTCCACGTCTCGCGACGGCTCGAGGGCGGGCAGCTCGTCCCCATCGCGGGCGGCCACTGGCAGGCGCGCGACTGCTCGGGTGGTGTGCACGAATTCGTCTGGAGCAAGATGGTGCGCTGGCCCGCCCCCTCACGCCTCGACACGCCGCTGGGCGCATCGTACGGCGTCGAATCCGAGCTCGGCCGCGCGCGCGACGCGATGCGCTGGGTGCTGGCGCACACGCCGGACGACTGCGAGACCCGCGCGCTGGTGGCGCGGATCGAGGCGAAGAAGAACGGCCGCGTGCTGGATCCCATGGAGCTCGAGGTGACGCGGTGAGCGCAGCGGCACTCCCGGCGCGGATCGCCGCCACCCTGCGCACCCTGCGCGACCAGGAGGCCGACACCTTCCTCCTGTCGATCGCGCGCGTTGGCTTCGGGCTGCTCTTCGTCAACGAGGCGTGGCTGGCCACGCAGCAGCTCCGCAACCCAGCCTTCGGCTTCTTCGGCGATTACTTCCACCAGCCGTTCCTGCCGGAAGCGCTGGTGCCCTCCGAGGGCGCGTACGAGGCGCTGGTCGTCGCTCAGTGGGTGGCGGGCGCGCTGATCGTGGTGGGCCGCGGGGCCCGTCCTGCCCTGCTCGTCGCGGCAGGGTCGCTGGTCTACACCATGCTGTGCGACCGGCTGTGGTTTCACCACTACCGTCACACGATGGCGGCGTTCGGGACACTCCTCGCGTTCGCGCCGTGCGACCGTCACCTGGTGCTGGGGAGGGCAGCTCGTTCGGAGGCGGCGCCGATCTGGGCGCAGCACGCGATGAAGGCGCAGGTGTCCGTGATGTACCTGGCTTCGGGCGGCTCCAAACTTCTCGACGCCGATTGGCGCGGGGGACTGATGATGCGCGGGATGGTCGCGGGCTTCGCCCGGCTGGTGCGGGACCGAGGCGTGCCGCCGGAGATCGTAGGCGCCTTGCAGACTCCGCTGGGGGCGAGCCTGCTCGCCAAAGGGGCCATCTCGACGGAGCTCGCGCTGGCGGTGCTGCTGTGGTGGCCGCGGACGCGCCGCCTCGGCCTCTGGATCGGCCTGTTCTTCCACCTCTACATCTCGCTGATGACGCCGGTGCAGCTCTTCACGGCGGAGATGCTGCTCGTGTATCTGCTCTTTGCCACGCCGGACTCGGGGGGACGCATCATTCGCTACGACCCCAAGCGCCACGCCATCGTGAACGTGATCGAGGGCCTCGACTGGCTGCGGCGTTTCAAGCTGGAGCCGAAGGGCGGAGCGTCGCTCGTGGTCGTTGACCGCGGCGGCGAGGAGCAGCGTGGCCTGCGGGCGGCGGCGACCGTGTTCGGGGCTCTGCCGGTGCCGTTCGTGGTGTGGCCCGCCGTCGCCCTCTTGTCGCGCCTCCCGCTCAGACGCGGATCACCTCGGCGTGCGCCTTGAGGAGCTCATCCAGCCAGGCGTTGGAGAGCTTCTCCTGCATCGAGTTGGCGCGCAAGCGCGCCCGTAGATTCTTGAAGTCGACGGCGTCGAGCTCCTGATCCTGGTTGAAGCAGGTGAAGACCACGCGCTCCTGGCCGGTGTGAGGGTCGCGCAGCTTCTGGAGGCACTGCGCGCAAACCTCTTTCATCATGCACTGCATCGGCGAGTTGATGCTCCCGATGGCCAGGTGCCGAGGATCGAGCAACGGGGCGAGGACGCCATGCCGCGCCTCGCGCACGGCGTTCATCATGCCGTCGCTGCCGATGGCGATGATGCGCCTGACCTCACGGAACGGGATGGTGGGCGGCCCGCCCATCTGCCCGCTGGCGTAGGCGTGCATGGCCTCGATGATGTTGCCGCGATGGTGGTGGTCCTGCGGGCGTCGGGGTTCGATCGGCGCGCCCGTGTCCGTGCACCAGATCACCTGGTCGGTCCAGCGCTCCACGTCCTCGCGCTTGAACAGGTCCTCCCCCCGCTTGTACCCGGCGAAGTAGAGCACCTTGCCTCCCATGGCCTTGAATGCACGGGCGATGGAGAAGAGAACCGCGTTGCCGAGGCCGCCTCCACACAGGAGCACCGTCTCTTTGCTCGCGATCTCGGTCGGAGTCCCGGTGGGGCCCATCAGCACGATGGGCTCGCCGGGGGCGAGCGCCGCGCAGAGGCGCGAGCTGCCGCCCATCTCGAGGACGATCGTCCCCAGCAGCCCCTTCTCGACATCGGTCCAGGCGCCGGTGAGGGCGAGGCCCTCCATGGCTAGGCGCGCCTCGGCGTGGAGGTCGGGCACGCCGTTGCCGTCTCCCTTGTGGTCCACGGCGATGAGGGGCGCGAACGTCTCGAAGTTCTGGAGGCGATAGAACTGGCCTGGAAGAAACTTCCGGGCCGCCATCGGCGCGTGGACCACGATCTCGACGATGGTCTTGGTGAGGCGGTTCACCTGGTGCACGGTCGCGATGAGCTCGTGGTCGAGTTTGGCGAAGAGCGTGCGCAGCGCGGCGTCGCGCGACGGCTGCGTCGCCGTGTCACGCTGCAGGCGCGCCGCCTCCGGGAAGAGCCCAACCACGTGCGGGTAGCCGTCCTTGGCGCTGGCCATGGCGCGGACCACGCTCCCCGCGTAGTGCGGATGGTTGTCGCCGTAGAAGGAGACGGTGTGGCCGTCGTGCAAGTAGCTCGTGAAGAAGCCCTCGCCCGGCTTCGACGGCTCCAGGCTAACGCCACCCGCTGCGTCGACCGTGGCCTTGTGCGAGCGGAAGTAGTGCCTGCGATCGTCGAGCTGGAAGGTGCCCGGGTATTCCTTCTCGTAGATGACGTTCGGGCTCGTCCCGGCCGCCACGCACACCGTGCGCGCCGGCAGGTCGATGGTGGTCCCGTCGTCGCGCTTGAAGCGCACGCCCTTCACGCGCGCGCCGTCGTCGAGCAGCGCCTCGAGCGGCGACATGTGCTCGATGTACCGCACTCCCTCCTCCAAGCTCTTGCCGACCTCCTCGTGGTTGAGGCGGTAGGCGGGCGAGTCGGCCAGGGCCTTGCGATAGACGAGCGTCACGCCGCCCCACGCGTCGAGCAGCTTCTGCACCTGGGGCTCCCGGCCCTCGGCCGCGGCGCGCTGCCTCTCTTCGCGCAGCGCTCGCCCGTGCAGCAGGTGCTGTTCGAGCGTTGCCCACTCCTCGTCGTCGAACATCTTGCGCACGTCGGCCTGCGACTGCCCGCACCGCAGGAGGAGCTCGTAGCGCTCGAGCTCCTTCTCGACCTGCACCTGGTAGTACGCCAGGAGCTCGGTCGCCGTGTCGATCGCGGTGAGGCCGCCGCCGATGACCACCGCCGGAAGGCTCACCTGGAGGTTGGCGATGCTGGTGTGCTTGTAGGCGCCCGTCAGCTGCAGCGCCATCAGGAAGTCGCTCGCCTTGCGGATCCCGCGGACGAGGTTGTTCTTCATGTCGATGATGGTCGGACGGCCCGCGCCGGCCGAGATGGCGACGTGGTCGAAGCCGAGCGCCCAGGCATCCTCGAGGGTGATGGTCCCGCCGAAGCGCACGCCCCCGAACATCTTGATGTGTCTGTTCCGCGCCAGCGTCAGGTAGATGATGGTGAGGAAGTTCTTGTCCCACCGGACGGTGATGCCGTACTCGCTGACGCCGCCGAAGCCGAGCAGCTTGCGGTCCTGCAGCTCGCCGTAGAGCGCCTCCGCCGACCGCACCGGCCGCGGCGCCTTCTCCGGCGTCCCGATCAGGGCCTCGCCGAGCGGCTCGACCTTGAGGCCGTCCACGGCGGCGACACCGAAGCCCTCGCACGCCAGGTGGTGCGCGAGCGTGTAGCCGGCGGGGCCCAGGCCCACGACGAGCACGTTGCGGCCGTTGTAGGGGCGCATGGTGGGCCGCGCGACGTTGAGCGGGTTCCAGCGCGTCAACAGCTGATAGATCTCGAGGCCCCAGGGCAGCGCCAGCGTCTCGGTGAGTACGCGCGTCTCCACCTGCGGGATGTTCACCGGCTCCTGCTTCTGGAAGATGCAGGCCTTCATGCAGTCGTTGCAGATGCGGTGGCCGGTGCCGGGGCACATCGGGTTGTCGATGGCGATGATGGCCATGGCCGCGATGAGCTCGCCGGCCTGCCGCATCACGTGCATCTCGCTGATCTTCTCCTCGAGCGGGCAGCCCGCGAGCGGCACGCCGAGGGGGTTCTTCTTGAGCTCGCCCGTCTTGGCGTCGACCATGCCCTTGCTGCACGAGTCCTTCTCGCGGTCGTGGCAGAGCATGCAGTACTCGATCTCCGCCTCCACCTCGCGGCGTCGCATCCGCCGGTCGGTGAGCGAGAAGCCGAGGCGCTGCCGCCGCTCGTGCTCGGGGCCGACGAAGAGCTCGGGCACCCCGGGATCGGGCCGCACCATCTCGACCAGATGCGCGTAGTCGAGGTTCTTCGGCACGTGCATGGTCGCCCAGGCGCGCAGGGGATCGTGGGTATCGGCGCGCCTCGCCGCGAGCCACGCCTCGATGGCCTCGAGGGCGAAGGCGACCGCCCGCCCCAGCGCCGCGTCGTCGTCGCCCGCGCTGACGTCCGGCGCGACCGCGGTGAGGGCGTCGCGCATGCGGCGGCCCCTCTGGCGCAGCTCGTCGGTCCACTGCGCGCCGCCCGCCTTTGCCGCCTTGCGCGCCACGTCGTCCAGCTCGAGCAGCGGCAGCGCGGCGATGGCGATGGTGCGCTCCTCGTCGGTCGTCCCTCCGATGGGCGCGTCGGTCATCGCCTGGAGCGCCGCGCGCGCCACGACCCGGGCCTTCTCGGGCCCGAGCGTCCAGCCCTTGCCCGCGTCGGCCCGAAGGACGCGCTTCTTCGCGAAGTCCTTCCGGAAGCGCCAGAGCGGATCGTTCCGGCGCACGCTCGCCTTGAACCTCTCGAGCTCCTGCTCGACGCCGAACAGCCTGCCCACGAAGCGCCCCACGTAGGGAGCTGCGGCGAGGATGGCCTCGCTCTGCGCGACCGCCGTCATCCCCTTCCCCAGGCACGTGCGATAGGCGTGGAAGCGGGCGTGATGATCGGGGCTCTCGGCCTCGAACCACTGGTCGAACGCGTCGTTCAGCTCGCGGAGCCGGGCGGGGTCGTACAGGTCGGAGTATTCGAAGCCGGCTATGCCGAGAGCGGTCAGGTCGGTCATGGAACCTTTAGACGTATAGCACCTGGGGCGTCACTTCGCGTCTCTCTTCGCCGCTTCCGCGTCGTCGTGCGCCTTCTGCTCGGCCGGGGTGAAAGCCGTCTGCGCCATCTCGCCCTCCTCGTAGCCGAAGTAGATGGCGCACTGCTTGAGCATGAACTTCTGGCCCTCGGTGGAGGCGAGGTCGACGCGGTAGGTGTTGATGAACTTGACCGAGTCCTTGAGCCACTGCTGCCAGCCCTCCTTGGAGACCTCCTGGAAGATGCGCTGGCCGAGCTCGTTCCTGTACGGCGGGCGGTCGAGCCCCGGCAGGTCCTTCTTGAGGAGGCGGCAATGGACGATGCGGTCCGTCATGATGGACTGCTGTCTAGCCGGTGGCCGAGGTGAACGCCATACCGTGCCGGGGCTCAGAAGCCGAAGGCGAGCTGCTCCGCGGCTGCCGACGAAGCTCCGGGCGTGACGTCGAAGCGTCGCGTGTCGCCGTGGGCGAGGGCCTCGACCGGCAACCGGCGCAGGCGCGAGGCGACGGTGGAGAGCGCGCGCTCGGGCGCGTTATTGGTGCGCGACAGATGGACCAGGACCAGGCGCGCGACGCGCGTGTCTTCGAGGGAGGCGGCGAGGTGCGCGGCGTCCTCGTTCGCCAGATGACCGAGGGGACCGCCGACCCGGCGCTTGAGCCGCAGCGGGTAGGGTCCCGTCTCGAGCAGCCGAGGGCAGTAGTTCGACTCCAGCATCACCAGGTCGCAGCCGGCGAGGAAACCGCGCAGCTCGCGCGTGGCGTGGCCGAGGTCGGTCGCGATGGCGAAGCGGCGCCTCCCCGCGGAGACGCGCAGCGCGACCTGGGGCGCGTCGTGGGGGATGGCCAGCGCCTCCACGACGAACGGGCCGAGCGGCACCGGGCGCCCCGGCACGTAGGAGCGCACGTCGACGCGACGGCGCGCCCGGTCGATGGCGATGCCGTCGTGCGCGAAGAGCGGAGCCCGGAGCGCCCGGGCGATCGGCAGGGCGTGCGCAGCGTGATCTCCGTGCTCGTGCGTGACGAAGACGCCGAGCGGGGCGCGTGAAGTGATGAGGTCCGCCCCGAGCGCGCGCATTCGCTCGGTGGCCCGGGTCGGCCCCATGCCCGCATCGAGGATCAGCCGCTCGCCGTCGGCCTCGACGACGAGACAGTTGCCGCTCGATCCGCTGCCGAGGACCCAGATGCGCACGTCAGAAGTCCGCTAG
>DATBQU010000381.1:0-15938 GCA_036560665.1 Polyangiaceae bacterium
TACAGGGCGGGCATCAGCTTCCGGCGTGTGAGGTCACCCGATGCGCCGAAGATGACGACGGCGCACGGGTCGCTGGTCCTGTCCTCCACCAGGCCCCGACGGAGCGGGTTCTGGGTCATCGGCTGAGCCATGGCCGGAGCATACCCGGGCGCACCCGGAGCGTGGGGAACGTCCGAGAAACAAGCATGAATCCGCCACTGCGCATCTCCGGGCAAACCGTCAAGAGCCTTGGCCCGGACCTTGCGCGACCTGACGCGATGTTTAGGTTGGGTTGGGCGAGAGAGAGGCAGGTCATGCGAGTCTCAGGTCATCCCGAAGGTCGTCTGCTCGGCTACGTGGACGTGAAGGTCGCGTCGCGAGTGTTCAAGTTGCCGGTCGAGGCAGCGCCGCTCAAGCGCGACGACGGAACGACATGGAAGGCAGGTTTCTTCACCACGGAAACGGATGGCTTCGGCATCCTCGTGGATCAGGACGCTTCCGACATCGCACAGCAGGAGACCATCGAACGAGCGTCCGCGGATGCGGCGCGTCACATCTCGCAGAAGTTCCTGAACTAGGGCCCGAGAAGAGGCGGTTCAGGCGGTATCGACGAACAGAAGGTCAGGCGCAATCAAACGAGCTTTTCGAGCATCCGTTGGAGTGAAGAAGACCTGGAGAGGTAGAGGCGTCATGAGCGCATTCATCACGGGCACCCAGCCCGCCACAACGAACGAAACCAACCCTCAGGTGAGTAACAACAAAATGCAGTCCCAACCCGAGTCCCATCCGCAAGAGCTCACGCCGGATCTTCCGCCGCAGACGGTGGACGCCTCCGGCGAAGCCAAGCCGAAGCGTCCGCGCGGTTTCGCCGCGATGGACCGGAAGCTGGTGAGCGAGATCGCCCGCAAGGGCGGCAAGGCAGCCCACACGGCCGGCACCGCGCACGAGTTCAGCAGCGACGAGGCGCGTGAGGCCGGTCGCAAGGGCGGTCGGGCGACGCACGCCAAGCGCCGCAAGCAGGTCGAAGAGAAGCAGGGCGAGTGACGGCGCGGCGCCTAGCCGGCGTCGCCGTCGAGCACCCGCGCCAGCACCTCGAGCGCCTCGGCGATTCGCTGCCGCTCGGACCGCGGGATGCGATCCAGCAGCGACGAGTACGCCAGCGTCCACTCCGACGAGACCGCCTCGGCCGTGCGCTTGCCGCGCGGCGTGAGGCGGACGTCGGTCTGACGCCCGTCCTCGGCGCCGCGCTTGCGAACGATGTAGCCGGCGCGCTCGAGCCCGGCGAGGTTGCGGCTGGCGGTCGAGGGATCGATCCCGAGCATCAGCGCCAGCGACGAGGTCGAGATGGCGCCCCGCTCCGCGACGAGCTGGAGCGCCTCCGCCTGCTGCGGCGTGACGTCGCCCGCGCGGGCGCGCTCGCGTCCCAGGCGGCCCAGCGCCCGGGCCACCACCTGCAACGCTCGCGCGGTCTTCGAGTCGCCCATGGGGGGGCTGACACGGATCGTCAAGGTCGAGGCCGGCGTCAAGTCGCGCGGCGTGCGCCGCCGCGTAAGGGCCTTCGCGGCACGGGCTCGCTCATGCCACGAGTCCGTCATGGACTCCCGACGTTGTTGCGGAAGAGCCGCACGCGCTCTAGCCTGCGAGCCGTTCCCGCATGGCCAATCCCGCCGCCCACCCGCAGCAGCTCTCTCGCAGGCAGCGCGAGCGTTCGGCCGAGACGTGCCGGATGTTCGAGAGCGATTTCCTCGAGCGCTTCTCGCGCATCCATCCGGCGACGATCTTCTTCGCGTGGATCCCGGTGGCCGCCTTCTTCCTCGTGCGCACCGTGCTCCGCCACGATCTCGCGCTCCCGGCCATCCCCGCGCTCTTCGTGGGCGGGATGTTCTCGTGGACGCTCGCGGAGTACGTGCTGCACCGCTGGGTCTTCCACTGGACCAACGACACCGCCTGGGGCCGGCGCATCCACTTCCTGCTCCACGGGGTGCACCACCAGTGCCCCAACGACAAGGACCGCCTGGTGATGCCGCTGCCCACCAGCATCCCCCTCGCGTTCATCTTCTACGGGCTCTTCTACGCCGCGCTGGGCCGCACGCTGGGCGAGCCGTTCTTCGCCGGCTTCGTGGTCGGGTACCTCTTCTACGACGGCACCCACTACTTCGTGCACCACTTCACGCCCGGGTCGCGCTGGGGCAAGTTCCTGCGCCGCCATCACCTCACCCACCACTTCGCGGACCACGACGGGGGCTTCGGCGTCTCCTCGCCGCTGTGGGACTACGTCTTTCGCACGCTCCCGGTGAAGAAGCAGAAGTAGCCGGGCCCCCGGCGGAAGCGGGGGGAAAAGCGAACAGGGAGGAGGGGAGGGTGGGAGACCGTGTCTCCCGTTCCTCCCGTCCTCCCTGTGACTTCCTACCGAAGGAGCGCCGCGGCGGGCGCGTGGGACTGCGTCATCACGCGATCGATCGTGCCGCCGGCGCGGGCTCCGATCAAGAAAGCGACGGCAGCCAGGGTAACCCCGAGCATGCCCAAAAGAAGCACCCGAGGCACTGCGACCATGGGCGGGCTCCTCTCGCTTTCGGTGGGCAACATTGCCCTCGAGTCCTGAGCATAACCTCTTCCGTCGCCATGGGAATGTGGGAGTGGATGCGGCCGGAGCCGAGGGTGTAGGCTTGACGCATGAGCGAGCTCGGAAAAGACGTGTTCCTCGCGCTGGCCGCCATCGCCTGGTCCGACGGGCAGCTCGAGGGCGACGAGGCAGACGCCATCGTGCGCGCTGCGGTCGACGAGGGGCTGTCGCTCGAGGCCATCGCCGACATCGAGGAGGCGACCAAGAGCCGCATCGATCTCGGCGTCATCGATCGCTCCGGGCTCAAGAAGGAAGACCGCCTCTTCGTTTACGCCGTCGCCTGCTGGATCGCCCGCATCGACGGGCACGTCACCGCCCAGGAGAGCGACGCGCTGGCCAAGCTCGGCGAGCGGCTCGGCATCCCCGAGCGCCCGCGCGTGTACGCCGAGGCCATCGCCCGCGAGGTGGCGGAGATGCCCGAGGGCGATCGCCCCGCGCGCTACGACCTGGCGGCGCTCCGCCGCATCCTCGGCGAACGCCTGAAGGACGCGCAGGCAGCGAGGCAAGGCGGCGGCTGATCGCAGCGACCTCGAAGCACGCTAAGCTGAGGGTCCGTTTCGGGCCATGACCACCGCAGGGCAGAAGGGAAGCGCCAGCGCCGCGCCGAGCGAGATCGGCACCGTCCTCGCGCAGCGCTACGAGGTCGTGCGCGAGCTCGGGCGAGGCGGCATGGGTGTGGTCTACCTCTGCCGTGACACCGTGACCGGCGATCGCGTGGCCCTCAAGCGCCTGCGCTCGCCCGAGAAGGGCGAGAGCCGCCCCGAGGAGAGCTGGTGGTTTCACCAGGAGGCCCGGGCGGTGGCGCTGCTCGATCACCCGGCCATCGTCCGAGCCCGCGACTTCGGGCAGCTCGCCGACGGCAGCCCCTTCTTCGTGATGGACGTGCTGCCCGGGCGCAGCGTGCACGAGTGGATGCACACCACGCACCTGCCGTGGGGCGTCATCTGGGCGGCGGTCGATCAAGTCCTGGCGGGGCTCGGGCACGCGCACGCGCGCGGCGTCATCCACGGCGACCTGAAGCCGTCGAACATCATGCTCGACCTGGCCTCGACCGGGCGCGGGCCGCGCGCGTTCGTGCTCGATCTGGGGCTGGCCTGGCTGCGCGAGTACCGGCACGACTCGCGCCTCGACGGCGCGCGCGCCCCCGAGGTCGCCGTCCACTCCGGCGCGGGGACGGTGGGGTGGGTGGCGCCCGAGCAGATCCGCCGCCAGGTGGCCCTGGTCGGGCCTGCGACCGATCTCTACGCCCTCGGCTGCGTGATGTACCGCGTGCTCAGCGGCAAGGAGGTCTTCGAGGGCAACGCGCAGGACGTGCTGCGCGCGCACAAGCGCACGCCCGTGCCCATGCCGGCGCTGCCCGACGACGTGCCCGCCGACGCCGGCAAGTTCGTGCTGCGGCTGCTCGAGAAGAAGCCGTGGCACAGGTTCGAGTTCGCCGCCGACGCGCGGCGCGCGTGGCTGCGCATCAAGCCGCCTCAGGCCTCGACGCTCGAGGAGATCGTGCAGAGCGCGCCCAGCTCGCGCGCCGCCCCGGCGGTCTACGCGCGGTCGCTCGCCCCCGGCATCCTGAGCCTGCGCGCGCCGATGCTGGTCGCCCGCCAGGACGAACGGCGCGAGCTGTGGGCCGCCGTCGACGAGGTCGCCGCCGGAAGACCGCGCCAGGAGCTGATCGCCCTCATCGGGGAAGCCGGTGTCGGCAAGAGCCGCATCGCCGAGTGGCTCTGCGCCGAGGTCCACGAGCACGGCGCGATGATGCCGCTGCGGGCCCGCTACGGCCGCATGCCCACCCCGCTCGACGGCATCACCGGCGCCATCAACGCGCACTTCGGCCTGGAGGGCGCCGACCGGGCCTCGGTCGAGCAGGCCCTCATCACGCGCTGGGAGGTGGGCAAGGACGACTCCGACGCCCTGACCTGGGTGGCCGCCACGGCGGAGTGGCTGCGTCCGACGCCGCCGGGGGTCCTCGCGCCGCTCGGGCCGAGCGGCAAGCGCTTCGTCCTCGACCGCCCCGAGCTGCGCTTCGTCGTCATCAAGAAGGTGCTCGAGCGCCTCTCGCAAGATCGCCCGGTGCTGCTGTGGCTCGACGACCTGCACTACGCCTCGCCCAACACCTTCGAGACCGTGTCCCGCCTCAAGCGCGACGCCCCCGAGCTGCCGCTGCTGGTCGTGGCCACGGCGCGCAGCGAGACGCTGGCCACCGACCTCGACGCCGCGCTGCGCATGGAGGCCATGCGCGCCGAGTGGGGCGGCAAGGTGCTCGAGCTCAAGCCGCTGGCCACCGAGGACACCGAGGCGCTGCTGCGCACCGCCCTGCCGCTCGACGACCCGGCGGTGAAGCGCGCCGTCGAGCAGAGCCGCGGCAACCCGCTCTTCGCGCTGCAGCTGCTGTACGCCTGGGCCGGCGGCGGCTACCTCACCCTCGACGAGGGGATGTACCGCGTTCCGGAGCGCGCGCTGCAGGGGCGCGCCATCACCACCGCCGAGCTGTGGGACGAGCGCGTGCGCGCCATCCCCACCGAGCTGCGCCTGAGCGCGTACGCCGCCGCCGCGCTCGGCGACGACATCCGCGGCGACGTGCTCAAGACGCTCTGCGCGTCGCTGGGGATGGACCCGCGCGACGCCCTGGTGGCCCTGACCCGCGCGCAGATCCTCCTCGCCGCCGGCAACGACCAGTTCCGCTGGCCCCACGCCCTGCTCCAGGAGCACCTGCTCGAGCGCCTCCAGGAGCGCAACGACGCGCCGGCCATCTACCGCCTGGCGTCGAACGCGCTGGCCAAGCACCCCGCGGTGGGCTCGCGCCGCATCATGAAGCACCGCGTGGCCAACCTGCTCAAGGCCGGCGACGACGACACCGCCGCCAAGCTCATGTTCGATTTCATTCGCGGCTCGTGGCGCCGCGGGCGCGACACGGCCATGACGCTGCGCGACCTGGAGATGCTGGAGGGCAGGCTGCACGGAGCCAACGCGGCCGAGGGGGCGCTGTGGCGCGCCGAGGCGCTGCGGTACATCGGCCAGCTCGACGACGCCGGCGCCGAGGCCGAGCGCGCGCGCAAGGCCTTCGAGCAGGCCGGCGACTCCGGCAACGAGGCCAGCGCGCTGCGCTTGCTCGGCAACATCAAGAGCGACCTCGCCCAGCCGGCGCAGGGCCGGGTGCTGGTGGTCAAGGCGCTGGAGCGCTACGAGCGCCTGGGCGACTCGGCCGGGCGCGCGCAGGCCGAGGTGGTGCTGGGGGAGATCGACTACCTGCTCGGCGACCACGCGCGCGGGCGGACGACGCTGAAGGCCGCGCTCGACCGCTGCACCGACGTGGGCGACGTGATGGGGCGCGCCCAGTGCCTCATCCTGCTGGCGCTCATCGAGGAGGCGGTCGGCGCCTTCCAGCGCGGGCGCGAGCTCCTGACGCAGGCGCGCCGCGAGTTCGACGGCATCGGCTACCGCCTGGGGATCGCCCAGTGCGACGTCGCCCTCGGCCACGCCGACCATCGCGCCTCCGACTTCGCGGGGGCCAGGGCGCGGGCGCTGGCAGCGCGCGCGAGCTTCCGCGAGGTGCAGAACCCGCGCGGCGAGGCGGCGTGCGAGCGCCTCCTGGCGATGGTGGCGCTCGACTCGGACGACTTCGACGCGTCCGAGGCGCACGCGCGGGTGGCCTTCAAGATCTACGAGAGGCTCCAGGACCCGTGGGGCGAGCTCGAGTCGCGCCTGCTGCTGGCGCAGGTGGCGCTGGCCCGCGACGACGCGCGCGCCGAGTCGCTGGTGGCGGCGTGCGACCGCGTGGTGCTCGACGAGGCCGAGCCGCGCCAGCACCGCCACCTCACCCGCGCCTGGCTCGCCCAGCGGCAAGAGCGGTGGAGCGACGCCGCCGACGAGATCGACGCCGCGCGTGGCGCCTTCGTCGTGTCGTCTCCCGAGGGCGGCGGCATCCGCGCGGCGGAGGCGAGGGCGCGGACCGGCGATCACACGCCCCATCTGCTGCTGCGCCTGGCGGAGCTCGAGTGGGTCGGTCCCGCGCTCGGCAAGGTGCAGGCGTGGCTGCAGCAGATCCAGGCGGCCGGTGCGAGCGGAGCTGCTAGAGTGCCGCCCCCATGACGACCCCGCAGCAGCCGCGCGTCCGCAGAAAGCAGAAGGCCCGTCGCACGAAGCAGCTCGCCGAGTGGCGTGGCAAGCAGCCGGCCAAGGCCGAGCCTGCGGCCAAGGCAGACAAGGGCGCCAAGCCCGCCAAGAAGACCGCCTCGAAGTGAGCTAGACTTGCCTCTATGAGGCGAGCAGTGTTCGCCGCGTCCGCCCTCGTCCTCGGGGGCGCGCTCGGCTCGTGCGGGTCCGGCGGTCCCACCGGCCTGTCGGCCTTCGACGCGGGCTCGGACGACGCGACGTCCGGCGGCGACGGCAACGGCGGGTCGTGCAACCCCGGGCAGATCCTCTGCGGCGGCTCCTGCGTCGACACCTCGAGCGACCCGGCCAACTGCGGCTCGTGCGGGGTGTCCTGCGACGGCGGGACGTGTTGCCAGTCCATCTGCGTGTCGGACACCGCGTCGTGCGCCTTCTCCGTGCTCGGCGCGACCCCGCACGAGGGCAACCAGAACGGAGGCGACTGGCTCAAGCTCACCGGCAACGGCTTCGGCGCCGGCATCCAGGTCTTCATCGGCGACGGCCACGCCCCGGCCATGGCGCTCGACGCCAACACCGTCATCGTGCAGACGCCGCCCGCCGTCGTCGGCAACTACGACATCACCGTGATCCAGGGCGCGCAGCACTCGACGCTGCCCCAGGCGTTCCTCTACCTCGGCGGCTCCGAGCAGCTGCCCTGGAGCGAGAAGCCCATGAGCGCCGTCCGCGGCGAGGACCCCGGCCTCGCCGTCCTCCAGGACGGCCGCGTCCTCGTCGTGGGCGGGACGACGGTGCCCGACAGCGCCGCCAACTCCCAGGCCACCGCCGAGATCTACTCGCGCTCGACCGACTCCGCCGTGCCCGCCGCCGGGCCCATGAGCGAGATCCGCTGGCACTCCAGCGCGGTGACCATGCTCGACGGGCGCGTGCTCGTCGTCGGCGGCGCCGGCGCCTCCGCGGGGGCCGACCTCTTCGACCCCAAGACCAACCTCTTCAAGACCACCGCCAAGCCGCTCAACACCGCGCGCGAACGGACGCGCTCGGTCCTGATGACCGACGGGCGGGTGATGGTCTCGTCCGAGGGCGTGGCCACGGCCGAGATCTACGATCCCGCGCTGGACGCCTTCACCGAGATTCCCCAGCTGGCGGTGCACACCTGGGGCTTCATCGTCCGCATGCGCGACGGGCGCGTCCTGCTCGGCGGAGGCGACGGCGGCCAGACGGCGTGCGAGATCTTCGACCCGGCGTCGCAGAAGTTCGTGGCCGCCGGCGCGCTCAACCAGGGGCGGTCGATGCTGACCGCGCACACGCTGCCCGACGGGCGGGTCATCGTCCTCGGCGGCGCCAGCATCAGCGCCGGCGGCGTCCACGTCCCGCTCGCCTCCATCGAGCTCTACGACCCCAAGGCCGACAAGTGGACGGTCGCGCCCTACACGCTGAGCACCGGCCGCACCTGGCACGCCAGCGCGCTGGTGCACGACGGCACCGTGCTGGTGATGGGCGGCTACAACGTGGACGGCACCTGCACGCCGACCAACACCGTCGACCAGGTCGATCCGGTGAAGAACACCGTGGCTCCCTTCGGGACGCTGCCGCACCCCAACACGGAGTGGACGGCGGTCACCCTCCAGGACGGCTCGGTCCTCGGCGTCGGCGGAGGCGCGTGCGGCACGCCGCTGGCCCTGCCCTCGCTCGACTTCCTCCCCGGCAAGGGCATCGGACAGTAGCCGGGCTAGACTCCGCGGCCATGGAGCCCAGGAGCCTTCAGGAGACGTACGCGCCGGACAACATGTGCTTCGGCTGCGGCCCCCGGAACGACAAGGGGCTGCGCATCCGCAGCTTCGCCGAGAGCGACGACGCCTGCGTCTGCCGCTGGACGCCCCAGGCGCACCACCTCGCGTTCCCCGGCGTCCTCAACGGGGGCATCTGCGGGGCCCTGCTCGACTGCCACTCGAACTGGACGGCGACGTGGCACCTGCTGAGGAAGACGGGAGCCGCGTCGCCGCCGTGCACGGTCACCGCCGAGTTCGACGTGAAGCTCAAGCGTCCCACGCCGCTCGACGGCGAGCTCGTCATCCGCGCCCGCGTCGTCGAGTCGGCCGACGACCGGGCCACCGTCGAGGCCACCATCGAGGCCGGCGGCAAGGTGACCGCCACCTGCCGCGGCCTCTTCGTCGCCGTCAAGGAAGGCCACCCCGCCTTCCACCGCTGGTAGGCGGCGCTACTGCGACGCGAACTGCGCCTGCGCAAAGGCGCACGTCGACGCGTCGCCGACCGTCGGCTGGTAGTTCACGTTGTCCGTGTAGTACGTGCGCGTGTACGCGCTCGACCAGCACTCGCTCGCCAGCGCCGTCGTCGCCCCGAGGTCGCCGCCGCTCATCTTCACGTCGGCGCGGCCGGCGCCCGTGGCGTTCCAGCGGCTGTTCTCCACCACGTTCTCGTTGACGCCGTCCTTGGTCGAGCTGATGTCCGCCAGCGCCGTCAGCGCCACCACGCCCGAGCCGTCCTGCTCGTGCGTCACCGCCACGTCGTAGTAGGCGCCGGTGCCGTCGTTGGTGGTCAGGTCGGCCACGATGGTCAGCGGGTACGCGCGCGCGTCGAAGGTGACCTTCACCTTGCCCGTGCTGGTGCCGCGCATCGGATCGAGCGAGCGGAACACGTCGTTGTCGAGCTGGAACCAGCCGCTGCGATGGCTGGGGTGCGACTTGCCGTAGCCGTGGCCGGTGACGATCGCCTTCCAGTCGGCGTCGCTGGTCGACAGGTGCGAGCGCCCGTCGACCTCGTAGTCGAACTCGCGGTCGCCGACCTGCGTGACCACCAGCTTCCAGGTCACCGGATCGAGCGCGTCGCCGCTGCCCGGCCCCCACACCGCATGGTTGTCGTCGACCGTGGTCGGCGGCAGGCTGGTGATGGCGACGATCTCTCCGATGATGACGGCGGTCCCGTAGTCGACGCCGTCGGAGATGTTGCGCGTGAACTCGTAGAACGTGGAGAAGCCGGTGGAGCCCCCGCCGCCGGTGCCGCCTCCCTGGATGCGGATCGACGCGGACTGGCCCGCCGCCCCCGAGGCCTGCGAGCCGGGCATCGCCAGCGAGACGTCGCCCTTCTGCGGGATCGGCTCCCGGAACTTCGAAGCGTCCTGCGGGAGCGCACACCCCTGCGCGAGCCCGGCCAGCGTCGTCGCACCCACCAAAACCGCCGCGATTGTCTTGTCCATGGCGTCCTCCTCCTGTCTGTTCGGTGACGGAGCGAACGGCCGAGCTATCAAGACGCGCGCCAGGTCCCAACCAGCGGAAATCCTTGAAGAGACACCCGTGACGGGGACGGGCGTGGACGCCGGGACTGTGAACTCCCGTCGTGCCGAAGGCGACCCGGGCGCCGAGGGAGCCGACCCGACGGAATGCGCCGGCGGCCTCGACCCTTGGTCCGGAGGCGATATGTTCCCTGCGCCCCTTCCGTTTCCCGCTCGAGCTTGCGCATGAAGGCTTTTGCCGACGCCCTGCCGTTCCTCGGTGCCGCCGCCGTCCAGGCGCCCCCGCCGGCAGTCCGCGTCGAGCGCCCGGCGCCCGCGGCCCCCCTCGCCGACGAGGCGACGCTCTGCGCGGCCGCCCTGCGGGGCGAGAGCGAGGCGTGGAGCGCGCTGGTGCAGCGCCACAACCATCGCGTCGTCGTGGCCCTGCTCGCGCGCGGCATCCGCGTCGACCGCGCCAAGGACATCGCGCAGGAGGCGTGGATGCGCCTGGTCGAGCAGCAGCGGCAGGGCCGCCTCGAGCGCCTCCAGCTGCCGGGCCTCGCCATCGCCCAGGCCGGCTTCCTGGCCCTCGAGGCCACGCGACGCGAGGCCAACACCCGCCACCACGAGCCGCTCGACGAGCCGGCCATCGCCGTGCGCCTGGCCGATCCGCGCGCCGACGCCGTGGCGCGCATGGTCACCGAGGAGCGCGTGGAGACCGCCGTCGAGGTGCTCTCCCGCTGCTCGCCCTCGGCGCGCAAGGTGTTCCGGCTCGCGTACGGAGGCGACGGCCTGAGCCACGCCGAGGTCGCGCAGCGGGTGGGTCTGTCGCTGCAGCGCGTGCGGCAGATCCTGTGCGAGGTGCGGGCCAGGCTGCGGACGGCGCTGGAAGGAGCGGAGAGCGAATGAGCGGGCGGCACGCGACACCGGCGGAGCTCGAGCTCTACGTCCTGGGCGCGCTCGACGCGGGGCGGGTCGAGTCCTTCGAGGCGCACTGCGCGGAGTGCGACGCCTGCGCGGCGGCGCTGTCGGGCGAGGCCAGCCTGGAGATCGCGTTCGAGCAGGTCTCGAAGCGCGCCGGCAAGACCCCGGTGGTGCGGCCCCTGCGCGCGGCGGCGTACGGCGCGGCGGGCGTGGTGGCGATGGCGGCGGCGGTCCTGCTCTGGGTCGGCCACGGGCACGCGGCCGGCCTGGGACCCGGGGCGGGCGAGGGGACGGCGGCGGCGGGGCACCCCACGATGGACGACGGGGCCATCCTCGACGCCCGCAACGACGCGCTCGACGGCGGCTGACGCGGACGGGCGCGGGCGGGCATTCGAGCCTACCATCGCGGCATGGCTCGCCCCTTCCTTCGCCCCGCCGTGTTCGCGGTCGGGGTCGCGTTCGCGGTCGCGGTCGGGTCTGCGGCGTGCGGGCCGTCCAACGCGACCGGCAACGGGCACACCACCGTGCTCGATTGCAGCGGGAGCAAGTGCTCGTCGGGCGCGCTCTGCCCTTCCGGCGTCGACTGCGTCGTGCAGTGCGGCGACACCGGGTGCAGCGGACCCATCGACTGCTCGCAGGCCGCGACCTGCGACATCGAGTGCGGCTCGAGCTCGTGCTCCGGCGGGATCGTGTGCGGCGGGACGAGCTGCACCGTCCACTGCGGCGCCAGCTCGTGCTCGGGGGGCGTCCGCTGCACGGCCACCCAGTCGTGCACCGTCCTCTGCGGCCAGTCCGCGTGCTCGGGCACGGTCGACTGCGAATCCGCGGCCTCCACGGTGACCTGCGGCCAGAGCAGCTGCTCGGGCGGCGTGACCTGCAGCGGCGGCGCGGGCAGCGTGTGCAACCTGGCGACCACCGATCCGCATGGCTGGTCGGGCGGCACGTGCTGCAAGGCGGCGACCTGCAACGCCACGCCCCCGCTCGGGCAGGGGTGCTAGACGGGGGAGGGCGCCCGATGCTCGTCCTGCGGACCGACTGCCACTTCGACGGCGCCCGCTTCGTCGACGGCGACGTCGCCATCGCCGTCGAGGGCGGCGTCATCACCCGCGTCGAGCCCGTCGACGCCGGCCGCCCCCTGCCGCCCGGCGCCGTCGACGCCCGCGGGCAGGTGGTGATGCCCGGGATGGTCAACGCCCACGTGCACATCGCGCGCGGCGGCGTCTTCGAACCGCAGGAGAGGGTGTCGCCCTCCCAGGCGGCGCGCAACCTCGGCGACGCGCTCGCCGCGGGCACCACCACCGTGGGGGACATGGGCTGCGCGCCGGCCGTCATCGCCGCCCTGCGTCGCCGCGCGGGCACGACACCCTCGGCCGGCCCGCAGATCCGCTGCGCCGGCCCCCTGCTCACCGCGCCGGGCGGCTACCCCCTCGACTGGATGCCGCCGCTCTTCGTGCGCCTCGGCCTCGCCTTGCCCTGCGCCGACGAGCGCGCCGCCGGCCGCGCCGTCGAGCGCGTGGCCCGGGCGGGAATGGACTTCGTGAAGCTCGCCGTCATGCACCAGAGCTACTCCGAGCAGCCCATCCCGGCCGTGACCCCGCCGGTGGCCCGCGCCGTGGTCGAGGCGGCGCACCGCTCCGGCCTGCGCGTCCTCGCCCACGCCCACTCGGTGGCCGACTACCGCGTCGCCCTCGCCGCCGGCGTCGACGCGCTCATGCACTCGTCCTTCGAGCCGCTCGATCCGGAGACGGTCGCGCGCGTGCGCGATGCCGGGATCCCGGTGTGCCCCACGCTGTGGGTCTTCGACTCGGTCTGCCTCGGCGCCGAGACCCGCCTCGACCGGGACGACCGCTACACGCGCCACGTCGCGCCCTACATCCGGCGGTCGTGGCGGCGCTTCGCCGAGGCCTACGCCGCCTCGGGTGACGTGGTGCCGCCCGGGATCGCCGGCGGCGTCGCCAAGGCGCGCGCGCGCGAGGCGGTGCGCAACGCCGCGGCGAACCTGCGCCTGCTGCGCGAGGCCGGCGTGCCCATCGCCTTCGGCAACGACGCCTCCTACGGCTTCTCGCTCGTCGCCCGCCCGGTCGACGAGCTCACCGCCATGCAGCGCGCCGGCATGGACGCCGAGGCGTGCCTGCGCGCGGCGACGTCGGAGTCGGCCCGCCTGCTCGGGTGCAGCGACCGCGGCGTCATCCGCCCGGGCGCGAGGGCCGACCTGCTCGTCGTCGACCGCGCCGTGCGGAAGGACGTGGCGGCGATGGATGCGCCGCGCGAGGTCATCGCCGCCGGCACGCGCCTCGGCCGCAGGCCGTCGCGCCGGCTGGGGACGGCGTGGGCCTTCGCGAGAGGCATGGCGCGGACGGTGGTGGAAGGAGTGACGAGCCGGTGAAGTCTCTTCTCGCCCTCGCCCTCGCGGCGTCCTGCTGCGCGTCCGGCTGCGACCGCGGCGGCCCTCCCGTCTTCGGGTGCGCCGGCCAGGACGTGCGCCTCACCCGTGCCACAGCCCAGGAGACCCGACCGTGACCACGTCCTTCACCCACGACAGCTCCGGACTGGCCGAGACCTACGACCGCCTCAGCGACTCGCAGTTCGAGGGAGGCCAGCGCCTCGTCGAGCGGCTCGGCCTGAAGGCGGGCGAGCGCGTCCTCGACGTCGGGTGCGGCACGGGGCGCCTCGCGCGGTGGATCGCCGAGCGCGTCGGCCCCTCGGGGAGCGTCGTCGGGATCGATCCGCTGGTCGAGCGCATCGCCATCGCCCGCGCGCGCGTCCCCGGCGTCACCTTCGAGGTCGGTCAGGCCGAGGACCTTGGCGCCTTCGCCGCCGGGAGCTTCGACGCCGTCTGCATGTCCGCCGTCTTCCACTGGGTGTCCGACAAGCCGCGCGCGCTGGCCGAGATCCGTCGCGTCCTGCGGCCCGGCGGCCGGCTCGGGGTGACGACGCTGCCGCGCGAGCTCCTCGGCGTGAGCAGCGTGACCGCCGTGGTCGGGCCCGTGCTGGGGCAGGCGCCCTACGCGAACGTCGTGGACCTGTCCGCGCTCGCCATCGCCAGCCGCGGCCACACCACGACCGAGGTCATCGCCCTGGTGGTCGACGGCGGCCTCGAGCTGTCCGAGCTCCACGTCGTGCGCCGCGCGCGCACCCACCCCGACGGCGGCGACGTGGTCGACTTCCTCCAGGCGAGCTCGTTCGGCAACTTCCTCCGCGTCGTCCCCGAGGAGCTGCGGGCGTCACTGCGCGCCGATCTCGCCGCCGCGTTCGACGCGCGCAAGGGGCCCGAGGGCATCGCCATGCACGACCACGGGATGCTCTTCGTGGCGACGCGGGGGGAACCCGCTGCGAGGACCTGAGCCAGCGGCCTCTGCGGCTCTGCGGTTTCTCCGCTGGCGGGCGTGGCGTGACAGAGGGCGGGAGCGGGGGGCGACTCCCTTTCCGGAGGCGCCCCCCGTTTCCCTGGTTGTCACCGGCTACGCGCTAGCCCGGGGCTAGCCGTGCGTGGTCGGCGTCGCTCCGCCACCGGCCGCCGCGGGTGCGGCAGGCGCGGGAGGCTCGGCGGGCAGCGGAGGCGCCGAGGCCGTGACGGGGGTCACGACGAGCTTCGCCGTGACGTTCCCCTTCACGCCCTTCTTCGCCTTCTTGCTCGTCGTCCCCCGCGCCTTGCGGGTGGCGTCGCGCTTGGCGGCGGCGACCGCCTTCTGCTCCGCCGTCATCGGGACCCGCGCCTTGGGGGGCGCGAGGCCGAAGTCGGCCAGCGCGTCGGCCTGGTTGCCGAAGGTGAGCCGGACGAACGCCACGAACGCGACGATGATCGCGATCAGCGACGGCGCCTGCGCATCTTCGACAGCCACCTTCGCCGAGGCGGCGGCCTGCGCTTCCTCCACGGCGACGCGGTTGTCGACGAAGCTCTGGATGAGCGTCGTCACCGCGTCCACCGTGCGCGTCACGCCCCCGAACGTGAGCTTGTCGCTCCCGTTCGGAAAGCGCTTCTTGGCCCCGGCGATGAGCTTCGTCGCAAGGGCGGCCTTGGTCTTCTTTCCATGGTCTCCAGACATGATTTCCTCTTCTTTCTTTCCGAGGGTCTCGTTGCCCTCACTGGGGAAGTGGCCACGTGGTCCCGGATCTCTCGCTTATTTTCGTATGGCCTGCTCTTTTCGAGAAAAGCCAAGGGAGACGGCGACTTCCGTGAGCGTCCGAGGCGAAAGGGCTCGCGTCCGTCGTGGAAGGACCGCCGTCCGTGGCCGACGGGCTCGCGTCCGTCGTACGGACGGTCGCATCCGTCGCTGACAGGCTCGTGTCCGAGGCGGAAGGACCGCCCTCCGTCGCTCTTCGGCGCCCGTCCGCGCGACGGACGCTCGTCGCTCCCGCCCGGACGCTCGCCCCTCCGCTTCACTTGCGCGTCCTTCGGGCTTGCTGGACCATCCTTCCCGCTCATGGCCTCGTCCAAAGACGACAAGGGCGCCCCCGCAGGCGACATCGACCCGTCCCTCGACGACGAGGACGCGGCCGAAGGCGACGAGGACGAGGTCAGAGGCGACGACGAGCCGGTCGAAGGCGACGATCCCGAGGCTCCGCCGCTCGATCCCGCGGCCGTACCTCGCTTCGTGTCGTCGAAACAGGCGAGGACCGTGGCCGAAGGCGTCCTGCGCAAGATCGTCCCTCGCGTGGAGGTGTACGACCTCGCGACCGACGCCCTCGAGCGCGCCCTGAAGGCCCGTCCGCCGCGCGTCGAGGCGGTGCTCCCCGCCTGGCTCGCCCGTATCGCGCGCAGGGTCGGGGCCAAGTGGCTCGACAAGCGCAAGCGACGCTCGAAGTACGAGGGCGACATGCCGGTGCGCGTCGCCCGCGAGGATGACTACACGGGCGAGGCGCGCGACGACGACGGCGGCCGCGGGGAGGTGCTCGAGCTCCAGGGGGACGATCCGGGCAAGATGCTCGGCCCCTACCTCGACAAGCTGATCGGAAGCCACGAGGGCGACCGCGAGGTGCGCGAGATCCTGCGCGAGCACGCCGAGCGGAAGAAACCGTACAAGGCCATCGCCGCCGAGCGCGGCCTGACCGAGACGCAGCTCGCCAACCGCATCC
>DATBQU010000382.1:0-19441 GCA_036560665.1 Polyangiaceae bacterium
CTTCGCGCCGGCGTCCACGGGGCGGAGGACCTCCTCGCCGACCTGCTCCTCGGCCCCGACGAGATCCCCGCTTTTGCCGCCGGCGCCGCCACCAACACGGACGACAACGCCCTCATCGAGTTCGCCGCCCCGCGCGACCTCCTCGGCTACATGAAGCACGATCCCTATGTGCGGGGCATCTACGGCGTGGAGTGGCCCTACGGCCGCTTCGTCCGCTATCTTTCGGGCGCCGGATCTCCCTTCGTCGATCCCGGCGCGGTCGTCGACTCCCCGGACAAGGGCAGCCTGGCCGACTCCTACGCCAGGCTGGGGCGGGCGCTTCTGGCCCACGGCAAGCGCCGCGCCGCGGCGGACCTGCTCAAGGACGCCCGCGCGGTCGGGGGCGGCGTCGCGGCGGCGCGCACCCAGGTCCTCGTCGATCTCCTCGGCGACCGCGAGCCAGGCGAAGCCGAGGTCCCCTTGACCGGGGGCGGCGGTCCCTCCGGCATCGGCGACCTGGCCCCGCTGCGTCTTTCACCGGACCTGCTCCCCCGGGACCGGGAACGTACCGAGAAGCAGTTCGCCGAGCTCCTCACCGCGCTGGGCGACCGCAAGTGGGCACACGCCCTGGCGGCGATGCGCTCCTGGAGCGGCAAGGCAGTGGACGGCATGGGCCCCGACTTTCAGCTGCTTCTCGGCTATCTGCTGTACAAGGCCGATCTGGCCGACCAGGCAGTCGATCGCCTGCGCCCGCTTCTCGACGACGATGCCTATATCAAGGGCCGCCCGGCGTTGCTCTATTACCTGGCCCGCGCGGAGTATGAGGACGGTCAGCCCCGCGCGGGCTTCGCGCACATGGAGCGCTACCTGGAGACGCTTCCCACGCCCTGAGCCGCCCTGCTACTCAGCGGAAGGGGTGATGGGCCAGCGCCAGTTGCGGATCTCGGGCATGTCCTGTCCATGGGCGTGGATGTACTGCTTGTGCTCCAGCAGCTTGTCGCGCAGCGCCTGCTGCAGGTACGCGGCCCGGGGCCCGAGCTGCGGCAGCCGCGCGATCACGTCCTGCACCAGGTGGTAGCGGTCCAGATCGTTCAACACGGCCATGTCGAAGGGCGTGGTGATCGTGCCCTCCTCCTTGTAGCCGCGCACGTGCAGGTTGTGGTGGTTGGTCCGGCGGTAGGTGAGCCGGTGGATGAGCCAGGGGTAGCCGTGGTAGGCGAAGATGATCGGCCGGTCCCGCGTGAAGATGCCGTCGAACTCGCGGTCGGCCAGGCCGTGAGGGTGCTCGCTCGACGGCTGGAGCTTCATCAGGTCGACCACGTTGACCACCCGGATCTTCAGCTCCGGGACGTTCCGGCGCAGCAGGTCCACCGCCGCCAGCGTCTCCAGAGTCGGCACGTCGCCCGCGCACGCCATCACCACGTCGGGCTCGCCGCCCTCGTCGTTGCTGGCCCACTCCCAGATGCCGAGGCCCGCCGAGCAGTGCTTGATGGCCTGGTCCATCGTCAGCCACTGCGGCGCCGGTTGCTTGCCGGCGACGATGACGTTCACGTAGTCGACGCTTCGCAGGCAGTGGTCGGTCACCGAGAGCAGCGTGTTCGCGTCCGGCGGCAGATAGACGCGGATGACGTCGGCCTTCTTGTTGACGACGTGATCGATGAACCCCGGATCCTGGTGGCTGAAGCCGTTGTGGTCCTGGCGCCAGACGTGCGACGTCAGAAGGTAATTGAGCGACGAGATCGACCTCCGCCAGGGGATGCCGCGCGTCACCTTCAGCCACTTCGCGTGCTGGTTGAACATCGAGTCGACGATGTGGATGAACGCCTCGTAGCAGGAGAAGAGGCCGTGGCGCCCGGTGAGCAGGTACCCCTCCAGCCACCCCTCGCACTGGTGCTCGCTCAGCATCTCCATCACGCGCCCGTCGGGCGACACGTGGTCGTCGCCGGGGAGGAGCTCGGCCGACGACATGCGCGTCGTCACCTCGAACACCGCGCCCCAGCGGTTCGACGCCGTCTCGTCCGCGCTGAAGACGCGGAAGTTGCGCTGCTCGGCGTTGAGCGTCAGCACGTCGCGCACCAGCCGGCCCTGCACGCTCGTCGCTTCGGCGTCCACCGCGCCCGGCCGCGGAACCTCGACGGCATAGGTGGTGAAGTCCGGCATGCGCAGCTCCTTGCGCAGCAGCCCGCCGTTGGCGTGAGGGTTCGCGCTCATCCGGCGTGCCCCCGCCGGTGGGAGCGCCGCCAGGTCCTTCACCGGCGCCCCCGACGCGTCGAACAGCTCGTCGGGGCGGTAGCTCTTCATCCACTGCTCGAGCAGCGCGAGGTGCTTCGCATCGCGGCCGACGGTGATGGGCACCTGGTGGGCCCGGAAGGTCCCCTCCACCGGCACGCCGTCGACGTTCTTCGGGCCGGTCCAGCCCTTCGGCGTGCGCAGCACGATCATGGGCCAGGCCGGACGGCGGTGGAACCCGCGGGCCCGCGCGTCGGCCTGGATCCGTCCGATCTCGGCCACGGCGTCGTCGAAGGCCGACGCCATCTTGGCGTGCATCAGCTCGGGATCGTCGCCCTCCACGAAGCGCGGCGCCCAGCCGTAGCCGCGCAGGAGTTGCTCGAGCTCCTCGTGCGGGATGCGCGCGAGCACCGTGGGCCCGGCGATCTTGTAGCCGTTGAGGTGCAGGATGGGGAGCACCGCGCCGTCGTGCACCGGGTCGAGGAACTTGTTGGAGTGCCAGCTCGTCGCCATCGGCCCCGTCTCCGCCTCGCCGTCGCCGACCACGCAGAAGACGAGGAGCTTCGGGTTGTCGAACGCCGCGCCGAAGGCGTGCGACAGCGCGTAGCCGAGCTCGCCGCCCTCGTGGATGCTGCCGGGCGTCTCCGGGGCCACGTGGCTGGGGATCCCCCCGGGGAACGAGAACTGCCGGAAGAGTCGCTGCATCCCGCGCTCGTCGAAGGACACGTCGGGGTAGACCTCGCTGTAGGTTCCCTCCAGCCACGCGTTGGCCACCAGACCCGGCCCACCATGCCCGGGGCCGGTGACGAAGATCGCGTCGAGGTCGCGCTGCTTGATGACGCGGTTGGCGTGGACGTAGAGGAAGTTCAGCCCCGGCGTCGTTCCCCAGTGCCCGAGCAGGCGGGGCTTGATGTGCTCGAGGCGCAGCGGCGCGCGGAGCAGCGGATTGGCGAGGAGGTAGATCTGGCCGACGGAGAGGTAGTTCGCCGCCCTCCAGTACGCGTCCATCGTTCGCAGAAGGTCGTTCATGGGGTCCCCCGGAGAGCCCGCCGCGTGTCGCGGGCGATGATGGCTTCCTCGTCGGTGTGGATCACGCGCACGGTACACCCGCTGCCGTCGGCGGATACGATCGCCGCGGAGGCTGCGTTGCGTGCGTCGTCGATGCGGACGCCCAGGTGGACCAGCCCGGCGCAGACGCGCGCC
Source organism: Polyangiaceae bacterium (assembly GCA_036560665.1). Classification (GTDB taxonomy): domain Bacteria; phylum Myxococcota_A; class Polyangia; order Polyangiales; family Polyangiaceae; genus Palsa-1150. The sequence goes on from DATBQU010000382.1 coordinate 3,412, forward strand.
CGCACCGGCGGGGCGTTCTCGCCGATGCCGCCGGCGAAAACCAGGGTGTCGACGCCGTCGATCGTCGCGGCGAGCGCGCCGATCGCCTTGCGCACGGCGAGCACGAAGAGGGCCACCGCGTCGCTCGCCGCGGGGTCGCCCGCCTCCGACGCGAGGAGGTCGCGCATGTCGCCGCTGCTGCCGGACACACCGAGCAGGCCCGAGCGACGGCTGAGCAGGTCGTCCAGCGCGTCGACGGACATGGGCTCGGTGCGCAGCAGGTGCACCACCACGCCGGGATCGAGGTCGCCCGTGCGCGTCCCCATGGGAATGCCCGAGTTGGGCGTGAACCCCATGGTCGTATCGACGCAGCGTCCGCCGTGGACGGCGGCGAGGCTGGCGCCGCTCCCGAGGTGCGCCAGCACGACGCGACCGCGCGCGACCTGGCTGCCCGCGACGCGCTCCAGCTCCTCGAGGAGGTACTGGTACGACAGGCCGTGGAAGCCGTACCGGCGCACCCCTTGCGCCTGGTAATGCCGTGGGATGGGGAGCAGGCGCGCGACGCGCGGCAGCGCGGCATGGAAGGCAGTGTCGAAGCACGCCACCTGCGGCAGGGACGGGGCCCGCGCGCGCACCGCCTCGACCACCGCGATCTCGGCAGGCAGGTGATCGGGATCGAGCGCTGCGAGCCGGCGCAGCTCGTCGAGCACGGCGTCGTCGATCCGCGTCGCGCGCTCGAAAGCACCGCCGCCGTGGACGATCCGGTGGCCCACCGCCGTGACGCCCGCCGTCCCGCCGTGCGGCTCCAGCTGTTGCAGGGCGCCGGCCAGCGCGGCGGCCGGATCGGCCCGGTCGCGCGCCCAGTCGATCTTCCCGGACGCGACCCGGGCCTCGCCCTGCTCGCCCTGCCCCCCCTGCCCGCCCTGCCCCCCCTGCCCCCCCTGGAAGAGGGCGAACTTGAGGGTCGCCGACCCGACGTTGAGGGTGAGGATGCGGCCGGCCATTCGCGTGCGCGCGAGCGTAGCCCGACACGCGTGGTAGCGTCGTCCTAGCGTCGTGCCGGATCACCACGTCTTCGATCGCCTCATCGCGCAGTGCAGTGCCTTCCCCGCCGTGCTCGCCGCGGTGGCGGCGCCCACCAGCGAGGTCGCGCTGACCGGCGCGATGGATGCGGCGAAGCAGCGACTCATCGAGCCCATCCTGGTCGGGAACGCAGCCGAGGTCCGGGCGCTGGCGGCGCGGCTCGGGCTGAACCTCGGCGACACGGCGATCGTCGACGCCGTCGACGACGACGACGCCGCCCGCCGGAGCGTCGCCCTCTGCCGCGAGGGAAAGGCGCTGCTGCTGATGAAGGGGAGCCTGCACACCGACGTGCTCATGCACGCCGTGCTCGACCGCACGACGGGGCTGACGACCGCGCGCCGGGTGACCCACGTCTTCGTGATCGACGCGCCCGCCTATCCGCGCGCGCTGCTCGTGACCGACGCGGCCATCAACATCTACCCGACGCTGGAGGAGAAGGTCGACATCGTGAAGAACGCCATCGATCTGGCGCACGCGCTCGGCATCGCGCGGCCCAACGTGGCCATCCTGTCGGCGGTCGAGACGGTGAGCCCGAAGATCACGTCGACCATCGACGCGGCGGCGCTGTGCAAGATGGCCGACCGCAACCAGATCACGGGCGGCGTGCTGGACGGCCCGCTCGCGTTCGACACTGCGGTGAGCGCGGAGGCTGCGTCGATCAAGCACCTGGTGTCGCCCGTGGCCGGTGTCGCCGACGTGCTGGTCGTGCCCGACCTCGAGTCGGGGAACATGCTGGCCAAGCAGCTCGAGTACCTGGGCGGCGCGGAGATGGCGGGCGTCGTGCTGGGCGCCCGCGTTCCGATCGTGCTGACCAGCCGCGCGGACTCGGCGCGGGCACGGCTGGCGTCGTGCGCGGTGGCGGTGCTGAGCGCCCGGGCGACCCACACCGGCTGACCGGCGGACGGAAAACGTGGTAGGTCGGGGCGCATGCGCGTCGCCGGCCCCTTCCTCGCTGCCACGGTCGCTCTCGCGGTCGCCTCCTCCGGGTGCAACAAGCTCAAGGGGGGCGCCGACGGGGGGGACGAGGGCGGCGCCGGCTCCGCGTCCGGGGCCGGGGGCCCGAGCCTGTCCGCCTTCCTCAACGGGTTCGAGGGGGAGATCGACCTCTTCATGAAGGACAACAAGCCCGGCGCGCAGGCGATGCCGTTCTCCCTCTTCATCAAGAGCGACAAGGTCCGCTTCGACGTGCCCGAGCAGCTCGCGAAGAGCGGCGCCCGCGGAGGGATGCCGGTCGGCGAGAAAGCGTGGGTCCTCTTCGAGTCGGCGGCCAAGAAGCTGTCCATCGTGATGGACACACAGAAGCAGGTCATCGTCATCGACTTGAACAAGAGCGGTGAGCAGCTCAAGGGCCTGAGCGGCGGCGGCCCGCCCGGCCGCGGGGGCGCACCGCAGGGGCCGACGACGAAGCTCACCAAGACCGGCAAGTACGACACCGTCGCCGGCTACAAGTGCGAGAACTGGGACATCTCCACCGACCACAAGGAGGGGACCGTCTGCGTGGCGCAGGAGGGGGTCTCCTGGTTCAGCATCCCCATGACCGGGATCCCGACCGAGCACGCCTGGATGGCGGAGCTCATGGACGGCAAGCACTTCCCGCTGCGCTTCGTCGGCTACGAGAAGGACGGGACGACGGAGCAGATGCGCGTCGAGGTGACCAAGATCGACAAGAAGACGCTGGCCGCGACCGAGTTCCAGTATCCGGCGACGTACAAGGTCATGGACCTTTCGCAGATGTTCCAGGGCATGGGCGGCATGCCGAGCGGCATGCCCATGCCGCCTCATCCGCCTCATCACTGAGCTTGCCCGCCCCCGGCGTGCTATCCCGCAGGGACCGAATGGCGGCCGAGCGCAAGCGCCCGTGGTACCTGGTCCTCGCCCTGCTGGGCGCGCTCGCGCTGGGGACCACCGGCGCGTGCGGGGGCTGGAACACCGTCTCGCTCTACCGCGAGCCGATCGACGCGGCCGCCGCCGCGGCGGGGATCGCCGACGAGGCCGACCGCGCCGCCGTGCAGGCCCGCGTCGAGGCCTACGTGCACACGCTCGACGCGGCGAAGTCGCGCGGCTGGCCGCTGGGCGTCGCCACGCTGCTGCTGGGCGGCGCCATCGTCTTCTTCTCGATGCGCGCGCTGGGCGGCAGCAGCGGCGCCCGGGCCGCGCTGGTGCAGCTCGTCGTGGCGCAGGCGGGCCTCAACGGAGCGGCGTACTGGTTGATGCGCGACGTCTTCGAGGCCGACCTGCGCGTCTTCGAGGCCCGGCAGGCAGCCGACATCCACGAGCGCGTGCCGGACCGGCCGCGCGCGGACGAGATGTCGCGCACCACCGCGAGCATGCTTCGCGCCGCGAACCCCATCGCGCTGGCTCTGCGTACGCTGGGCAGCGCGCTGGTCGTCGTGGCGCTGACGCGGCGGCGCTCGCGCGAGTTCTTCGACGCGGCCGCGGCGGCGATCGAGGAGCGTTAGCCCGCGATGGGACGGATCCGGCGGCTGCCCGACGACCTCGCCAACCAGATCGCGGCCGGAGAGGTGGTCGAGCGGCCCGCGAGCGTGGTGAAGGAGCTGGTCGAGAACGCGCTCGACTCCGGAGCGACGCGGGTGAAGGTCGAGCTGGAGCAGGGCGGGGTGGTGCTGGTGCGTGTGAGCGACGACGGCTCGGGGATGGAGGCCGACGACGCCATCCTCGCGTTCGAGCGTCACGCGACGAGCAAGATCGACAAGAAGGAGGACCTGTTCGCGCTGGGCACGTTCGGCTTCCGCGGCGAGGCACTCCCCAGCATCGCGTCCGTGACGAAGCTGAAGCTCGTCACCCGCGCGCGCGGTACGAAGGAGGGGACGGAGATCCTGGTCGAGGGGGGCAGCGCTCCGCGGGCGCGGCCGGCCGGCGCCGCCGAGGGCACCAGCGTCGAGGTGCGCGATCTCTTCTTCAACGTGCCGGCCCGTCGCAAGTTCCTCAAGTCGACGGGTACGGAGGCGGCGCACGTGAGCGAGGCCATGCTGCTCTCGGCGCTGGCCCGGCCGGACGTCAGCTTCTTCCTCGTGCGCGACGGGCGGGCGGTGCGCGAGTGGCTTCGCGTCGCGACGCGCCGCGAGCGGGCGGCGCAGGCGATCGACGGCGAGCACCTCGAGGCCGTGGCCGGCGAGCGCGGCCCGATGCGGATCGAGGCGCACCTCGCGGCTCCCGAGCGAGCGCGGGCCGGGACGGTGGGGTTGCACCTGCTCGTCAACGGGCGTCCGGTGCGGGATCGCCCGCTGGCGCGTGCCGTGGCGCAGGCGTACGGCTCGGTGCTGGAGCCGGGCCGCTACCCGGTGGGCGTGGTGTACGTCGACCTGCCGCCGGAGCAGGTCGACGTGAACGTGCATCCGCAGAAGGCCGAGGTGCGCTTCGCCGAGGGGCGAGCGCTGTTCGACGCGGTCTCGCGCGAGCTCCACGCTGCCCTGGCGCGCGCCTTCAACCTGCCCGCCCTCGGCGCCCCCCGGGCGTGGGTGCACGCGCGCACTCCCGCGCCGCCGCCGAGCGAGCCGGAGACGACTCGCTTCGTCCCCGAGCCGGCGCCCGACCCCTGGGACCTCGCGCCGAACGACGATCCGACGGCCGACCGCTCGCTGGCCGAGCGCACCACGCTGACCTCGCTGGCCGACGGCGCCCTCACGCGCTCCGCCGACGCGCCCGCCCCCGCCCTCTTCGATGGCGCCGGCTTCTATGCGTCGCTCGAGTTTCTGGCCCAGGTGCGGGCGACGTTCCTGGTGTGCGCCGGCAGCGACGGCCTGTACATCCTCGATCAGCACGCGGCGGCCGAGCGCGTCACCTTCGCTCGCCTGCGCCGCGCCTTCGCGGCGCGCTCGATGTCGACGCAGCGGCTGCTCATCGCCGACGTGGTGGAGCTGCTGCCCACCGAGGTGGCGACGCTCGAGGAGCACGCCGCGGACGTGGGAGCGCTCGGCGTCGAGCTGCGCGCCGTCGGGCCGAGCGCGGTGGCGGTCCACGCCGTGCCGACGCTGCTGATGCGAGCGCGCCCCGAGCGCATCGTCCGCGATCTGGTGGCCGAGCTCGGGCGCGCGGCCCGGCGCCCGTTCGGCGACGCGGCCGACCTGGTGCTGGCGACGATGGCCTGCCACGGCAGCGTGCGCGCCGGCGACGTGCTCGCGCGCGAAGAGGCGGTCGCGCTGCTGCGAGCGCTGGACGGCGTCGACTTCGCCGGCCACTGCCCGCACGGGCGCCCGGTGGTCACGCGCATCGGCTATGACGAGCTCGAGCGGCGTGTCGGTCGTTGAGCAGGCGCTGCGCATGGCGCGGGAGGCCGAGGGCGAGCTCGTCGCCGTGGTCGGCCCCACCGCGAGCGGGAAGACGGCCCTGGCGGTGGCGCTGGCCGAGCGGCTGGGCGGCGAGGTCGTCAGCGCCGACAGCGTGCAGATCTACCGCGACTTCGACGTGGGCTCCGGCAAGCCGACGGCCGAGGAGCTTGCCCGGGCGCCGCACCACCTGGTGAGCGCGATCGATCCGCTCGACCACGTCGACGCGGCGGCGTGGGCGGAGCGGGCATCTCGAGCCATCGACGAGGTGCGGGCGCGCGGGCGCGTGCCCATCGTGTGCGGCGGCACGTTCCTGTGGGTCAAGGCGCTCCTCTTCGGCCTGGCCGAGGTGCCGGCGGGAAGCACGGAGCTTCGGAGCCGGCTGCGCGCGGAGGCCGAGCGCGCGGGGCGGCCAGCGCTGCACGCACGGCTGCGATCGGTCGACGCCGAGAGCGCGGCGCGCCTGCACCCCAACGACTTCGTGCGCGTGAGCCGGGCGCTCGAGGTCTTCGAGCTGACGGGCAAGCCGCTGAGCGCGTGGCAGCGCGAGCACGCCTTCGCGCGTGTACGTCACCGGGCGCGGACGGTCGCCATCGCCTGCGACGCTGCGACGCTGACCGAGCGCATCCGGGCGCGCGTGCAGGGGTGGCTGGCGCGGGGATGGGTGGACGAGGTCGAGGCGCTGGTGGCGCGAGGCTACGGCGACGCGCGCGCGATGGGGAGCGTGGGCTACGCGCAGGTGCGGGCGATGCTGGCCGGCGAGGTCGCGCGCGAGGACCTCGAGACGGCGATCGTCCGAGCGACCCGGGTGTTCGCGCGCAGGCAGCGGACGTGGCTGAACCACACCGACGTGACCTGGCTGGATCAGAGCTCGCTGGGAACGTAGCCGCCGGAGGCGGTGGGCTTCGTGGTCGCGGTGGCCGTGGCCGTCGCCGTCGGGGTGACGGTGGCGGTCGGAGCGACGGTCGCCGTCGGTCGGGGGGGCGCCAGCGCCCAGGCGGGGACGGTCGGGGTCGCGGTCGCGGACGGGGTCGCGGTCGGCGTTGCAGTCGCGGACGCGGACGGGGTCGCGGACGCCGTGGCCGACGCGGTCGCCGTCGCCACCGGCACGGGCAACGGCGGCGGCGGCTTCGGAGCCGCCATCGCCTCCGTCGTCGCGGCGGGCGGACAGTTCGTCTGCCGCGCGTCGTTCATCGGCGCGTAGGTCCGCCCCACCCACCATCCCGTCAGGAAGGTCAGCACCATGCCCAGCGCGATCACGATCCCCTGCAGCGCCGAGCTCCGGCGCGGCGGCGGCGGCGACTCGTCGAGCGTCGGGAACGTCGGCAGCTGACGTCGGTACGCCTCGGTGGGCATGTCCTGCTCGGACACCGCGTCCGGCGGGACCCCCGTCGGGGGCGGCGCCATGGCCATCATCCCGCGCTGCGTCACGGTGCCCTGAGGCCGCCGCGTGGTCTCCGGCTCCAGCACGCCGCGGTCGGCCATCTCGGCCGGCACCTTCACCAGCCCGACGCGAGCGACCTGCGCCTTCACCGGCACGGGCGGCGGCATCGTGGCCACCACGGACGGGAACGGCGCCTCCTGAACGACCTCCATCTCGCCGGGGCGGATGGAGATGGGCTCGCCCGACGAGGGCGGCGCCGGCTCCTCGAGCGTGTCCAGCGCCGCGCGGCGGGCGCGCATCGCGTGCCCGAAGTGCGCGCGAACGAACGCCGCCACCGTCGACGCCGACGCCAGCCTCGATCCGGCGATCCGCCGCACGGTCGTGGCCATCGTCGCCGCCGAAGGCCAGCGGTTCTCCGCGTCCACCGAGCAGGCGCGCCAGGCGATCTCGGTCAGCGGCTCGGCCCACTTGGCGTCGGCCGGCGCGTCGGCGAGCACGTCGCGCAGGATGGCGCCCACGGCGTAGATGTCGCTCCGGGTGTCCGCCACGCCGTCGCCCCGCCGCAGCTCGGGGGGCACGTATCGCTCGTTCGATGTCCGGCGCGCGGCGTGGCATGCGTGCGCGATCTCGGCGACGCCGTCGTCCGCGACGAGCACCGCGTCGGGAGAGAGCGCGCCGTGCGCGAAGCGCAGTGGCTGGCCGTGATCGTCCTGCAGATCGTGGAGCGCCCCCAGCCCCTCCAGCACGTCGAGCACGATGCGCAGCATCACCTCGAGCGGGACCCGCGGCTCGAGCTTCATCAGCGTCGACAGCCACTCGCCGTCGACGTAGTCCGACACCACCAGCACCTCGCCGGCGCGCTCGACGACGTCGCGCACGCGCACCACCTTGGGATGCTCCAGCGCGGCGAGGGCATGGGCCCGGCGCAACAGCTCCTCGCGCCCGCCAGCCTTGGGCGCGGTGCGCGTGACGCGCTCGACCACGACGAGACGCGCAGCGCCCGACGAGGTGTCGCGCGCCACGAACGTGGCCCGGTCCGCCCCCAGCGACCGGATGATCTGCAAGCGCTCGGGGTCGCCCATGTCCCGCCCCGCGCCCCGCACGCCTCAGAGCGACAGGCTCGCGTCGAGCAACGCGGCGAACGTCGGCGGGGCGAAGCGCTGAGCCTCGCCGACGACGTCCACCACGTCTTCGCTCGCCGTGAGCCTGGCACGGGTGACATCGGGCGTGAGCTCGCGCACGGGCTCGGGCGCCAGGGCGCTGACGGCGGTGGGCTCCAGCTCCTCCGCCCGGTGCGGCGCGATAGGGGTCGCCTCGCGAACCCCCGTCACGTCGCCGTCGAACTCCACCACCGGCGCCGCCGGAAGGCGACCGGACTCGGGGGGCGGCGTGTGCCGGGGCGGCTGCGGCTCCTGCGCGCCGAACGCGATCTCGGCGATCTGCTCCTCCGGCTCGGGAGCGACCGGACGCCGCGACGATGCCGGCGCGTCCTCGACGACCTCCTCGACGTCCGCCAGGACCTCCGGCGGCGACTCCTGCTCGACCCCGCGAATCTCGGTGGCTGCCTCGGGCGAGGAGTCCCCCAGCGCCTCGAGCCCTACCGGCTCCGCGGCCACCAGACGCTCGCGGCTCTCGAGCGACACTTCCACGGTGACGGCTTCTTCCACCGTCACGCCGATGACGGTCTCCTGCGACGTCTCCTGCACGTCGACCTCGAGGACGATGTCGGCCTCGGTCATCTGCGGGGGCGGGCGCGTCGGCGCGTCGAGCACGTCCTCGTCGAGCATCGTGACCGGCTCGGCCGCCGGAGCCGCCGCCGCCGCGGACTCCGTCGCCCGGGCGCGGCGCGGCTCGGCGCTGCGCGCGCGTACACGTGCGAGGAGCGCCTCGAGCCTTCCGACCTTCTCTGCCTGGCTCACGTCACTCCTCCGTGGAGCCGGGCGATGGCCTCGCCCCAGGGCACCCCTGCCGCGACCCATTCGCGCACGCGGCCGACGCCGCGCTCGCTGCCGACCAGGATGCGGGCCGAGCGCTCGTCGCGCGACAGGAGCGTGCAGGCCACCGGGCGCCCCGACGCCGCCTCCACGGCGGCGGCAACGAGCGGAGAAAGCAGGGTCCCCACCAGGGGCGAGTCCTCGACGACGACCACCAGCGCGCGGCCCCAGCGCTCCACGCTCAGCGCGCCGACGCCCGCGATGGCCGCCTCGCCGGCCAGGTGCGTCACGAACGCCTCGATGGCCGCCGTGCTCGGGTTCATCCGCGCCGCCGCGCGCCGGCCGATCGCCGCTCCGAGCGCTCGGCCCAGGGCCTCGATCGCCTCGGCGGGCGCCGACAGGACGAGATCGTCGAGGGCGGCCGTCGGGACGAGCAGAACGCCCTCGCCCCCGGCCCGCACACTGCCGCGCGGCAGATCGAAGCGCACGGCGTGCGTCGGATCGAACGAAGGGGCGGTCATGCCTCTTCTTTTCAGCTTATACGGGTGCAACAAAGAAGGTGTCAAATCGGTCACTCTCCCTCGTGGGCACGATGAGGCTGCTCCTTTTTCTCTTGGCCGTGGCCGCGGCCGCGGGCGCGCTCTTGCCCACGACGGCCCGGACGGCGCTGGCCCAGGAAGCGGACGGCGGGGCGGCGAGCGCCCGGGAAGGACCGCCCATCGACCCCGTGACCGCCCCCGACGCGAGCGGCGGCAGCGCCTGGACGCGGGCGTGCTCGTTCCGGCACCCGCTGTGCGTCCTGGCCGGCGCTGGAACGCCGGACCGCCTCAGCCTGGCCACGCTCTCGGCCGCGGACCGCGCGTGGGACGTGCTCACCGGGGCGCTCGGGCTGCCCCCGCCGGACGGCGGGGCCGGGACCGCGTGGCGGGTCTTCCTGGTCGACGGGATCGACGGCGGCGGGACGGCCCTGCTCGACGCGCGCGATCCGGTGGCCCATTTCGACCGAGCCTCGAGCTTCGCCCTCGTGGACCGGCGCACGCCGCCCGGTTGCCTGCTCGACCGCGCGCTGGCGCGGGCGGTGGCCCGAGGCTCGCTCTGGCGAGCTGCGCCCGCGACCGACCCTGGCAGCGCCCGCGCCGAGACCCACATGCTGGCGCGCCTCGCCACCCCGACCGCGTGCGCCCCCGACGACGACGACGTGCGCGTCTTCCAGGGCGAGCCGGAGCGAACGCTGGTGGACCCCGCCTCGCCTCGGTTCGACCGGGGCGCGTCGCTCTTCTTCGACTGGCTCGACGCCAAGGTCGCCAGCCAGCCGGGCGCCCTCGTCGCGGGACTGTGGGCGCTGGCTCCGACGCGAACCCCCGCCGCCGCCTGGCGCTGGAGCGGGACGCCCACGGGCTTCGACGTCATGCGCGTCTCGCTGGCGGGCGCGCTCTGGCCGGAGTCGACGCTGGACGACGTCTTCGTGCGCTTCGCCGTCGCGCGGGCGCTGCTCGATCCCCCGGTTCGCCTTGCGTGGCACGTTCCCTGGCCGGGCCGGGCGCGCCGCTTCGCCTCGCCGCAGCCCGTCTCGCCGACGGGCGCGAGCTACGTCGTGGTCGACCACACGGGCGCCGCGCCGGGCGCCCGGCTGCGCGTCGAGGCGGCGTGGGAGGACTACGGGCGCATGCGCTGGGTGATCCTCAAGCTCGACGCGGCGGGCCACGTCCTGGCCGACATCCCGGTCACCTCGCTCAACCTCGTGCCGCGCGCGTCGATGACGGTGGAGGCCCTCGACGGCGTCGACCGTCTGATGCTGGTGGGCGTCGATGTCGGCAGCACCGAGCACCGCTTCGACCCCGATCAGGGCGAGTGGGAGCCTCATGGCTGGCTTCTCACCGTGGAGGGCGAGTAGGCTGCCTACGTGCGCTCGGCACGACCGCCGTGGTGGCCGTTGTTCGCGCTCGTCGCTCTCGCCTGGGCGCTGGCGGCGTCGCTCGCGTTCGCCCAGCCCGCGGCGCCGCAGCCCTCGGGCCACCCCGCCGCTCCCCCCGCTCCCCCCGCTCCTCCCCCTGCCGCCCCTTCCGCGAGCGCCAGCGCCGCCGCGGCAGCCCCCTCGTTCGACGTCAAGCTGCACGAGAAGGTCGTCTTCTCCCTCCACGGGGGCCGCGCCGGCCAGGCCGGGGCGGACCGGGCGCGCACCGCGAGCCACGCGCTCGAGAGCGTCCTCGACGATCCCGAGCAACCCACCGCGCGCGTCGAGGAGGCCCCCGGAAGCGCCGTCCTGTTCGTGGGCAAGACCCCGGTCATCCAGCTCGGCGACGACGACGCCGCGGCGGCGGGGGGCGACGTCACGCTCCACGTCTACGCGGCGGGCGTCGCCTCCAAGGTGGACGACGCGCTGCGGGCGGAGCGCAAGCGCAGCGCCATCGCCACCAGCGTCTTCTCCCTCTCGCTGCTGGTCTTCTCGGGGCTGCTGGCGTTCCTGCTCTTCCGCCGCGTGGGCGACCTGTCGGTGCGCGCGCGCGCGTGGGTGCGCGAGCACCCCGATCGCATCCCGGCGCTGAAGCTCGGGCGCATCGAGGTGGTCCGGCCCGTCGCCGTGCGCGGCGCGGTGTCGATCGCCCTCGCGCTGGCGCACCGCCTGGCGCAGTTCGCCATCGTCTACTCGTGGCTCATCTTCGCCCTGTCGCGCTTCGAGGCGACCAGGGACTACACCGATCGCCTGGCGGGCTTCGTCCTGGTGCCCCTGTCGGCGCTCATCGGACGCGTCGGGGCGGCGCTGCCGCTCTTCGTCGTCGCCGCGGTGGCGGCGGTGGCGCTGGGCGTTGCGGTGCGCTTCGTCGGCCTCTTCTTCGGCGGCGTCGCGCGCGGCGAGACGCACGTCACCTGGTTGCCGCGCGAGCTGGCGGGGCCCACCAGCGTGCTGGTGCGCGCGGGGATGGTCCTCGTGTCCATCGTCCTGGCCGCGCCGCTGATCACCGGGACGGACGACGGGGCGCTCTCGCGCGCCGGGGTGGTGGCGCTGGTGGCGCTCGGCCTGGCCTGCACCCCGGTGCTTGCCTGCGCGGCGGCGGGGGTTCCGGCGGTGTTCCTGCGGCGGCTCAAGCCGGGCGACTTCGTGGAGGCGGGCGGACGCGCCGGCGTGGTGCGCGACGTCACGCTGCTCGAGCTGGTGCTCGAGGACTCCGTCGGCTGCGAGGTGCGCGTGCCGCAGCTGCTGGGCCTGTGGCATCCCACCCGCATCCTCGGCAGCGCTGCGCTCGCCAGCATCGAGGTGACGGTGGACCCGCACGAGCGCCCGGCCAAGGTGGAGGAGGCGCTGGTCGGCGCGGCGATGGCCACCTGCGAGCGGGCCCGCGTCGAGCTGGTGTCGTTCGACGCCGACGGGGCGCGCTGGCGCGTCTCGGGCGTACCCAAGCACGGCAGGGGCGCCGCCAGCCTGGCCGACGCGGTGGCGCAGGCCATCGCCGACCAGGGCGTCGCGCTGGGAAGAGGGACGTCGCGCGCCGGAGAGCGACGATGACCCGCCGGAGCGAGTCGGCGTGAACGCCATCCTGCTCCTCATGGGGCTGCTGGTGCTGTCGTACCTCGGCAGCTTCCTGGTGGGCGGACGCACGGTGCGCGGCGCGGGGCTGCCGTCGGGGGTGGAGTACGTGGCGCTCGGCTTCGTCCTCGGACCGCAGGCGCTCGACCTCGTGGGCGGCGACATGCTCGCCTCGTTCGAGCCGGTGGTGCAGGTCGCGCTGGGGTGGCTGGCCTTCAGCGTGGGCCTCGATTTCGGCTTCGCCGGGGACAAGCGCGTCCGCGTCGGCAGCCTCGTCCTGGCCACCTTCGGCGCGCTGCTGACCGGGGCCGCCGTGGCCGCCGCGGTGTGGTTCACCCTGCGGCGCCTGCACCTGGGGCTGGCGACGAAGGAGCAGATCCTGCTGGCGGGGGGGCTGGGCGCCGCGTGCTCGGAGACGACGCGCCACGCCGTGCGCTGGGTGGTCGAGCGCTACGACGCGCGCGGCCCGCTGGCCGACCGCCTGAACGAGATCGCCCACGCCGACGACCTCTTGCCCCTGCTCGCCATCGCCGTCCTGTTCGCCTTCGAACCGACGCGTCACGTCGCCGTGAAGATGCCGCTGCGCGACTGGCCCGCCATCACCGTCGGCCTGGGCCTGTTGCTCGGCGCGGGGGCCGCGCTGCTGGTGCGCAGCGACCTGCGCCTGGAGGACACCTGGGCCGTGCTCTTCGGCGTGGCGCTCATCGCCATCGGCGCCACCGCGCGCCTGTCGCTCTCCACGCTGACGGCGGCCTTCTTCGTGGGTCTGGCCGTGTCCGTGCTGTCGCGCCACGGCCGCGAGCTGCGAGCCATGGTCGCGCCCACCGAGCGCCCAGTGCTCCTGCCGGCGCTCCTGCTTGCCGGCGCGCACCTCGACTTCCAGGCCAGCCCCAAGCTGGCGTGGATCGCGGCGGCGGCCATCGGCGCGCGCCTCGTCGCCAAGATCGTGCTGGGCTGGGTGCTGGCCCTGACGTCGAAGCCCGCGCGCAAGGCGGGGGGTCTGGTGGGGCTGTCGCTCATGTCGTCCGGCGCGCTGGCCATGAGCATCGGCCTGGTCTTCGCGCTCCGCTTCCCGGGGGCGGTGGGCGACACGGTGCTGGTGGTGGCGGCGCTCTCGGCGACGGTGGGCGAGTTCGTGGGCCCGGTGCGCCTGCGCCGGGCGCTGGAAGACGCGGGCGAGATCGAGCGCACGGCGGCGACGACGCCCGCCGCGCCGAGGGCGACGGCATGAGCGGCGCGGCGGCAGCGGCGCGCAAGGGCGTGGGTACGCACTTCATCCACGGGCTGCTGCTGGTCGGCTTCGGCGCGCTCCTCTTCTACGTGACGCGCACCGTGCCCGAGATGCACGGCGGGCTCTGGACCATCACCGCCATCGGTTTCCTCCTGCTCGCCGGGACGCTGCTCAGCGAGCTCCTGGCTCCGCTGAAGCTGCCGCACCTCACCGGGTATCTGCTGGCAGGCATCGCCTCGGGCCCGTACGTGCTGCGGCTCGTCGACGAGCAGACGGTCAAGAGCCTGTCGCCGGTCAACACGCTGGCGCTCTCCCTCATCGCGCTGGCCGGCGGCGCCGAGCTCGATCTGGCGGCGATGCGCAAGAGCGCCCGGAGCCTCGGCTGGGCGATGCTGGTGCAGTGCGTGCTGGTGCTGGTGGTGATCACCGGCGTCTTCCTCGCCGCCCGCCCGATCATCCCCTTCGCGCGCACGCTGACCATCGGTCCGCTGATCGGCGTGGCCCTGCTGTGGGGGGCGCTCGCCGTGACACGCAGCCCGTCGGCCACACTCGGCATCCTCTCGCAGACGCGCGCGGTGGGCCCGCTGGCGACCTACACGCTGTCCTTCGTGATGGCGTCGGACGTGGTGGTGGTCACGCTGGTGGCGGCGGTGCTCGGCTGCGTGCGCCCGCTCATCGACCCCGCGGCGAGCTTCGCGCTCGACTCGTTCGTGACGCTCGGGCACGAGCTCTTCGGCAGCGTCGCGCTCGGAACGACGCTGGGCCTGGTCATCGCGGCCTACCTGCGCCTGGTGAACCGCCAGATGCTGGTGGTGTTGCTCGTGCTCGGCTTCGGCTTCAGCACGGTGCTCGACTACCTGCAGTTCGACGCGCTGCTCACCTTCATGGTGGCAGGGTTCATCGTCCGCAACATGAGCAAGCAGGGGCACAAGTTCGTGCAGTACATCGAGCAGACGGGGACGGTCGTCTACGTCGTCTTCTTCGCCACGGCGGGGGCCGACCTCGACATCCCGCTGCTGCGCGCGCTGTGGCCGGTGGCCCTGCTCATGGCCGGGTCGCGCGCCGTCATCACCTGGGCCGGCTCCCGCCTCGCCGGGCGAATCGCGAACGACCCGCCGGTGCTGCGGCAGTGGGGCTGGACGGGGCTGGTGTCCCAGGCGGGGCTCGCCATCGGGCTCGCGGTCCTCGTGGCCCGGGAGTTCCCCGCATTCGGTACGGCGTTCCGCGCGCTCGCCATCGCCACCATCGCCGTCAACGAGATGATCGGGCCGGTCCTCTTCAAGCTCGCCCTCGACCGCAACGGCGAGACCAAGCGTACCGAGTCCCCCAGCTTCGCCTCGATGCGGCCGCCGCCGATGGAGGGGTGAGCCCCCCGCCCCCGTGTCGCCCGAAGGGGCTCCCCAATCCGCCGGGGACGCACGTGTCCAACAGGCATGTCGCAGTCGAGCTCGGTGATGTTCTCCCTCCAGGAGCTCTCGCGCATGGAGGAGGAGCGTGTGCGCACGCTGGAGGAGGAGTCGGCGCGCGAGCGCGCGATGCGGGAGCGGTCGGAGCGGGAGGCGGAGCAGCGCGCGCGCAGCGAGCGCGAGGCCCACGCGCGGGCGGAGGAGGAGGCGCGGCGCGAGGTGGAGCGGCGCGCGCGCGAGGAGGCGGCGCGGATCGAGGCCATCCACCGGGCGGCGGTCGAGGCCGCGCGCGCGGCGGCGGAGGCCAGGGTGCACGCCGACGAGCGCGAGCGCGCGCGGCGACACGAGCTCGAGCTGGAGCAGGCGCGGGTGAGCGCTCGCCCGGGCGGGGCGAAGGGCGCGGCGATGGCGGCGGCGTTCGGCGCGGTGGTGGCCGCGGGCGTGGCGATGGCGTTGCACTTCGGCGTGGTGGCGCCCCGCGAGCAGGCCCGCGCCGCGCAGGCGAGCGCCGAGATCGCCTCGCGCGACGTCACGCTGACCGAGCTGCGCGCGCGCGCCGACGCCACGGAGGCCCGCGTGCGCTCGCTGGAGGACGATCTGGCGGCCGCGCGCACCGCCAACGGCGAGCTTCGCGCCGACCTCGCGGCCGCGACGCGAACGCCCCCGCCGCGCAGCGGAGGCTGGCACGGACAGGCCGGCCCGCCCCGCAACGACGTGCCGCACCTCGACGGCTTCACCACCTGCCCGCCCGGCAGCAAGGACCCGCTCTGCCTTCACTGAGCAAGAGGGACGGAGGGACAAGGGAGAACCGCAGAGCCGCAGAGGACGCGGAGGGTTTCCTGGTCCTTGCTCTGCGTCTCTGCGTCTCTGCGGCTTCTCCAAGGTAAGTCGGGCCCGCGTCTCACTTCACTTCGTCACGCCTTCGCGGGTGCGGCCGTCGGCGCGGGCTCGGGCGGGAGCGCCTCCTTGGCCGCCTTCTTCTGCTTCGGCCCCTTGGTCCCGAGGGCCTTGCGGGTCGCGGCGGCCTTGACGGCGGCCGCGGCCTTGACCTTCGGAGGCGGAGCGGCCTTCTTCGCCGGGGACAGCCCGAAGTCCCCGAGGGCGGTGACGTCCTCGCCGTAGAGGCTCTCCAGGTACTTCCTGAAGGCCTTGACCACGAGGGCCGTCGCCGCGATCTCGTCGCGCACCGCCTTCACCGCAC
>DATBQU010000383.1:0-12881 GCA_036560665.1 Polyangiaceae bacterium
GCGCGCCAGGCAGCGATCACCAAGGAGCTGATGGAGATCATCGGCGGCGCCGAGGCGTTGAAGGACTGATTCGGGTCACGCCGGGAGCGCGACGCAGAAGAGGAGCGAGCCGTCGGGGGCCCCCTCCGTCCACACCGTGCCGCCCTGAGCTCGCAGAGCCGCGTCCGCGAAGTGCGGGGCCAGGGCGCGCAGCGCGGACTCGGGCACGACCTCGTCGTCCGCATCCCCCATCGCACGGACGCGGACGATCGCCGTCCCGTCCCGGAGGGACACGTCGACGGCTCCGCCAGAGCGGGCGTGACGGATGGCATGCTCCAGGAGGCGCTCGAGCGCACGACCGAGCAGGTCTTCGTCGGCGCGGACGACGGCCGCGTCGCCGGTCCAGACCAGACGGACACCGCGCGACGAGGCCTCCGGGGCGACACGGCGAACCGCGCTCGCGAGCACGTCCCTCGCGTCCACTTGCGCCAGCCTCGGCCTCTGCTCCCCGGTCGCCAGGCGCACGGCCTCGGCCATGTCGGACACGATCCGCACCGCCCTGGCGTTCGACGCCCGGCAGTCCTCGAGGGCGCCGCGCGCCGCCGAGGGCTCCTCGGACGCGAGCTCGCCGAGCAGGAAGTCGAGGTTCAGGGCGATCGCCGCCAGCGGGGTCTTCAGGTCGTGCGCCAGCAGCGTGGCGAGGTCGTCGCGGACGCGGACGCGGTCGCCGCTGCCCGTCGCCAGAGCGTGCGGGACGTGCCCGCTGCTCGACGCCCCTGTGTCAAACCTCGCCGCCATCGGTGCCCTTCTCCATGTACGGTCGCCGCCCACGGTGCCTTAAGGCAGCCGCCCCCGCCCCCATCGCGAGGAGCATGACGGCCCAGGTCCAGTCCTGCCGCGGGCTGACCCCCGCCACGCTCGCACCGCCGCACCCGGCGCGCGGCACGGTGCCCGTGCCGGGATAGAGCGTCTCGATGCCGTCGAGGTCGTCGGTCGCCGGCGCACGGTTCGACGCGTCCCCCGACCGCGAGTAGGCGTACATCACCGCCTCCCGGTCTCCCTCCTCGTCCGCGAGCCCCAGGGTGTGTCCGGTCTCGTGCGAGACGACGTGCTCCAGGTCGAACGCCCCCGCCTCTCCGTCGCCGCTGCCGGCGCCGTCGGTGGCGATCGGCTCTCCGTGGCCCTGTGCCTGAGCCGCGAGCACGGCGAACGCGTGGATGCCGTTGATGACGACGTCCGTGTCGAGGATGGCGCCGGTCGAGTCGTCGAGGGTCACCACCGTCACCGCCAGCGCGTTTCCCGCGGGTGCGAAGCCCTGCGGCGCGATGAGAATGGTGTTCTGCCCGTCGTACTTCGCCTCCCCGCCGCCCGGCCCGACCTGCGTCGCCAGCACCGGGGCCCCCGACATCGCGCTCCATCCGCGCACCGCGCGCGCGACGGCGTCCGCTCCGCCGGGGACGGCGGCCTCCACGCTGGGGTCGATCACGAACGTGACGCGCGGCTCTTCCCAGTGCAGCGACTGCCCGTGCGAGGTGTGCTTCAGCGCGAAGGCCTCGGCTCTGCCGGTCGCCAGCAAGGTCGCCACCGCCGCCGCACCTGCACACGCCGCCACTGCATGCCGCCGTCGTCGGCTCCACTTCGCCATGTCCGCTCCTGCGGGCTCTTCCCGCAGACCATGGAGCGGCTCGATGCGCGCAGGTGTTAAGGAGCGGCCGCGCTCGTGGGGTCGACGGTCGCGCTCGCGTCCCGGACGCCCGCCGCGATCGAGGAGAGAACCGGCACCGGCCAGAGCCCCAGCAGCAGCGCCAGCGCGACCAGCGGCACCAGAGCTGCCAGCTCGCGGGGCATCGCGTCGGGGAAGCGCCCACCGTAGGCCTCCAGGTACGGGTTGCTCCGCCAGCTCGGCTCGACCCGTCCCAGCAGCAGCAGGCGCGCCACGCGCAGGTGCGCCGCCGCCGCAGCGACCAGCGCCATGGCCAGGAGCGACGCGAGCACGGGGTGCCGCGCGAACCCGCCCAAGAGGGTGAGCAGCGGCGCCCAGAAGCCGGCCAGCCCCGGCACGCCGAGCGACATCGCGAGCCCCAGGGCGGTGAGGCCCGCGAGCGCCGGTGTCTCCTCGCCGAGGCCTCCCAGCCGTGCGAGCTCGCAGGTGCGCACGCGCTGCTCGAGGGCGGCCGCGACGCCGAGCAGCGTCGCCGCCGCGAGACCGTGGCCGAAGAGCCCCATCACGGCGCCGGCGATCCCCTCCGGCGTGAACGCCCCCACGCCGAACAGACTGACCCCCGCGCTGGCGATGGTGGCGTAGGCGACGAACCGGCGCAGATCGCGCTGCGCCATGGCGCACAACCCGGCGTAGACCACCGAGAGAACCCCGAGCGCTGCCATCGACGCGCCCGCCCAGCGAGCGCCCTCCGGCATCGCCCCGAGCCCGACGCGCACCAGCACGTAAGGGCCGAGCATCACGGCGACGCCGGCCAGCATGATGCCCGCTCCCGGTGGCCCCTCCTCGAGCGCCTCGGGAAGCCACCCGTGAAACGGCACGACCGGTGTCGCCACCGCCACCGCCACGAAGAGCAGGACCCACGTCGCCTCGACGAACGGGATGCCCAGGATAGGCCCCCGCGCCGCGAACGAGGTGCGCGCGAGCTCGGGGATCGACAGCGTGTGCGCGACGGTCGCGCCGTCGACGAGGAAGGTGCGCCCCGACGCGCGCGACATCGCGACGAAGGCCGCCAGCATCGCCGCCGAGCCGATCGCGCCGTAGGTCGCGAGCTTCGCGGCCGCGCGCGACCCGCGCGTCGTCCCCCAGCCGCCCACCAGCATCACCAGAGCGACCAGCACGAGCTGCCATGCGGCGAAGAGCACGACGAGATCGAGGGCGACGAGCGCCGCCACGAGAGCCGACGCGAGCAGCGCGAGCGCTGCGTGGTAGGCGTCGCTCCGCCGGTCGGCGCCACGCACCGCGACCAGGGCCACGAGGCCCAGCCCCGCGGCGAGGACGACGAGCGCGATGCTCGCGCCGTCCACGCCCAGGTACCACTCGGCGCCGATCGATCTCACCCACACCGTGCGCTCGACGAGCTGGAAGCCGTCGTTTCCGTCGGCGCGCCCGACGTCGGGCACGAACCGGCCGTAGACCCACAAGGCGAGGGCGAGCTCGACGATGGCAGTCCCGATCGCCACCCGGCGGACCGCCGGCGTGTCGCGACGCCCCGCGATCCGCGAGGCGCCTGCGACGAGCACCACCAGCAGAGGGAGCCCGATCAGCAGAGACAGGGCATGCGTCCCCAGCCAGCCCAGGCCGGTCGGGACCTGGGCGCGGAAGCCCATCGCCACCTCGCCGGCGTCCTCGTCGGTCGAGGTCACCACCACGTGCCCGAACGCCTGCCGCACGCGCGGATCCTTCTCCGGCATCCACGACACCACGACGTCCTTCGAAGCGCCGGGACCCAGCGTCGCGCTCGTCGCCGCGCCGTCCGCGAAACGCACCGCGAGACGCGCCGGCGAACGCACGTCGTCCTCGTCGCCGCGGATGGCGACGCGCGACACGATGAGCGGCTCGGCGCCGACGTTGGTGATGGTGAGCAGCCCCACCCAGCCCCCCTGCCCCGGCGTGAGGACCATCGGCCCGCGTACGCCCCCGGGCAGTGACAGGACGATGCGTCCGGCGTGGTGCGACGCCGACGCGGCGAAGGCCGGCGCGCACGCGAGGCACAGCACCAGCGCCATGGTGACCAGCAGGCAGCGGCGAAGGAGGGGCGTCCGCATCGGCGACTCAGCCCCCCGGCCACGCCGCGTACACCAGCGCGGCCAGGGCGACGACGGCCAGCAGCGCCCAGATCGCCCGGCCCAGGGGGGCACCGACTAGGGGCTCGATCGCTTCCGCGGCGCGCTCCACCCGGGAGGCGACGACGTCCGCCGGCGACGCCACGACGTGCTGGTCGACGTTCGCCACCACCCACGCGGCGATGAGCGCCGTCGCCGCCATCGCGCTGGCGACCGACTCGACCACCCACCGCTCCATGCTCGCGAGCAGCGCGCCGAGGCGCTCCGGCACGCGGACGAGCACGGCGTCGTCGAGCGACTCCCGCCGCAGCGGAGCGTCCTCGTCCTCGCCCCGCCTCGCCGCCACCAGATGCAGGGCCGACGACGCCAGCCCGGTGGCGACCATCACCTGCATCGCCGAGCTCATGCCGCCCAGGCCGAGCGCCACGCACGTCAGCCCGGTAGGGGCGCCGCCGGCGAAGGCGAGCCATCGCGGCATCCCCAGCTGTCCGAGCGCCCGCCACACCGCCGCCAGCAAGACGGCGGCGCCGACCGAGGCGACCACGGCGCCGGTGTGCTGCGCCGAAGGAAACAGGAAGTCGACGCGCGCCAGCAGGTACGGGCCGAGCGCGGCGGTGGTGACGCCGGAGGCGACGCCCGCGAGCGCGCGCGGCGCGACGGCGGGGATCGACCAGGCGCTCATGGCCCCCGCCGCGCCGAGGAGAGCCAGCAGAACCCCGGCGACCACAGCGACGCCGCCCGGGCCCACGTGCGCCTCCACCGCGCGCCGCACCACCGGCAGTCCCTGGCGATCGCGCACCGCGAGCTGGTCGGCGATGGAATGAAACGAGAGGGTCGGCCCCAGGGGCACCAGCGCGAGGGACTCGCCGGCGTCGACCTGCACGCGGCCGACGACGACGTCGTCCGACCCGTCGCCGGCGCGGACCCGAAAGACGTGCGCACCCGCCGGCACGGGGACGCGGACGAAGGGTGCTCGCATGAACGGCGCGCGCGCGTCGTCGACGAACACCAGCGCGCCGGGCAGGCTGGTCATCGTGAGCGACGCCTCGCCCGTCCCCGATCCGACGTGCACGGGGGCGACACCCGCCGCCAGGTCGGCGTCGATCGCGTACTCGTTGTCCTCCCAGGCGCCGCCCAGTCCCCGGAAGAGCAGCGCCGCGCCGACCAGCATCATCCCGAGGGCCACCGCCGTCCGCATGGCCGCGACCACGCCGGCCGCGTCGTCGTACCAGCCTGCGAGCCACGCCCCGGCGGCGCCCGCCACGGCCCAGCCGATGGCGAGCGTCGCGAACCCGTCGGCGAGAAAGGACACCAGGGCCCCCGCCAGAGCGAGCTGGAGCCACGCCCACATCGCCCATCCGCGGTCCGGGGGCGGCCGCGTGGCGACGAACAGCGCGGCGGCCAGCACCACGGCGCACGCCAGGCCACACGCCGTGAGCGCGCGGACGTCCAGCCACAGGTCGAGCCCCGCGTCGACCTGCCCGATGCGCGCTCCCCGCGCGACGTGCTCGAAGAGCGCGCGCTGCGAGGAGGGCTGCCGCGCCAGCATGACCGCGTGGGCCAGCGTGGCCGCGGTCGCCAGCGCCACGCCCGCCACGCCAGCCAGACGCGCCGACGCGAGCTCGCGCAGGATGGCGTCGGCCCCGCGCGCGCCCGCGAGGCGCGTCCGCGCGACGAACGCCAGCCACGCGAACGCGAGGATGGGCCCGGCCACGACCAGCCAGAGCGTCCGCGAGAGGACGACCTGCTGCAGCGGGCCGGCGTAGTCGGGCATCGACCGAGACAGGCTACCTCAGAGGAACGGGCTCAGGTGCCCGTCGCCTCCAGGCGAGAGCAGCCCGTGACGGACGCGCTGCGCCAGGGCCAGCCCCGCCAGCCCGACCGCCGCGACCAGCGAGCCGCTCACGAGCAGCTGGGCCGCCCGGGTCGGGCTCCACCAGGTCCACGCCGCGGTGGCCACGAGGGCGGCCGCCGAGAGCGGCGCCAGCCACAGCGCGGTGACCCGGGTGCGCTCCGCCATGCGCCGCCGGGGCAGAGCCCAGCGCGCCCATGCCAGCACCAGCACCACCCCCCACGTCTTGAGCAGCAGCCACGCGGCTCCCGCCACCTCGAGGGCGGGGCGCGCGTCCTGCTCCGACGCCGACAGGCCGGGCAGGAGCCACCCCCCGAGGAAGAGGGCGCTCGCCAGACCCGCGATGGCGATGCGGTGCGCGCGGCACGCCGCCTCCAGCCACGGTCCGCGCGGCAGTCCCCGCCCGCTCGCCGCCGCATCGTCGACGAGCGCGCCCACGCCGACCGCGTCGGAGCCGTCCGGCTCGATCCGGGCGCAGGCGAGCAGCAGCACCAGCGCCACGAGCGCCGCCGGGCTGCGGAAGGCCAGCCAGTCCCACGGCCACCCCCCTTGCGCGTGCTCGATCTCCTGCACGCGCAGCGAGCCGGTCGTCACCACCACCCCCGCCACGGCCGCCGCCGCCGGTGCGTGCTGCCACGCCACGTGAGCCGCCGCACGCAGCCCGCGCCACGGCGACCGACTCGCCACCAGCGCCGCGGCGGCCAGGGCCGTCGCCGCCGCCACGAAGAGCAGACCCACGTCGAGCTGGGACGCCACCAGGTACTGACCGAAGGGCATCGCCGCGAGCAGCGCGCACGCGAGCACGTCGACCAGCGCCGGCGCCCCCGCGGGGGGCAGAGCGTCGCGGGCGACCGCCACCATCGCCCGCCCGAGCTTGCCCCACGCGGTCACCCGGACCGCCCGCACCGCGCCGACGCGCGCCCGCATGCGCGAGACGACGCGCTGGAGCGCTGCCGCCACGGCGGGACGCGCCGGAGCACCGAAGAGCATCACGATGGCCAGCGCCGCGAGCAGGACCAGCGCCGCCGCGAGCAGCTCCACCGGCGGCGCGTGACGGAACCCGTCGACCGACACCGTCCGCATCGTCTCCGTGGGGGCGCTGCCGTGGCGCACACCCACCGCCGCCTCGCGCTCGCCGGGAGCCGGCAGAACGTCGCCGGCCGATGCCACGCGCACGCCGTCGAAGCTGGCCACGACGTCGCCCGCCGCCAGCCCTGCCGCCTCGGCGCGTGAGCCCGGCGCCACCGACGCGACGACCAGCCCGGTCGCCCCGGGCACCGCCTTCACACCGATCCACGCCAGCACCCGCTCGCCGTCCCGATCGCGATCCTGGTCGGACGCCGTCACCCCGGGGCGCACGTCGAACGTCACCCGGCGGAGCTGCCCGGCGATCGGTGGAGCCCCGGGCACCGCCGCAGCGAAGGCCACCTCCACGTCTCCCTCGAAGGTGGTGTGCGCCGCGCGATCCCCCGCCCCGCAGAAGAGCGCCTGGGTTGCCTCGCCGAAGGCGACCTCGACCTGCTCGGCGCCGACCGCCGTGCCGGAGGCGACGACCTCCGCGCCGCGCTCCGGGCGCTCCCCGGGCCGGTGCAGCGTCCCCCGGAAGGTCACCCGCGCCGGCCTCCCGGGGGGAAAGCCCACCCCCACGATGGCGATGCGGTCGCCGACCTCCACCTCGCGCGGCGAAACATCCAGCACCTGCACGAGCTGCGGCCCCACCTCGCGTCCGCACGCGCCCCCGCCGGCGACGAGCCAGGCAACCCCCAGCGCGAGGAGGACCGGGGCCAGCCAGCGAACCGCTCCCATCGTCCGTCGACTTGTACGACGAGGTGCCCCTCCGGGTCGAAATTCGGGCGAAAGCGGTAGTACCGTGGTGCGGTGCAGCCCGAGCCCCCCAACCAGCCCGTCCGCCCGGGGGAGGTCGTGGCCGGCAAGTACCGCATCGAGCGGACGATCGGCAGCGGGGGAATGGGCGTCGTCATGGCCGCCCATCACCTGGCCCTGGACGAGCCGGTGGCCCTCAAGTTCATCGGGGCGGACCGCGCACTCGATCGGGAGGCCATCGAGCGCCTGATGCGCGAAGCCCGGGCGACCTTCCGCCTGCGGAGCAAGCACGCCGTGCGCGTGCACGACGTCGGCGAGCTGCCCTCGGGCTCGATCTACATCGTCATGGAGCTGCTCGAGGGCCGCGACCTGCGGGGCGAGCTCACGGCGCGCGGGCCGCTGCCGGAGAGCGAGGTCGTCGGGCACATCCTCGAGGCGTGTGACGCGCTCGACGAGGCGCACGCCCTCGGGATCGTCCATCGCGACCTCAAGCCCCACAACCTGTTCCTGGCGAAGTCGACGCACGGACGGCCGATGGTCAAGGTGCTCGACTTCGGGATGTCCAAGGTGGACCCGACCCTGTGGGAGGCCGGCCCGCTGACGCGGCCCGAGACGGCGCTGGGCACGCCGAAGTACATGGCGCCCGAGCAGTGGCGCTCCGCGGCGGAGGTCGATGCGCGCGCGGATCTCTGGGCGCTCGGCGTCGTGATGTACGAGCTCCTGACCGGCTCGGCGCCTTTGCAGAAGCTCACGCTGCGCGAACGGCAGGCGCGCATGCTGGTGGGGGCGATCCCGTCGCCCCGCGAAGAAAACCCCGAAGTGTCGGAGGCGGTGGCGCGCGTCGTGATGCGCTGCCTCCGGGCGGACCCGCAGGGCCGCTGGCCGTCGGTGGCTCACCTGGCCACGGCGCTGCACGACGCGCTCCCGGCGGCGGCGCCGCAGGTGGAGCGCGTGGAGATCACGCACACCGGGCTGACCACCGTCGTCCCCGCCGAGGTGGTGGCCAAGCGCGCGGCGGAGATGTTCGCGGCGACGCAGTCCGACCCGCGCAGCAGCGTCACGCCGCCGACGCGACCGGAGACGCCGATCGCCCGGGTGGCCGCGCCTCTGACGCCGCGCTCCGACGACTTCGATGCGACCACCGAGGTGCGCGCCCCGGCCTTCACGCCGGCGAACATGGTGGTCGAGGCCTCGCGCGCCGCCTCGCCCGCCGAGGAGAAGAAGCGCATGGCGTCGACGCTGCGCTCGCCGGAGGCGCGCCCCGGGATGGGCCAGCTCCACGCGGCGCCGACGGAGCGCACCCAGCCCATGCCCCGCCCTGCCATACCGGCAGTGCCCGCGCACGCGCCTGCGCCCGCGCCCTCGCTCGCGCCCGCGCCCGCGCCCGTCTTGCCGACCGCCCCCATGGCGCCGTACTCGCCCCCGCGCCCGCCGAGGTCCCGTGCGCCCGCGCGCGCCACGGGCCCGAGCCGGACGGCGATCGTCCTCGTGTTCCTCGGCGCGGTCGCGGCGACGGCAGGCGTCCTGGCGCTGCTGTGGGCCGTGTCGCGCGCGGTCTGGCCGTAGCGCGGGGAAGACCAGCCGGCCTCGGTCAGCGCCCGTGCGGTTGAGGCGGCTCGCTGCGGGCGAAGTCGAAGAGGCGCTGGTCGGCGGCGACGCGCATGGCCTCGCCGAGCTCGGGGCGAAGGTCGATGGGCGACACCGCCTTCACCCGCTCCAGCGTGTTCTCGATGAAGATGCGCCCGCGCCCCTGCACGACCAGCAGCACGTTGGCGATGACGCTGCGCTTGATGCTCATCTCGAACTCGTTGCCCTCGATGACGATGTGCATCGAGTCGCAGTAGGACAGGATGTCGCGATAGAAGCCGACCAGCGACTCGCGCACCGTGCCCTGCGGCAGGGCCTTCGGTCCGATGACGGACAGGTAGAGCATGCGCCGTCCCAGGCGCGCGCTGCCCTGGCGCAGGTCGTCGACCACCGCCACGAGATCTTCGTGCTCGGGCGACCGCCACGCCACCACGAGGACGCGGTCGACCATCAGCCTGCGTTGCGCCATCGCCAGTACGGACTGTACCTTGGGGTGGCCATGAGCGCACTGACGGAGTCACCGGCCTGGAAAGCCCTCGCCCAGCACCACGCCGCGATGCGAGGGGCGTCGATGCGGGACCTCTTCGCCGCCGACGCCGGGCGCTTCGAGCGCTTCTCCGTCGAGGTGGAGGACATCCTCGTCGACTACTCGAAGCACCGCGTGAAGGACGAGACCATGTCGCTGCTCTTCGCCCTGGCGAAGCAGGCGCGCGTCCTCGAATGGCGCGACCGGATGTTCGCGGGCGACAAGATCAACGGCACCGAGAACCGCGCGGTCTTGCACACGGCGCTCCGCAACCGGTCCAACCGGCCCGTCCTCGTCGACGGCAAGGACGTGATGCCGGACGTGAACGGCGTCCTGGCCAGGATGCGCCAGTTCACCGACGGGGTGCGCAGCGGCGCCTGGAAGGGGCACACCGGCAAGCGGATCACCGACGTCGTCAACATCGGCATCGGCGGGAGCGACCTCGGGCCGGTGATGGCGGCGGGCGCGCTCAAGCCTTACTGGCAGCCCGGGATGCGCGCCCACTTCGTGTCCAACGTGGACGGCACCCACCTGGCCGAGACGCTGAAGGAGGTCCCCCCGGAGCAGACGCTCTTCGTGGTGGAGAGCAAGACGTTCACCACGCAAGAGACGTTGATGAACGCGCGCAGCGCCCGCGCCTGGCTGGTCGAGAAGCTGGGGAGCGACGCTGCCGTGCCCAGGCACTTCGTGGCCGTGTCGACGGCGACCGAGGAGGTGAAGAAGTTCGGGATCGACCCGACCAACATGTTCGCCTTCTGGGACTGGGTCGGCGGGCGCTACTCGATGTGGAGCGCCATCGGCCTGCCGGTCCAGCTGCTGATCGGCGCCGACCACTTCGAGGCCATGCTGGCGGGCGGCCACGCCATGGACGAGCACTTCCGTGCGGCGCCGATGGAGAAGAACGTCCCGGTCATCCTGGGGATGCTCGGCGTCTGGTACGCGAACTTCTTCGGCGCGGCGACCCACGCCATCCTGCCCTACGACCAGTACCTGAGCCGGTTCGCCGCCTACTTCCAGCAAGGGGACATGGAGAGCAACGGCAAGCGCGTCGACCGCGCGGGCCGCTTCATCGACGACTACACCACCGGCCCCATCGTGTGGGGCGAGCCCGGGACCAACGGGCAGCACGCCTTCTACCAGCTCATTCACCAGGGGACGCGCATCGTGCCGTGCGACTTCCTGGCGCCGCTCGAGACGCACAACCCGCTGGGCAAGCACCACCAGGTGCTGCTGGCGAACTTCTTCGCCCAGACCGAGGCCCTCATGAAGGGCAAGACTCCAGAGGAGGCGCGCGCCGAGCTCGAGGCGCAGAAGCTCTCCCCGGAGCGCGTGAAGGAGCTCGTCCCGCACAAGACGTTCCCCGGCAACCGGCCGACGACGTCGGTGACGTTCACCCGGCTGACCCCGCGGACGCTGGGGATGCTGGTGGCCATGTACGAGCACAAGATCTTCGTGCAGGGCATCGTGTGGGACATCTTCAGCTTCGACCAGTGGGGCGTGGAGCTCGGCAAGCAGCTCGCCAAGAAGATCGAGCCGGAGCTGGAGAGCGAGGGGCCCGTCACGTCACACGACGGCTCGACCAACGCGCTCATCAACCGGTACAAGAGGCACATCGGCCGCGGATGACGCGGAGAGGGCGGGCGCCGGGAAAGAAAGCCCCGGGGCGCCGCGCGGAGCCCCGGGGCCAGCCGCTCGTCAGCTCGCCGTCAGGACGGTGAGCCCGGCTTCATCTGCCTCGATGCGCCCTCCCGGATGGGAACGCGCTTCGGCTCCGGCGCGGCCTGCTTCGGCAGCCGGATCGACAGCACGCCGTCGTGCATCTCCGCCTCGAGGTGCTCCCCGTCCACCGTCTTGGGCAGCGAGAACGATCGGACGAAGCTGCCATACGCGCGCTCGATGCGCGTGTAGCCGTCGCGCTTGTCCTCCTGCTCGAGCTTGCGCTCGCCGCGAACGGTGAGGACGCCGTTCTCGACGCTCACGTGGACGTCGTTGCTCTTCATGCCGGGCACCTCGACCTTCAGGAGGAAGGCGTCCTTGTCCTCGAAGATGTCGACCGGCGGCGCGTACCCGCCGCGAAGGCTGCCCGGCTCGCTACCCGTGCCCAACCAGCGCGTCATCTGATCCTGGAGACGCGCGATCTCTTCGAACGGATCCCAGCGTGTCAGCATGACCGTGTCTCCTTTCGAAGCGGAAAGGTCGACACGCCCGCCTCGGTGTCAAGGGGCCCGCGCGCGCCACGCGTGAGGCCAGTTGCCACGACGCTCTCATCCGCGGAGAGCGCGAGCGTTTCGGGAGAAGACCGCGCGGCCGGGGCAGGGGCCTGCATCCTGCAACGCGCCGCGGCCCTGACGGAGGTCAAGATGAAGCGAATCGTTCTTCTCGCGCTCGCCACCCTCGGGACCGCGTGCGCCCACCACGACGATTACGATCCCCGTGTTGCAGGATGGTCGGGGACGACGACGCAGACGACCAGCAGCAACAGCGGCCCCATGGGCGCCGAGAACGCCATGCCCGAGAAGAGCTCGCCGGCCCCGATGAGCGAGGCGACGGTCACCCAGGACGCGACGCCGTCGACGATGGGAACGGTCCGCCCGGGGGACGTGACTCCCCCGATGAAGCCGGAGCCGCAGAACCTGCCGCCCGTTACTGCGCCGCCCGCCACCACGCCACCTGCCGCCCCGCCTGCCAACCGGCCGACGGCGACGGATCAGAAGAACGACAAGAGCGACCTCAAGATCACCGCGGCCATCCGCCGCGCCGTGGTGCGCGACGGCGCCCTGTCCTTCCGTGCCAAGAACGTGACGATCATCACCACCGGCGGCAAGGTCGTCCTGCGTGGGGCGGTCAAGACCGAGAAGGAGAAGGCCGAGGTCGAGGCCAGGGCGCGCGCCGTCGACGGCGTGACCGACGTGGACAACCAGCTCGTGATCAAGCCGTAGCGCGGGCGACGCCCCGGCTCACTGCGCCGAGAGCGTCGTGTCGCTCGCGGCGATCACCCGGCGTCCGTCGGGCAGCATCGCCTCGCAGTCGATCCACACCGGTCCGGCCGCCGTGGGCGTGAAGGTGAACGTCGTTCCCCCCGCCCACGGCTCCACGCCGGCCGCCTCCCACGTCACCCGCGCCCCGGCCAGGTCGAGGCCGGGGGGCCCGATCAGGGTCGCGGTCACGGGCTTGCCCACGCTCGCCGACGCCGGTGCGTCGATCTGCCCCGACTGGGCCGTCCACGCCTGCCCCGCCAGCGACGACCGCGCGGCGACGGCGGCGATGGCCGCGAATCCCCAGCCCTCGTTGACGGTGTCGGCCTCGGTCGCCGTGTTGAACTGGTGG
>DATBQU010000384.1:0-15337 GCA_036560665.1 Polyangiaceae bacterium
CCGCGCTCGGGAACCGGTCGGTGCTGACGCGCTCTCCCTGGGACCTCGTGGAGTCAGGTGCGGTCCTCGCGGCTCTCCTCGGCCCCATCGCGGCAGGCGTCGCGGCGATGTCGACCTTCACCTGTCCGCGATGCCGTCAGCCGTGGCACCCGGCCCACTCGCTGTTCACGCAGAGCTGCATCCACTGCGGTATTCCGGCGGGCACCCGCTTCAGCGAGGACCTTCTCTTCTAGCCAGCCTCGCTCCGGAAGCGGAGCGGTCGCGCGCTCTCCGCGAGTAGCCGGCTCTGCTCGCAGAGCCACCTGCCTCTCCCTCGGAGTAGCCGCCTTCTCCCGCAGAGCCACGGCCTTCACCATGGGAGGGACCGTGCTTTCTCCGGGAGCTACCGCCTTGTCTCCGACAGGAAGCCCGTCCGCCCTCACGCCGAAGACCCTCGCTCTCACGGTGACCGTGTCCTTCCGCCGAGGGGAGCGCTGCCCTCGGTCGAGGAAGCCGTTCGCCCTCGTCCCCACGGGCTCTTCCCTCGAGGCGATCGCGTCCTTCCGCGGAGGGGAACGTTCCCCTACGTCGAAGAAGCCGTTTCCCCTCGTCCCCAGCGCCTTTTCCCCCGGAGCGATCGCGTTCCTCCGCCGAGGGGAACGCTCCCCTCCATCGAGGACGTCGTTCTCCCTCGTTCCCACCAGCTCTTCTCCGGGTCCAATCGCGTTCCTTCGCCGGGGGGAGCGTTCCCCTCCGCGGACGATCGCGACTTCTCTCGGTCTCCGCGCCTCCTCCCCGGGAGCCATCGCGTCCCTCCCGGGAGGGGACCGCCGCCCCCTGCGCTCGACCCCGTTCACTCCGACGCCGACGCCGCTTATCCTCGCGCCGGAGGAGCCCTCCCTTGCCCAAGCGCGGGAAGCTGACCAAGCAGACGCGGGATCGCGGGATGATCGCCGGCATCCGCAAGCACCGGGCGCTGTTCGACGCGATGGGCGTCGGCCCGGAGCACCTGAAGGCCGACGATCTCATCGCGCGCTTCGAGGCGCACCTCCAGGTCATCGACGACATCGACCGCTACGACAAGCTCCGCAGCCAGTCCATCGCGCTGGAGGCGAAGCTAGAGAAGGCCATCCTCGCGCTCTGGCACCTGGTGTCGAGCTTCGCCGTCGGCTCCTTCGGAGAGGCGAGCCTCACCCTGCGTGACTTCGCCCTCAAGCCCCGGAAGCCGCCCACCCTCACCGTGGTGACCAAGGCCATCGCCGTCGCCAAGCGGCGCGAGACGCGACGCCTGCGCCGCACCATGGGCAAGCGTCAACGCAAGGCCATCAAGGGGACGCCGTAGGGCGGAGCGAAGGTCGCGTTCTACGCCACCGAGACCGCGTCGCCCATCTCGTCGCGCAGGTACTCGCGCAGCCGGCCCGTCAGGCGCTGCTCGAGCTGCCGCACGCGCTCGCGCGAGATGCCGAAGCGGTCGCCCAGCTCCTGGAGGGTCAGCGGGTCATCGGCCACCAGGCGCTCGTCGAAGATGGCTAGCTCCTTGTCCTTGCCGGCCAGCGTCTTGCGGAACTCGGCGAGCTTCTCCTTGAGCAGGCCCTGCAGCTCGTTGTCGGCCAGCAGCGCCTCCGGTCCCTCGACCGCGCTCGGCATCATGTCGACCTTGGCGATCGACCGCCCCTCGGCGTCGCCCACCGGCGCGTCCAGGGACTTCTCGCTGGCCTGGAGGCGCACCTCCATCTCGGCTACCTCGTTCTCCGGCACGTTGAGCTGCTTGGCGATCTCGGCGTTGGTCGGATCGACCCCGAGCGCCTGGAGCTCGGCGCGCTTCTTCCGCAGGTTGAAGAAGAGCTTGCGCTGCGCCTGCGTCGTCCCGAGCTTCACCAGGCGCCAGTTGTTGAGGATGAAGCGCAGGATGTACGCGCGGATCCACCACGCCGCGTACGAGGAGAGCTTCACGCCGCGGTAGGGGTCGTAGCGCTTCACGGCCTGCATCAGGCCGATGTTCCCCTCCTGGATGAGGTCCATGATGTTCTTGTAGGCGCGGCGGTACTCGTAGGCGATCTTGACCACCAGCCGCAGGTTGGCCGTGACCAGGCGCGCGGCGATGGCCGGGTCCTGCGTCTCCAGGAACTTCACGGCGAGCGCCTGCGTCTCCTCGGGGGCGAGCAGCGGGTGGCGCTGCACCTCGCGCAGGTACGTCTGCAGCGTGTCGAACCGCTCGATGGACGAGCTCTCGGTGGGCTCGCGCTCGGACGGCCGCGGCGCCTCCTCTTCCTCGATGACGGCCGGATCCGGGGCCTCGACCTCGTCGCCGAGCGCGTCCTCGGCCTCGCCGTCCTCGGCCTGGCCGCCCTCTGCGCCCTCCCCACCCTCACGCTCCGCGCCAGCCTCTTCCGTGGCTTGCCCCTCGCCGGCCTCGGCGCCTTCCGTCTGCTCCTCGTCGTGAGCAGCGGGGTCCTTGGCGCTCGCCTTCCTGGCTCGGGCGGGCCTTCTGGTGGTCGCGGGCTTCGTCGTGCGGGGCAAGTGTGGTCCTACAGAGATGCTACGGCCGGTGCAGGCGTAGCACGTGTCGGGCCGCGTTTCTTCAGCCGTGCGTGGCCCAGATCCACCAGCAGGCCGACAGCGCGGCCAGGCCTGCGCCCAGCATCAGGCCCACGAGTAGCTCGCGTGTGTCGTCGTGCGACGTCATCGCTTCCCTCATGGTCTCTTCCCCAAGGGTTAAGGACGATAGCGCGGTGCGTCAAGGCGGGGAGGCGCGATTGACAAGGCGCGACCGGTCGCGCAAACGTGGCGCTGGTCTCCTCGCCTGCCTCCTCGTTTGCCATGTCCCGCGCAGTGTCGCCCCCGCCTTCGATTGCCGGCGCGTTCGCCCGGTCCCGGGCCTCCGGCCCGTCCTCCGGCTCCGGCCGCGCAGACCTGCCCCGGCGGCTGAAGTCTTGGGGCGACGGGGTGGTGGCGCGCCTGCACAAGCTCGGGCTCGACGTGGACGGGTGCGCGGTGGAGGGCGGGGGCGGACACCGCGTCGTCTTCCAGCCCGACGGGCGGCTCGCGCTCACGCTGGGCAAGGACCGCGTCGAGGTGGCCCTCGAGCTGCCGTCGCGCGACCTCGACGGTGCGCGCGCGCGCCTGGGCGATCCCGGCCGGGCCCTCGAGCTGACGACGGCCATCGAGGCGCTCCCCGAGCAGTTCACCATGGGCACGGGCGGAGGTGGCGTCGCCGACGGGCGCGATGCGCAGGGCGATCGCGTCCCGGTGACGCGCGCCTCGACCGACGACATCCGCGCCCTGCTCGATCGCGTCGAGCGGGTCCAGCGGCCGCTGTGGCTCGGATGGAGCGTGCCGCGCGCCGTGGCGCTGGCCCACGCGGCGACGCTGGACGAGCAGCTCGAGGACGCGCTCGTCGCCCTGGGCGAGGTGCTCGATCTCTTCACGCAGCCGCAACCCTCGCCCTCGCCTTCGCACGAGCTGCACGGCGTCCACCCCGGAGCGCAGGGGGCACGGCGCGATCGCCGCGAGCACACGCGCGGCGACGACGACTCGCCCGGGAGCAAGCGCAGGGCCCGGGCCCGGGCGCGCGACCGGGAGCGCGAGCAGGACGGCGTCCCCTCGCGCTCGGGGTCGCCGCTGTCGGTGGCCCGCGAGCACGAGGCGGAGCCGGAGGCCGCCAGCGAGCGCGAGGCGGGACCGCCGCGGCTCCATCGCGCGGCGAGCGCGAACGCAAGCGCCAACCTGAAGAAGATGCCGCTGCGCGCGGGCCATCGCCGTCCGCTGGCGAGCGGGGTCGACCCGCGCGCGCCGGTCGAGAAGGGCGGCCGCGTGCGGGTGCTCGACGGGCCGTTCGCCGGCAAGACGGGCGTGGTCCACGACCTCGACGGCAAGGGCGGCGCGCGGGTCATGCTGGGCCTGCTCGCCGTGCGCATCGACGTGAAGGATCTGGTGGCCTGCGCGGCCGGAGCGGCGCAGGGGCGCCCCATGCTCTCGTCGTCGCATCGCCGCAAGCCGCTGCCGGTCCGATCGTGACAACGGGAACCCCCGGAGCGGCATCTACCGAGGGTGGAGATCTCGTACGCCCGGTGAGCCCCGCCCCCGACGCCACGTCCCGCTATCCGACCACGATGGGCGGCCAGTTCGGCCGCCACATGCCGCAGTACGTCTTCGGCACGCTCGAGCTCGCGGTCTTCTACCTGGCGATGAACCGCATCGACTGGCGGGCGCGCGACGCCATCGACGCCATCTTCGGTCCCGATCCGGGGCAAGCCTGGAAGTCCGCGGCGTGGATGCTGGGGCTCGCGGTGGTGGCCTTCGTCGCCCGCGTGGCCAGCCGCTTCCACATCTTCAACGCCGGGCGCGACGCCGAGTACGAGCTGCGCTTCGAGCTCCTGCGCAAGCTGCACCAGCTGGGCGCCGCCTTCTACCGCAAGATGCCGGCGGGCGAGATCATGAGCCGGTCGACCAGCGACCTGCAGCAGGTGCGCATGCTCTTCGGCTTCGGGGCGCTCAGCCTTGTGGGCGTGTGCTTCGCCTTCGCCAGCGCGCTCCAGGTCATGGTCAAGGTGAGCCCCTGGCTCACGCTCGCCTGCCTGGTCAACCTGCCGCTGGTCATCTTCATCTCCCGCTATCTCTCGCGGGGCATGTTCACCCGCATGCGCGCGAACCAGGCGGCCCTGGGGCGCATGAGCGACGTCCTGCAGGCGAACCTGGCCGGGGTGCGGGTGGTGCGCAGCTTCGCCCTCGAGGAGCGCGAGCGCGAGCGCTTCGAGGCGACCAACCGCGACTACCTCGAGGCCAGCCTGGGTCTGGCGCGGCTGCGCGGCTCCTTCGGGCCGACCATCGGCGCCGTCGCCGCGGGGGGCGTGCTGGTCTTCTTCTGGTACGGCTCGTCGCTGCTGCTGCGCGGCGCCTTCACCCAGGGCGACTTCTTCGCCTTCTGGAGCGCGTTCGGGCGCATGACCTGGCCCATGATCGCGGTGGGCTTCTCGCTCAGCATCGTGCAGCGCGGGCGGGTGGGGTTCCTGCGGCTGCGCGACGTGTTCGACGCCGTGCCGGAGGTGGTCGACGGGCCGCGGCGGGCGCCGCGCCACGTGGGCGGCTCGCTGGGCGTGGAGCACCTGAGCTTCGCCTACGGGGCGCGCAAGGTGCTCGACGACGTGAGCTTCAAGGTGGCGCCGGGCGAGTCGCTGGCCATCGTGGGCCGCACCGGCGCGGGCAAGACGACGCTGGCCATGCTCCTGGCGCGCCTGCTGCCGACGCCGGGGGGCACGGTGCGCATGGACGGCCTGGACGTGTGCGAGCTTCCGCTGGCCTCGGTGCGCTCGGCCATCGGCTACGCGCAGCAGGACGCGTTCCTCTTCTCCACCACCGTCTCGCGCAACATCGGCTTCGCCATCGATCAGCCGGACGCGCCCGAGGCGCAGGCGAAGATCCGGCACGCCGCGCGCGAGGCGCAGGTGCTGGAGGAGGCCATGGGCCTGCCGGAGGGCTTCGACACCGTGGTCGGCGAGCGGGGCGTGCAGCTCTCGGGCGGGCAGAAGCAGCGCATCGCCCTGGCCCGCGCGCTCACCTGGGAGCCCAAGATCCTCATCCTGGACGACCCGCTGTCGGCGGTCGACGCCAAGACCGAGGGGGCCATCCTCGACGCCATCGACCGCCAGGCCGAGCGGCGGACGGTGCTGCTGGTCACGCACCGCATCGCCGCGGCGTCGCGCTGCGATCGCGTGGTGGTGCTCGACGAGGGGCGCATCGTCGAGCAGGGCACGCACGCCGAGCTGGTGCGCTCGGGCGGGATCTACGCCGCCTTCGCCGAGGAGCAGAAGATGGCGTCCGAGCTCGACGAGATCGAGCTGCCGTCGGTGGAGCCGACGCGCGCGCCGGAGGGGGCGGCGGCCTCGTGACCGCCCGGCCCACCCGCGGCTCCGCCGCCGCGCCGACCACGCGCGCGCAGCAGGCGCTCAAGACGTTCCACGAGGAGGGGAACATCGGCAAGGCCTACGACGCCCGCCTGCTGCGCCAGCTGTGGCCCTTCGTGCGGCCGCACGTGAAGTTCCTGGTGGTCTCGCTGGCGACGCTGGTGGTCATCGCCGGCATCAACCTGGTGCGCCCGCTGCTGATGGGCGACGTGGTGCGGCAGGCCGACGCGCGCGATCCGCACCGCCTGTTCCGCGACGGCCTGGGGCTGGCCGGTCTGCTGGTGGTGTCGCAGATGCTCACCTTCGTGCAGATGTACTCGATGCAGATCGCCGGCGCGCGGGCCATGGCCGGCCTGCGCTCGACGGTGTTCCGCTTCTTCCAGCGCCTGCGCCTGCGCTACTACGACCGCACGCCCGTGGGGCGCCTGGTGACGCGCGCCACCAACGACGTCGACGCGCTGAGCGAGCTGTTCGCCTCCGGCGCCCTCAACGCCATGGGGGACATCATCTCGCTGAGCGGCGTGGTGGTGATGATGGTGGTGCTCGACTGGCGGCTGTCTGCGGTGTCGTTCCTGGCGCTGCCGCTGGTGGGCCTCATCGTCAACTACGTGCGCAAGCGCTCGCGCGCGGCCTACCGCGACGTGCGCGCACGCACCGCCCGCCTCAACGCCTTCCTCAACGAGCAGGTCAACGGGATCGCGGTGGTGCAGGCCTTCGTGCGCGAGCGCGCCATGCGCGACGAGTTCGACGACATCAACGTGGGCTACCGCGACGCCAACAAGCGCGCCATCTACTACGAGGCCGTCCTCGACGCGGCCATCGAGCTGGTGAGCACGCTGTGCGTGGCCAGCATCCTGTGGTTCGCCGGGCTGCGCCGCGTGGGCGATCACGCCATCACCTTCGCGCTGCTCGTCACCTTCACCCAGTACATCCGCCAGTTCTTCGAGCCGGTGAGCCTGCTCTCGCAGCGCTACACGCTGCTGCAGAGCGCCATGGCGGGGGCCGAGCGCATCTTCGAGCTGCTCGGCGAGAAGGACGTGACGCTGCCCGCGCTGGCCCCGGAGGACTGCTGCCCGCCCGGGCCCGACGACGAGGCCATCGCCCTCGAGCACGTCGACTTCGAGTACAAGCCCGGCGTGCCGGTGCTGCGCGACGTGACCTTCGCCGCCAGGCGCGGCGAGCGCATCGCGCTGGTGGGCGCGACGGGGGCGGGCAAGACCACCGTGGCCAGCCTGCTCCTTCGCCTGTACGAGCCGCAGGGGGGAGCCATCCGCGTGCTGGGACGCGACGTGCGCGGGTACGAGCCGCACGACCTGAGGCTGCACTTCTCGGTGGTCCCGCAGGACGTGTTCCTGTTCCCGGGCACGGTGCTGTCCAACGTGGGCATCGCCGACGCCATCCCGGACCGCGCGCGGGCGGAGGAGGCGCTGCGACGGATCGGCGCGCTCGAGCTCTTCGCGCGCCGCGAGGGCGGCCTCGACGCCCGCGTCGACGAGCGCGGCCAGAACTTCAGCGCCGGCGAGCGGCAGCTCATCGCCTTCGCCCGCGCCATCTACCGCGACGCGCCGCTGCTCGTGCTCGACGAGGCGACGGCGAGCGTCGACTCCGACACCGAGGCCCGGCTGCAGCGCGCGCTCGAGGAGGTCATGCGCGGGCGCTCGTCGCTGGTCATCGCCCACCGCCTGTCGACCATCCGCGCCGCCGACCGCATCGTCGTCTTCCACAAGGGGCGCGTGGTCGAGATCGGCACCCACGACGAGCTGATGGGGCGCGGCGGGGTGTACGCGCGCCTCTACCGGATGCAGTTCGCGCACGAGCAGGCCATCGCCGAGGCCGAGCGACGGGCCCAGGAGACGCGCGCGGCAGGCTAGGCCAAGGCTAGGCCAAGGCCCGGCCGACCTGACCCCGCCGGGTGCCGCGGCACCGGAAAGATGCACTCGCATCTGTCGCTTGAGGGGCGGCGGCCCCGGTCACAGAACGAGGGGCGGGAGGCGGCTCCATGCGGATGCGCGGTCCTGCGGCGGTGATTCTTGCGGGTGCCCTGCTCGCGTGCGGAGCCACCAGCAACGGCGGCTTCGGCGACGGCACCGGCAACGACGGCGGCACGACGGGCCCCGGAGGGGAGGGGGGCACCTTCGGCGGCGACGACAGCGGCTCCTTCGGCGGCCAGGGCGGGCCCACCTTCGGCACCACCTGCAACGGCACGGCGACGTCGGTGACGGGCACCGTGTACGCGCCCAACGGCACCGATCCGCTGCCCAACATCTACGTCTACGCCGCGGCCAAGGTGAACCCGTTCCCGGCCGGCAACTTCTGCAACCAGTGCAACAGCCCGCTCGACAACTGGTACTCGCACACCCAGTCCGGCAACGACGGGACCTTCTCGCTCAGCCTGAGCAACGTGCCGGCGGGGGCGGACATCCAGCTGGTCATCAACGTCGGGCGCTTCCGCAAGGTGACGCCGCTCCCGGTCAAGTGCGGGAGCAACGCGGCTCCCAAGGCGGCGACCACGCTGCCGGGCAAGGCGGCAGACGGCGACATCCCCAAGATCGCCGTCTCCACCGGCAACAGCGACCACCTCGATCAGATCCTCGGCGTCCTCGGCATCACCGAGTACGACTGCTACGAGGGGCGCGCCTCGACGGGCAGCTCGTCGCCCACCTGCCAGCCCGTCGACAGCCTCTCCAACCTGCTGCTCAAGAAGTCCGCCACGCCCATCGACGCCTATCACCTGCTCTTCGTGAGCTGCGCGCCCAACGCCTTCAAGAACTACGCGACGAGCGGCGTGAACACGGCGACGCTGAGCTCGAACGTGAGCAGCTTCGTGACCAGCGGCGGGCGCCTCTTCGCCACCGACATGTCCTACGACTACGTGGCGCAGGCGTTCCCGTCGGCCATCACCTGGCAGGGGCCGACGGGCGCTCCGCAGCCGGTCGACGGCGCCAACGTGGGCGCCGCCGGCTCGTACAACGGCAACGTGGATGACCCCAGCCTCAAGGCGTGGATGACCGGCCTGGGAGTGCCCACCAGCCCGGTGCCGCTCCAGGGGTTCCTCAACCCGTGGTCGGTGCAGGCGTCGCTGCCCAAGACGTCGACGCTGATCGTGGACGGCACGGTGAGCTACACCGGCGCCGGCGGCGCCACGAGCGGCGACGTGCCGCTGACGTCGCAGTTCGACGTGTCCGCCTGCGGGCGCGTCGTCTACAGCTCGTACCACACGGCAGGGGGCACGGTGACCCCGGGCAACCTGCTCCCGCAGGAGCGGATCCTCGAGTACCTGGTGTTCGAGGTCGGCTCCTGCGTCACGCCGACGCCGCAGTAAGCGGCTCAGGGGTCCTCGATGCTCCGCGTCGAGACGTGGAGCTCGGCGCCGCACGGCAGCGAGATGTAGCCGGTGACGCGCCGCTCGTCGCCGGCGCCGGACAGCTCGGCGTCGAGGCGCAGCAGGCCGGGCTCGGGGGTGACGCGCATCTCCTGGTGGTGCTCGCCGGCCGAGCAGGTCTCCGCCGTCCCCTGGCCGCCGGTGGCCGGCGTCTCGGCGCAGCGGAGCGAGCCTCGAAGGGTGGCGACGCGGGCCTTCCAGCGGAGCGCCGGGGCGGCCCAGCCGAGATCGCCCGCCGTGCGATCGAAGGCGACGTCGACCGCG
Organism: Polyangiaceae bacterium; assembly: GCA_036560665.1. Classification (GTDB taxonomy): domain Bacteria; phylum Myxococcota_A; class Polyangia; order Polyangiales; family Polyangiaceae; genus Palsa-1150. Next base: position 9,529 of record DATBQU010000384.1, read on the forward strand.
GTCGGCGCGCCGGCCGCGCACGTCTCGGGTCGTGGCGGGGCGGGCAGCTCGAAGGTGGAGGCCGGCGCCACCTCGGGGAACCGCCGCGAGCGACCGAGATCGGTGACGGTCAGCCCGTCCTCGTCGACGAACAGGCTGGACACGGGCCGCGCCAGATCCGGCGTGCAGTGCACGTCCACCTGCCCCCGCGTGAAGCGGTTCGGCACGAGCGGCAGACAGTGGAACGGGGCGCGGAAGGTGACGACGTCGACCCGCAGGTGCACCGCCGGCGCGACGGCCCACAGCGTCGTCGTCCCCTCGCTCCCCGGCACCGACTCGAAGCGCACCACCGCAGGGACAGCCGCCCGCCCCGCGCCCGCGCCCACGCCCACGCCCGCGCGCACGCCCGCGCCCGCGCACGCGCTGCCCGCGAGCCCCAACACGAGCAGCGACAACCCTGCGCTCCGGGGGCCCTCCATGCGCACCTCTTACCACCGAACCCGCCCGGCAGACTTGGCCGCGTCTGCCCCGCGGTGCTAACTGGGGGCGGAATCGCCCCGGAGCGTGTGCGCGTTCCCCCTGCATGACCCAGCCCCTCGTCCCCCGCGTCCTCCGCCCGCGCCGCGCCGCGCCCGCCGACGCCGTGCGACCGACGCGGGCCGACGTCAACCTCGAGGCGCTGCGGCACAACCTGCGCGTGGTGAAGAAGCACGCCGGCACGGCGCGCGTCTGGGCGGTGCTCAAGGCCGACGCCTACGGTCACGGCGCTCCGGCGGTGGCGCGGACGCTGGAGCGCGCGCACGTCGACGGCTTCTGCGTGGCGCTGCTCGAGGAGGCCGTCGAGCTGCGCGAGGCGGGGATCGTCGCCCCCATCCTGGTCATGGGCGGCCACTACGGAAATGCGCACGACGAGGTCGTCGCGCGGGGCCTCGTCCCCGTCGTGCACGACGCCGGGCAGCTCGCGGCCTTCGCGCGGCTCGTTCGCTCGGGCACGGTCGACGGTCCCATCGACGTCCACCTCAAGGTCGACACGGGGATGGCGCGCCTCGGCGTCACCATGGAGGCGCTCCCGGACCTGGCCGCGAAGCTGGCCGACACCCCCGAGGTGCGCGTGCGCGGCCTGATGACGCACCTGGCCTGCGCCGACGCGCCGACCGACGCCGAGACCGCCGAGCAGATGCTCCGCTTCGACGAGGCGACGGCGCTCCTCGCCCGCCGCGGCGTGCGAACCGACGTCCGGCACGCCGCCAACAGCGCCGCCCTGCTGCGCGGGCAGGCCCGGCTCGACGCCGTCCGCCCCGGGATCGCGCTCTTCGGCGTCTCGCCGCGCGTGGGCGGCTCGCCGCTCACCGCCGAGCTGCGGCCGGTCATGCGCGTTCGCACCGAGATCGTCGCGCTGCGCGACGTCGACGCGGGCGCGTCGGTCGGATACGGCGCCACGTGGAGTGCGCCGCGGCGGTCCCGCATCGCCACGCTGCCCATGGGCTACGCCGACGGGCTGTCACGGCACCTCGGCAACCGCGGCCACGTGCTCGTCCGGGGGCGGCGCGCGCCGATCGTCGGCGCGGTGTCGATGGACATGACGATGATCGACGTCACCGGCGTCGACGGCGCGAGCGTCCGCGACGAGGTGGTGGTCCTCGGCGGGCAGGACGGTCCGCTCGGGCGCGACGCGCTCGGGGCCGACGAGATCGCCACCCACGGCGACACCATCGCCTGGGAGGTGCTGACCAGCGTCTCCCGCCGCGTCCCGCGCTTCTACCGCGAGCCCTGATCCCTCAGTATTTGCAGCTGACGAAGGTGCCGCTGAGCGTGCCGTCGGTGGCGAGCGTGGTCACCAGGACCTTGCCGCTGGACGCGCCGACGACGCGCATCTCGACCACGTTCACCTCCGGGGGCGACACGTCGAACACGCCCTGGAGCTTCTGCTTCATGTCCTTGTCGAGGACCGTCAGCCGGGCGTGGCGCTGCGGCGCCTTGCCGTCCACGAAGCCGACGGCGATGTTGCCGTCGGGCAGGACGTCGAGGCTGGCCGAGTCGCGCGCGCCCTCGGTGGGCGGGTTGGGATCGGTGATGCCGATCTTCTGCGGCTTGGCCGGCTTGTCGGTGGCGGGGAAGAGGACGCCGTAGAGGTCCGTCTTCTGGAACTCGGTGGTGGCCACGTACACCTGCCCGTTCTCGATGTTGAGCGCGGGCATGCCGGGCGAGGCGCCGAGCGACATGGCCACGGCGTCGCCCGCCTTCTCGAGCTTGGCGGTGCGCTTGACGAAGACCAGGTTCCCGCTGTCCCGGGCGGTGATCATGACGCCGAGGTCGCCCATCGGGATCGCCACCGGGGTGATGAAGTGCTCCACCTTGGGATAGGTCCCGTCCTTGCCCGGCTTGGCCACGCGCTTGTCGATGACGAAGTCCTTGAGCAGACCCTTGCCCGGGATCTCGTCGATGATCCACTGGTAGAGCAGGTTGTGGTCGTCGCCGGGGCCCTCGCGCTTCACCTGCGTGGCCAGGACGAACGCCTTGTCGGCGCCGCCAAAGGTGCGGCAGTCGCGGAAGTCGACGGTGCCGCCCTCGGTGTCGCTCGCCGCGGCCAGCGCCGCCACCTGGTCCTCGGTGGGCGCGTCGAACTGCGCGCCGCCCTCGTCGGCGATGACGGGCTCGACGTCGGCGGGGCCGCAGCGCAGATAGCTGCCCTGGCCCTTCTCGGGGAACGCGTCGAGCAGATCCATTCCTACCCGCATCTTGCCGTTCTTCATCCCCAGCGCCGTCACGCGGTAGACGTGGCGCACCATCTTGGGATCCTTCTTCTGCTCCGCGTCGCGCACGTGGCTCCAGTCCGGCTCGAGCTTGGTGACCTTGCCGGTGTCGTCGACGGTGGCGACCCGCGGGATGCCCTCGCCGACCGCGTAGCCGACGCCCGCCAGCTTGCCGTTGGTGAGCTCGGTCACGGTGAGGCCGGTGTCCGCGCGCGCGCCCTTGTCGATGACGAAGGCCGCCTCGGCGGTGCACGGAGGCGGAGGAGCGGGCGCGGCGGAGGCGGAGGCGCTCGGCGCGCTGGCCATGGCTGTGGGAGCGGACGGCATGGGGAACGCGGCGGACGCCGACGCGCTGCCGCCCGACTCGGGCTCCGACTTGGGGCACCCCAGCAGGCTTGCGGCGGCTGCGGCAGCGGACAGGACCAGACAGACGGACCGGGCTCGGCTCATGGGCGGCGAGGATAGGGCAAGCGCCCGGCAACGGAAACGGGAGTAAGCTCCCGGCGGTTTGAGCGACACGACCGGCGATTCCCCCCGGGCGCCCGAGGAGCAAGGCGCGCTGTCGCGCGTCGCGCGGCTGACGGACGTCGTCTACACGCCGGTCCTCGCGTTCTTCGACGACCTGGGCGGCACGGTGATGCTCGGCGTGCGGGCGCTGAGCTGGGCCATCCGCCCGCCGTACCGTCTCTCGCAGCTCCTCGTCGCCCTCGACTTCATCGGCGCGGGCTCGACGTTCATCGTGGCGCTGGTGGGCCTGTTCACGGGGATGGCCTTCACCGTCAGCACCATCGTCGGCTTCCGCCAGTTCTCGGCGGAGGGGATGGTGGGCGGCGTGGTGGCCCTCGCCCTGGCGCGCGAGCTCGCGCCGGTGCTGGCCGCGGTGGTGGTGACCGCGCGCGCCGGAAGCACCATGGCGAGCGAGCTCGGGAACATGCGCGTGACCGAGCAGATCGACGCCATCACCACCATGGGCGTCAGCCCGGTGCAGTACCTGGTGGTGCCGCGCGTGCTGGCGACGACGCTCATGATGCCGCTCCTCGCCACCTGCTTCGGCGTGGCCGGTCAGACCGGCGCGTACGTCGTCGCCGTCATGTGGCAGGGGATCGATCCGGGCGTCTTCTTCCAGAAGATCGAGCAGTTCATGGAGGTCTCGGACCTTCGGATGATGCTGATCAAGAGCACCACCTTCGGCTTCGTCTTCAGCGTCATCTGCTGCAAGAAGGGCTTCAGCGCGTCGGGCGGCGCGCGCGGCGTCGGCGAGGCCACCGCCAAGGCCGTCGTCGCCAGCATCGTGGCCATCTTCGCGGTGGACTACGTGCTCACGACGATCCTGACGGACATCTGAGGACGCATCGGGGTGGTACCATCGTGCCTGACGATGGACGCCTCCGCCCGCGCCGAGCTCGAACGCGACGTGCGCGCGCTCTCGGACGGCGGCGATCAGGCCGGCGCGGCGACGCTCGCTCTCAAGGGCTACGGCCCGGAGATCTTCGGCTTCCTCATCGCCGTGCACGGCAACGAGGCCGATGCCAGCGACATCTTCTCGGAGCTGGCCGAGGCGCTCTGGCGTGGGCTGCCCGGATTCGCATGGGAGAGCACGCTCCGGACGTGGGCGTACTCCGTCGCGCGCAACATCATGCGCAGGCGCAGGCGCGACGCCGGAAGGCGCCAGCGACGGGGGCCGCGCGCGGGCGACTCGGCCCTCGAGGGGATCGCGCAGGCGGTGCGGACCGAGACGCTCTCGTACCTGCGCACCGAGAAGAAGACGCGGCTCCAGGCGCTGCGCGACGCGCTCCCGGAAGAGGACCGCATGCTGCTCGTGCTCAGGCTCGACCGGCAGCTGTCGTGGAACGAGCTCGCGCGGGTGCTCGCGGAAGGCGCCGAAGGGGACGGCGATGCGTCGATGGACGACGCTGCGCTCGCGAGGGAATCGGCGCGGTTGAGGAAGCGCTTTCAGCTCGTGAAGGACAGGCTGCGCGATCTGGCCAAGAAGGAAGGCCTCATCGAGTAGAAGATTCACATCGCCGGCCCGCGGCAACCACCTCCTCGAAGCCCAAGCAAGGGCCGAGGAGGACGCCGTGAACACTCATCATTTCGGTCTCTCGATCGCTCTCGTCTCGCTGCTCTCCACGCTCGCCGGCTGCTCGCACCTGGGCCCGGCCGCCGCCACGCCCGCGGCGGGGCACCCGGTGGTCGACTTCGCCGTCCCCGCCTATGGAGCGCGCGCCGCGACCGCAGAGCGCCCCGCGCGGTTCGAGACGGCGCCGATGGCGCAACCGCGCATGGTCGCGCTGCGCAGCGGGAAGCGCTGAACCGGCAGGTGACCGGGGACGCCCGGCAGGCGACACTGGCGTCGTGGGCGGGGACCAGGGCTCGAAAGACCCTTCCGGGGACGAATTGCTGCGGGCGGTCGCCCGGGCTCCCGAAGTCGACGTGCCTCTGCCGGAGCCGGCCCGCATCGCCCACTTCCGCGTCATCGGGCGCCTCGGCGAGGGCGGGATGGGCGTCGTCTATCGCGCCGAGGACGAGCGCCTGGGGCGAACGATCGCGCTGAAGGTGCTCCCCCCCGCGTTCGCCGCGGACGAGCAGCGGCGCCGCAGGTTCCTGCGCGAGGCGCGCTCGGCGGCGGCGATCGTCGACGCGCACGTGGCCACGGTCTTCGAGGTCGGCGAGGCCGATGGTCGGGCGTACATCGCGATGGAGCTCGTCGAGGGCGAGACCCTCCGGGCCCGGCTCGCGCGCGGTCGGCTCGAGATGGCGGAGGTCCGGGCCATCGCCGCGCAGATCGCGCGCGGCGTGGCGCGTGCGCACGAGAAGGGCGTCGTGCACCGCGACCTCAAGCCGGACAACGTGATGATCGCGGCGGGCGGCGCCGTGAAGGTGCTCGACTTCGGTCTGGCGAAGCTCGGCGGGGCCACTCGCTCGTCGGCCAGCCAGCTCGGGAGCGCGGACACCGAGACGCGCCAGGGCGAGGTCGTGGGGACGCCCCTCTACATGTCGCCCGAGCAGGCCACCGGCAAGGACGTCGACGCCCGTACGGACGTGTTCTCCTTCGGCGTCATCCTCTACGAGATGCT
>DATBQU010000385.1:0-9665 GCA_036560665.1 Polyangiaceae bacterium
GGCCCGTCCGCCCGGTGACTGGCGCGGCGCGCCATGTTTGACGCAGCGCCGTGCGTTCTCTGACGGCCCCGTGGCGGCGCCATCAAATCTGCGCGGTTGCAGGCACTTGCCCGCGCCACGGTCGAGGCACGGCGGCTGCTACGCCACGCGTCGACGCACACGAGGGGAGCGCGCACCGCCGCGGCAATGTTCCAGGACGCCGCGACACACGCTTTCCCCAGGAGAAACAGGCCTTTCGTGGCTTGACGGAGAACCTTCCAAAGGTAGCCTTCATGACCCTCGTGGCTTACCCCCTGTCTTCGCCGCGCGTCTTCCCCGCGGCGCCCTCCGCGATCGCGGCCCGCGGTTTCGTCGAGCTCGACGATCGCGTGGCCGCCGGCACCGGTGGCGTCGTCGTCGTTCGTGCGCCCTCGCACGAGACAGCCGAGGCGATGGGCGCCCACGTGGCGCGCCGCGCCCGCGCGTCCGGCATGTTCGCCATCGAGGCGCGGGCGGCGCAGGGCGCTCCGCTGTGGCGCGAGGTCGCGTCGCGGCTCGGCGTGGGCACGCTCGCCAGCGATCCGGTCGAGGCCGCCGACGCCATCGCCCGCGCGGCGGCGCTGCGGCGCGCGGTCGTGGTCGCGACGCTGCCCGCCCGCGGGACGTGGGATCGCGCCGTGGCGTGCGAGCTGACGACGCTGGGCACGGCCCCCGCGGTGGTGCTGGTCGCCACCGGCGTCGACGGCACCGAGGACCTCGCCGTCGACCTCTTCGAGATCGGCGCCACGCTCGACGACGTCGAGCGCCAGCGCTGGTGGGTGGGCATCGCCGATGCGGCGAACGTGGACGTGACGGCGGACGCGCTGGCCACGCTCGACGCCTGGTGGTCGAACGCGCGGCACGCGCCGACGTCGCGCTCGCAGGGCGGCGCCGTCCTCGGCGCCGGCGCGGAGAAGCTGGCGGCGATGCTGGCGCTCGCCGGACGCGCATGGCCGGCGGAGGACCTCGCGTTCCTCGGCGCCGACGACGGCGCGGTGGCGGCGCTGGCCCATGCCGGAGCGGCGCGGGCCGCGGGCGGGTGGGTCGTGCTGGAGGCGTCGTGGCAGGCGCGCGCCGAGGCGCTGGCCGAGGCGTCGTCGCCCGCGCTGGCCGAGGTGGTGGCGCAGGCGCTGGTGACGCGCTTCGCGCACGATCCGTGGGGCCAGTCCCGCGCGGCGGAGCTCTTCGTGCGGGTCGGGGCCTCCCTCGCGGCCGACGAGGCGCACGCGCGCGCGCTGTCCGGGGTGGACGACTCGCTGGCCCGCAGGGAGATCGTGTCCCGCTGGATGGCCGCGGTGGGGACGCTGCCGCGCGAGGCCCAGCTGACGCTCCGCGTCCGCGCGACCGAGCGGGCGCTCGCCATCGGCGAGGCCGAAGAGGCCTTCCGCTGGGCGCAGTCGGCGACCTCGCTGTCCCCGCAGGATCCGCGGCTCGGCCTGCTCTTCGGGCGCGCCGCGGTGGCGCTGGGGGATCTGGTGGCGGCGAAGGTGGCGCTCGAGCGCGGCGCCGAGCACGCGGTGGACGACGCGGCGCGGGCGCTCATCTGCGCCGAGCTGGCCGAGGTGGCCTACCTCGGCGGCGACCTGACGGGCGCGGCGCGCGAGGCGCAGCGCGCGCTGGCGCTCGACGACGGGGCGGCGACGCGCCTCAAGGCCCGCAACACCCTGGGCAAGCTGCTGCTGGCAGGCTCGTCGTGGAACGAGGCCGACCTGCACTTCGCGGAGGACGCGTGGACGGCCGCGGCCGCCGGGCTGCACACCGAGGAGCTGCGGGCGCGCCTGAACCGCGGCATCGCGCTGCTCTCCAAGGGCATGGTCGACGAGGCGCGCGCCATCTTCGAGGCCGTGCTCATCGAGGGCGAGCGGGGCGGCGACGCCCGGGCGTGCGCCTTCGCGCTCGACAACCTCTCGGTGGTGGCGACGCTGCGGCACGACTACGCGCAGGCGCTCGCGCTGGCCGAACGCACGCTCAAGCTGCGGCAGCGCATCGGCGACCGCGTGGCCACCGCGCGCCTGCTGGGCAACCTGGCCGAGCTGCGCCGTCGCCTGGGGCTGCTCGATCACGCGGAGCACGCCGTGGCCTTCGGCCGTCGCACGCTGGGCCCGGGGATGCCCCCTGCCCGCTCCGCCCACTTCTCGCTGCAGGCCTCGCGCAACGCCCTCATCCGGGGCAGCACGGTCGAGGCCCGCCGCGAGGCGACGCGGGCGCTCGCCGAGGGCGAAGCGGCGGGGATGCGCAACTACGTGTGCGAGGCCTACTGCGTCGCGACGCGCGTGGCCCTCGAGGACGGCGACCTGGCGCGCGCCGGCGAGCTGCTCGAGAGGGCGAGGGCGCTGGCGACCACCGACGAGCTGCGCGGAGAAGCGGCCATCGTCACCGCCCGGCACGCTCGGGCGTACGGCGACGACGGCGACGGGCTGGCCCTCGAGGCCCTGGCCGCCGCCCGCGCGAGCGGCAAGGAAGACCTGGTCATCGAGGCGCACGCCCTGCTGGCGGAGATCCACCGGGCGGCGGGGCGCGTCGAGACGGCGCGCGCCCACATCGAGAGCGCGGTGTCGCTGCGCGACCAGGTGGGCGCCACGCTTCCGGACGACGTGCGCGCGGCCTTCCTGTCCCGTCCCGACCTGCTGTCGCTGGCGAAGCTCTACGCGCGCCTGGCGGAGCCCGTGTCGCAGAACGACCTCGCGCCGTCGTCGCAGGCGCTCCCGCGGCCCAGCGTGCGCTCGCAGGCGTCCGCTCCTCGCGAGCTCGTGGGCGACGACCCCGCCATCCGCGGCCTGCTGTCCGCCGTCAAGAAGGTGGCGCACGCCAACAGCACCGTGCTCATCCGCGGCGAGAGCGGCACCGGCAAGGAGCTCGTGGCCGAGGCCATCCATCGCGCGAGCGACCGCGCGGCGGGCCCGCTGGTGACGGTGAACTGCGCCGCCCTGGTCGAGACGCTGCTGCTGTCCGAGCTTTTCGGGCACGAGAAGGGGGCCTTCACCGGGGCCATCGCCCGGCGCCGCGGCCGCTTCGAGCTGGCCGAGGGTGGGACGCTGTTCCTCGACGAGATCGGCGACATCTCGGCGCGCACCCAGGTGGCCCTCCTCCGCGTCCTGCAGGAGCGGACGTTCGAGCGCGTCGGCGGGACCACGCCCATCCGCGCCAACGTCCGCGTCATCTGCGCGACCCACCGCGATCTGAAGGCGATGGTGGAGCGCGGCGAGTTCCGGGAGGACCTCTACTACCGCCTGCGGGGAATCACGCTCGAGGTGCCGCCGCTCCGCGCCCGGATGGGCGACATGCCGCGCATCAGCGATCACCTGCTGGCGCGCATTGCGGTGGAGCGCGGCGAGCCGAAGAAGGCGCTGGCCGCCGACGCGCTGGAGCTCCTCGGGCGGCACCGCTGGGCGGGCAACGTGCGCGAGCTCGAGAACGCGCTGCGCGCCGCCTCGCTGTTCGCCGACGGCGACGTCATCACGGCGTCGACGCTGGTGGACAACGTGGACGACCTGCGCGCGGCCGCGCAGCTCGTTCGCTCGCGGGCGACGCTCCCGCCGCCGCCGCTCCCCGCGTCGGACGAGCTCGGGGTGGGCGAGGCGGCAGGCGCGGACGACGACGCGGAGGGCGAGGCGACGGTCGGGCCGCTGCCCTCGAGCGAGGCGAGCGCGACGGCGGTGGCCTACTCCCAGGTGCGCGGCGGGGCGACGTCTCTGCCGGACATCAAGCGGCAGATCGAGCGCGACTGCATCGCGCGAGCCCTGGCGGAGACGAAGGGGAACATCACGCGCGCGGCGGCGCTTCTGGGCATGAAGCGCCCGCGCCTGTCGCAGCTGGTCAAGCAGTACGGGTTGGCCGCCGTTTCTTCGGAGGGTTCGTGAGATGAGGGTCGTCAGCATCGCACTTGTCGCAGCCATCCTGTCCGCAGGGTGCGCGCTCCAGCCCGGCGAACCGGGCGACGAGAGCGTGTCCCCGCCGGGCAAGGTGACGACCCTCCCGGGGAGCGGCGACTCCACGGCGATCGCACGGTCGCCGGGCTACAAGGTGGGCAGCGCCCCGCAGCAGAACCCCGACCCCGCGCCCTGGATGGCGGCGCCCGGAGCTCCCCCGCGTGGCCCCGGTGGGAATCCCAACGCCAACCCGGACCCCGCGCCGTGGGACCCGCCGCCCGCCGCGCAGGGCGCCATCGACGAGACGACGCAGCCCTCGGGCGGCTCCGGCAACGGCTCGGGCAACGCGGGCACCAAGTCGGCCGGCAATCCAGACCCTGCCGTCGATCACTGGCACCTCTACGACCTGACGCAGTAGCGCCCGGGCAGCGGGCGCGCAGCGCGCTTTGCACGAACGGCCCCCGGGGGCGACACTGCCGTCGTGGAGGATCTGCGCCCCAAGACCATCCTGTTCTGCGGCGTGCTGGCCATGGCCATCGCGCTGAGCGTGCTGCTTCGAGGGCGGCGCGCGGTGCACTGGCTGTTCGCGGCGTTCGCCGCCGACATCGCGCTCTGGTACGCGAGCCAGTCGCTGGCGGGGTTCTTCCGGGCGGACCTGTGGGAGCGGGTGACGGGGGTGCTGACGGTGCTCCTGCCGCAGTTCGCCATCCTGCTGTTCCAGAACGTCGTCCCGGTCGAGGTGGGGAGCACGAGGACGCGGCTGGCGCGCTTCGCCGCCATCGTGGGCATCCCGGTGCTGGTGATGGCGGTCTCGCCCTACCACGGCCGCGCCTTCGCCCTCGGCACCGTCTACACCTACGTCTTCGGGCTGCTCGCCGCCGCGCTCATCGCGCTCGCGCGCCGCGGCCAGCGCAGCCCGTCCCGCGCGGTGCGGGACCGCGTGAGGTTCCTGGTCGTGGTGGGCGCGGCAGCGACGACCTTCTCGCTGGCCGACTTCCTCTCGTACCTCGGCGTGCACCTGCCGCCCATCGGCGCCGTGCTGTCCATCGTCTTCCTCTTCGTGCTGGCCGAGTCGGTGACGCGCCCGCGGCTGGCCGACATCTACGAGATGGCCGGACGGCTGCTGGTCTCGACCGCCCTCGCCTTCTGCCTGGCGGGGATCTTCTACATGTTCGTGATGGTCATCGGCGGCTTCGACACCATGTACCTGAACGCCGTCCTGGCGGCGATCGTGTTCCTGGTGCTCTTCGAGCCGCTGCAGAGCGAGGTGGAGACGCGCATCCACCAGTTCTTCTTCCGCGAGCGGTACGACCTCGAGACCAGCGTGGCCGACCTCCGCAAGCGTCTTGCGCACGTGCTCGAGATCGACGAGATGGTCACCACGCTGATGCAGGGCCTCGAGCGGTCCCGGCGTGTCACCACGGCGGCGCTCTACCTCCGCGACCAGGACGGCGACGGGTTCGATCTGGTGGGGTCGATCGGCGCCGCCGTCCCCAAGCGCGTGGAGGCGCTCGGCGCCCGGCCGATGCTCGACCGCCTGGAGCATCAGGCGTCGATCTCGCTGGAGGAGCTGGCTCGCGAGGGCAACAAGCCCGACGCGGCGGTGATGGCCGCGGCGGCCACGCTGGGCGCCCTGCAGAGCGCGGTGGTGCTGGCGGTGCGCGGCGACGAGGACGAGGCGGTGGGCCTGCTCTTCGTGGCCGACGACCGTGTGCGCGACGCGTTCACCCCCGAGGAGGTCTCGCTGCTGGAGACGGTGTCGGCGCAGATCGGCGTGGTGGTGGCGAACAGCCGCATCTACTCGCGGATGAAGGAGCGCGACCGCCTCGCCGCGCTGGGGTCGATGGCGGCCGGTCTGGCGCACGAGGTGAAGAACCCGCTGGGGGCCATCAAGGGGGCGGCGCAGCTGCTCGAGGAGGTGGGGGCCGCACCTTCCGACGACGCGTCGGCGCGCGAGTTCGTGGGGATCATCCTGGAGGAGGTCAACCGCCTCGACCGCGTCGTGGGGAGCTTCCTCGACTACGCCCGCCCGCACGCGGGCAACCCCATCCCGCTCGACCTGAACGCGGCGGTGCGCCGCACGGTGCAGATCCTGTCGAGCCAGATCACCGACGGCGGGATCGACGTGCAGCTCGACCTGAGCGAGCCGCTGCAGCGCGCCAAGATCGACCCGGAGAAGTTCCGTCAGGTGCTGATGAACCTCATGCACAACGCCATCCAGGCCATGGACGGGCGCGGCAAGGTGACGGTGACGACGTCCATGCGGCGGTCCGGGCGCGGGCGTGTGCCGCCGCCGGACGGGAGCACGCCCGCCTCCAGGCGGTCGCTGACCGACGAGACGGAGCTCGTCGAGGTGAGCGTGCGCGACACGGGGCCGGGGATCCAGCCCAAGGTGCTACGCAACCTGTTCGTCCCCTTCTTCACCACCAAGACCGAGGGGACGGGCCTCGGGCTCGCCATCAGCCAGAGCATCGCGCAGGCCGCCGGCGGCACCATCGAGGTGCACTCGCAGCCCGGCGCGGGGACGACGTTCACCATCGTGCTCCCGACGGCCGACGACGCGCTGGTGACGCCGACGCCGAGCGAGGTCACGGTGCGACGCAAGAGCGAGCCGCCCGGCGCGGTTCAGCCGTAGCGTCGCTCGAAGAGAGCGCGCACCGCGGGCAGCTCGCGGAGCATGGCCAGCGTGTGCACGGCGTGGCCGTGGGCGTAGCCGTTGCCGATGAAGAGGTCGACGTCCTTGCCCACTCCCTCCGCGCCGAGCGCCGCCTTGGTGAAGCTGGTCGACATGGCGAAGAAGTAGACGACGCCCCGGTCGCGGGTGCAGAGGATGGCGCCGAGCTCGGCGTCCGGCACGTTGACGCAGGAGAAGGTGACGTCGGCTTCGCGCCCGCCGGTGGCCTCCAGCACGGCACGGCGGACGGCGACCGGGTCGCGGGCGTCGGCGGCGACCACCGCGTCGCAGAGAGAGAGCGCGCGCAGCTCGTCGGCAGCGCGCGGGCTGGACTCCAGGCCCACCACGACGGCCCCCGGGCCCCCGCGGCGGCGCGCCTCGGCCGCGCAGAGGACGCCGCTCTTCCCCCCGGCTCCGAGGACGACGACCACGGCGTCCGGCCGGACGAGGCGCGCCACCTGCGGGGCCGCCCCCGCCACGTCGAGGGCGGCGAGGGCCAGGCGCTCGGGCAGGTCGGCGGGGAGCTTGGCGTAGGCGCCGCTGCCGAACAGCACCGCCTCGCCGTCGACGTCCATCTGCGCGCTCGCCGGGCGAACGGCCCGCACCCGGTCGATCCGGAGGGGCGTCAGCGAGAGCGACACCAGGGTGGCCACGCGGTCCCCGACGCGCAGCGCTTCGTCCGCGGGCCTTCCGGGGGCGATCTGGACGACCCGACCGAGCAGCATCCCCCCCGATCCGGTCACGGGGTTGTGTTGCTTGCCTCGATCGGCGACTGTCCGTAGGACGATGTGCGCGACGTCCCCGGCCTGCTCCATCTGGACGAAGCTGGCGGCGTCGACGTTGAGGGTCTCCACGGCGAGGAGCACTTCACCGGAGAAGATCCTCGTGAAATCATTGTCCACGCGCCAGGCAGGCTGCGGAAGCGCTCCCCGGGGCTCGATTACCCGGTGAATGCCGTATGTGTCACCAGCGGGCAGGACGGGGCGTTCGCTCATGTCTGTTGACCTCGACTTGACCGCTCTCTATCGCTCCCATTAACCTTTTTTTTGCCAGCGTTTCAGCGCTGTTCACGCGCTGCCCCGCTCACACACCGTACTTACCACGGCATGGACCGAGACGTTCCCGTCGGACGAGACATGGCAGACCCGTCACCCAAGGCGCCGACGTCGCCGGCCGCACCACCGCGGCCGGGCGGGCGCTCGTACGTCCTGCGGTTCATCAGCGGCAAGTACCAGGGCGGCGAGTTTCCCATCGCCGGCGACAAGCAGATCCTCATCGGCCGCTCGAGCGATCTCGACATGGTGCTCGTCGAGGACATGGTGTCGCGCAAGCACGCGCGCATCGCCATGCAGACGGACCAGATCTGGATCGAGGACCTCGGCTCGACCAACGGGACGTTCGTCAACGGCGAGAAGATCAAGCGCGCCCGCCTGAAGGAGGGCGACCGCGTCCTCATCGGCACGAGCATCCTCAAGCTCATCGCGGGCGACGCCCCGCGCGACGGCATGGACGCCAAGCGCGAGCTGGAGAACGTCGCCCAGGCCCGGCGGACGAGCCAGCAGCGCACGATGAGCGGCAGCATCGAGGAGGTCCCGCTGCCGGATCTCCTCCAGCTCTTCGGCACGTCGAAGAAGAGCGGCGTCCTCGTCATCCGCACCGAGGACAACGACGTGGGGCGCATCTTCCTGAAGAAGGGCGCCATCTCGTTCGCCATCATCAACGACCTCGACGACGTCCAGCCGCTCAAGAGCCTCTACCGCATGCTCACGTGGCAGAAGGGCCTCTTCGATCTCGATCCGCCCGAGGAGCGCGAGTTCCCGAACGAGATGAACGCGTCCGTCCAGGAAGTCCTGATGGACGGGATGCGCCAGCTCGACGAGTTCAACCGCATCCGGGAGGACCTGCCGGACCTCGCGGCGCGCATCGTCATCAACTCGCCGCTCATCCCGCCGCTCCGGGACCTCAAGCCGGAGGAGCTGGACGTCCTGCAGCTCGCGCACAACTACGGCGTCTTCGAGACGGTGCTCAACAAGAGCCTCGCGACGGACCTGGAGACGGCCGAGATCGTGATGAAGCTCGTGAAGGCGTCGTACCTCCGCGCGGAGTAGTCGTGGTCACGGAGGCGGGGCGGCGCGTCGTGGTCGTCACCGGCGCGTCCGGCGGCATCGGGGAGGCCCTCGCCCGCGCCTGGGGGCGGAGGGGCGCCACCGTCGTGCTGAGCGCGCGCGACGAAGCGGGCCTCGCGAACGCCGCGCGCGAAGTGGAGACGGCCGGAGGCCGCGCCGTCGTGCACAGGGCGGACGTCACGCGCGAGGAGGACCGCGTCGCCCTCGTCGCGCGGGCGAAGGCCGAGGGCGGCATCGACGTCCTCGTGAACAACGCGGGCCGCGGCTTCTACGGGAGCGTCGCGGCCATCGAGCCGGCGGAGCTCTCGTCCCTCTTCGCCCTCAACGTCATCGCCCCCCTGCGCCTGTCCCAGCTCGCGCTCGACCCGCTGACCCGCGCCGGCGGCACCATCGTCATGATCTCGTCGGTCGCCGGCGTCGTCGCGTCCCCCCGCATGGGCGCCTACGCCGCCTCCAAGTTCGCGCTCGAAGCCCTCTCCATGTCGCTGCGCGCAGAGCTCGTCGGCACGGGCGTCCGCGTCGTCGTCGTCCGCCCCGGCCCGGTCGACACGCCTTTCCGCGCCCACTCGGTCACCACCGACGGCCGCGCCGGCGTCCGCCCCCCCGGCGCCTCCGTCCAGTCCCCCGACGACGTCGCCGAACAAACCGCCCTCGCCGTCGAAACCGGCCGCCCCGTCGTCGAGACCACCCGCTTCGTCCGCCTCGCTTCCGCCGCCGCCCGCCACGCCCCCGCCGCCATGCGCTGGATCGCCACCCTCATGGCCACCCGCGAAGACCACTAGCGAGAGGGAACGCCAGGGCGCCAGGGGGAAGAAAGGGGGAGCCAGGGAAAGAAAGGGGGTCGGCGACGCTCGTCACCAATCGCCCTTCGCGACCATCGCCCCCATTTCCCTGGCGACCCTTTTCTTCCCCCTGGCGCCCTGGCGTTCCCTCTCGCTAGTGGTCTTCGCGGGTGGCCATGAGGGTGGCGATCCAGCG
>DATBQU010000386.1:0-13984 GCA_036560665.1 Polyangiaceae bacterium
TTGCACGCGAAGAGGCGATAGCCGTCGTACTTCACCTCGAAGAGCCATTGCGCGGGATCGGCGATCGACTTCGCCGGCGTGGCCAGCATGGGCTCGCCTACCGTGTCGTGGAGCGCGCGCGCGTTCTTGCCCTGCTCGGACGCGCCGACGCGGCGTGGGCCGCGCGTGGCCTGCCGGCCGCTCACGACCGACTCGGGCCGCTCGGCGACGACGTCGTACGCCGGGTTGGCGTGCCCGTCCTTGGCCTTGAACATGAGCCACTGCGCGTGGCCCTTGCCCCCCGCCCCGTCGTCGAGGTCCGCGCCCCCCGCCCGGTGCTTGTCCTTGCCCGTCTTCAGGAGGTGCCACTCGCCGACCAGCTTCTCGCCGGAGAAGCGCACGTGCAGGTGGCCCTTGCCCATCATGGGCTGCTCCTGCCCCGGCGGGACCGTCTCGTAGGTGCCGCTGTCCCAGATGAGGACGTCGCCCGCGCCGTACTCGCCCTCGGGGATGCGCCCCTCGAAGGCGTTGTACGCCATGGGGTGATCCTCGGTCTGGACCGCCAGCCGCTTCACGGCCGGGTCGTAGCTGGGGCCCTTGGGCACGGCCCAGCTAGCCATCGCACCGTCGATCTCGAGGCGGACATCGTAGTGGAGACGGCGCGCGTCGTGCTTCTGGACCACAAAAGCGAGCGCCGCTTTCTTTTCCGTGTCGAGCTTGGCTTGCGACGATCGTCCTGTGGGTGGCGGCTCCGGGGTCACCCCGAAGCGCCGCTTCGCTTCGTACGTCGCGAGCCGGTTGCTGGGCTTCGGTTCAGTGGCGGTCTTGCTCGCCGCCCTTTTCGTCTTGTTCGGCATCGTTCACGCTGTCGCCACGTCCCCCGAGGAACATCCCCATGCGCGCCTTCTGGTCCGGTGAAATCGCGTTCGGCCTGGTCACCATCCCGTCCAAGCTCTACACGGCGACCAAGGATCTGACACCGCAGTTCCACCAGCTGCACAAGGAGTGCGGGTCGCGGATCACGATGGTGCGCCGCTGCCCCAAGTGCAACAAGGACCTGCCCTGGGAAGAGATCGGCAAGGGCTACGAGGTGGCCAAGGGCGAGTACGCGCTCTTCACCAAGGAGGAGCTCGCCGCCCTCGACGGCGACGAGTCGGGCGGGACCATCGAGATCGTCGAGTTCGTCGACCCGCTGGAGATCGACCTCGCCTACATCGAGAAGCCCTACTGGGTGGGGCCGGGCAGCAAGAACGTGCGCGGCTTCGATCTCCTGCGCAGCGTGCTTGAGGAGACGAAGAAGGTGGCGGTGTCCAAGGTGCGACTGCGGACGCGCACGCGCCTCGCCGTCCTGCGGCCGCGCGGGCGCCTCTTTTCGCTGGACATGATGCGGTTCGCCGAGGAGCTCGTGCCGGCCGACGAGCTGGCGCCGGCGGAGCAGAAGGAGCCGAGCCCGCGCGAGAAGCAGCTGGCGCTGCACCTCATCGAGGAGCTGTCGGGGCCGTTCGATCCGGCCAAGCACCCCGACGAGTACCGGAGCAAGGTGCTGGCGGCGGTGGACGAGAAGATCGAGGCCGGCCAGGTGGCGCGCGACACGGCCGCCGAGGAGACGCCGGCGGCGGCGGGCTCGGCCAAGGGCGCGCAGGTCATCGACCTGGCCGAGCTGCTGTCGCGGTCGATCAAGGCGGCGGGCAAGCCGGGCATGGCCAAGGCGCACAGCGAAGAAGAGGAAGAAGAAGGGGCGGCGAAGCCGGCGGAGAAAGCCGGAAAGAGCGGCGGCAGGAAGGCGAAGCGCGCCACGGGGTGATAGCTATCCGGGCATGCAGAAGCTCGTCGACGGCGTCCACGCCTTCCACGCGCAGTACTTCGCGGACCACCGCGCGCTCTTCCGGCGCCTGGCCGAGCGCGGCCAGAACCCGGAGACGCTCTTCATCACCTGCTCGGACTCGCGCGTGGTGCCCAACCTCATCACCAGCACCGAGCCGGGCGACCTGTTCCTGGTGCGCAACGTGGGCAACGTCGTCCCCGACGTGAGCGTGCCGGGCGGCACGGCGGCGGCCATCGAGTACGCGGTGGAGGTGCTGGGCGTCACCAACGTCATCGTCTGCGGCCACACCCAGTGCGGCGCCGTGAACGCCATAATGAACCCCGCCTCGATGGACCGCCTGCCGTACGTGAAGCGGTGGCTCGCCCAGGGCGAGCGCGTGCGCCGCATCGTCGCCGAGCGCTACGGGCACCTCGACGAGACGGCGCGGATGATGGCCGCCGTCGAGGAGAACGTCCTCGTCCAGCTCGAGAACCTCCGCGCCTTCCCCAACATCGCCGGCCGCCTCGAGCGCGGCGAGCTCAGCATGAGCGGCTGGGTCTACGAGATCGCCAGCGGCGACGTCTTCGCCTTCGATCCGGGCGTGGGGCAGTTCGGGACGATCGGGCCGCCGTCCATCCCGCCACCGCCGGTCGAGCCCAACGGTCGAACGCAGCCGTGAGCGGCGCGCGCGCTCTCTGCGTCGCCCTGCTCGTCGTCGGAGGCTGCCGCAGCAACGCCCCGTCGCCCTCGTCGGGCGCGAGCGTCGTCCCATCCGCCGACGACGAGGAGCCCGCGGACGAGACGCCGTCCTCTCACGCCGGAGGCGCCGCGTCCGGGCACCGGCAGGGACCGCCCTGCCAGAGCGATCTCGCGTCGTGCCCCGCCAGCGGATGCGAGACGCCGGGTACGCCGCACGCTCTCTTCGATCAGCGGAAGAAGCGGACGACCGCGGCGGACGGCTCGCCGGTGACGTTCGCGTCGGCCAGGCCGATCGACTTCGGCACGCTGCGCTTCCTTCAGGGCAGGGCCACCTCACTCGTCGGGGAAGAGACGATGCTGGACGCCGCGCAGCGACAGCTGCTCGCGGCGGTTGCGACGCCCGGCGGCACGTTCGGCGAAGGCGCGCCTGTGCGTCTCAAGGGCTACCTAGCGCGGCACGACCCCCACCGTCCCGGCTCCGGCGTACACGCCGGCGGCATCGAGTCCGTCAACTGCCGCCTGCGCGAGGAGCGCTGGCGCGACTTCCACGTCCCGCTCGTGCCGGGCCCCGGCGACGACGAGTGCGACGGCGTGGTGGTCGAGATGATCCCGCAGGGCCGCGAGCAGCACCCGGCCTGGACCATCGAGGGACTGAGGTCGCTCCAGCGGCAGGGGCGCGCGGTGCTCGTCGTCGGGCCGCTACTGTACGACAGCGAGCACGCCACGAACGCGGACTGCGCGCATCTGCACCGCGGCCAGCCGAAGCGGATGAGCCTGTGGGAGGTGCACCCGGTCGTGGAGATGTACGTGTGCCGGGAGGGCGCGGCGTGCGACGCGGGGCGGCGGGAGGACTGGGACCTTGAGTAGACCACTTTTCTGGTCTACGCTTCGGCATGGCTCGCGCTCTCCCGATCTCCGAGGTCAAGGCCCATCTGCCCGAGCTCGTCGTCGCGGTCCAGGAGCGCGAGGAGGAGATCGTCGTGACCCGCAAGGGTCACCCGGCGGCCGTCATCATCAACGTGGAGGAGTACGCGCGACTCCGTGAGACGCTCGACGTCCTCGGCGACCCGGCCTTGCTGGCGGAGGTGAAGGCGGGCAGGACGTACTTCCGGCGCGGTGGGAAAGGAATCCCCGTGGACGAGGTGGTGCCCGGCAAGCGGACCGAGAAGAAGCCCAAGAGGCGACGGCCGTGAACCCGTGGAAGGTCGTCCTCGCGCCGACGGCTGCTGCCACGGTTCGAGCCCTTCCCCCCGACGTGAAACGAAGCGTGCGCGCCGCGCTGGATGCCATCGCGAAGGATCCCTCCATGGGCAAGGAGCTGCTTCGCGAGCTGAAGGGCCTCCGCAGCTATCGCGTCCGGCGCTACCGCGTGGTCTACGCCCTGGTGCCCGGCAAGCACCTGGTCCAGGTGGTCGCCGTAGGGCATCGAGTCAGCATCTACGAGGAGATCGCGGCCGGGCGCGACGGCTGACCACGAGGTCGTCGAAGGCCACCAGCCGCTTGGAACGGGGCGAGGCCGGGCGGGCATGGGGAAGCTCGGGACGTGGCCATGGCCGCTCGGGGGGCACACAGGGGCGCCGGGGGCGCCCGCATCGGGCGTCGTGGAGCACGCGGGGAGCCGGCGGGGTTGCTTGTCGAGGCTCGTGAAGCACGGCAAGAGGCGGCGGATCTGCTTCGCGAGGCTCGCGATCCACGGAACGAGCCGGCGGATCTGCTCCACGCTCGCCCCGAGAATCAGGGGTAGGCTTCCGAGGCTCGATGAGACGAACCGCCGCGTGTGTTCTCGCTTCGCTCGTCGCGGGCGCGTGCGGCTCCTCTCCGAGCTCCAGCCCGGCCGCGGACGCAGGCGTGGAGTCCGGCCAGCCGGCGATCTGGCTTCGACCCTCGACGTCGATCGATCCGACGAAGCTCCCGCTCTGCGACCAGTGCTACACCGCGGTCACCGGCGGCGGGGGGCCGAAGAAGGGCTACGCCTTCGTATGCGATGCGATGGCGTACCAGCAGACCAACGGCCCCGGCGGAGTCGGCGGCCCGTGGATCGATGCGGCCGGCCATACCTACGACGTCACCAGGAAGCCCTTCTGGAGGGGAGACGTCCACTGGGATCAGGCGGAGATCTCCATCGCGGCGACCGGTGACCCCCGCGGCGTCGCGGGCAACGGCCTCCCCTTCGGCGTCCCGACCGGCCTCTTTCCCGTGTCGTCGAGCGATCCCGCCTTCCAGTACGATCGCAACCCGAACTCGATCACCCCGCAGAGCATCTCCTTCTCGATCCCGGGAAACCCGACGATCGATCCGAACGGGCCGCATTGCACCTACAAGCGCGTCGGGATCACGCTGGACGGCGTCCAGATGCACGGTCCCATCGATTCGAGCGGTCGCGACGAGCTCGCGTGGCAGATCCAGGACGCGTGCACGGGCGACGCGCAGCCCGGCGGTGGCTACCACCGGCATGCGCTCGGGGAGTGCGTGCCGCACATCCACGAGAACAACTCGCTGGTCGGCTATGCCCTCGACGGCTTCGGCATCTTCAGCCCCTACGATGCGGCGGGCAAGGAGCTCGTGAGCGCCGACCTCGACGAATGCCACGGGACGACCTCCCCCATCCCCTGGGAGGGACAGACCGTGACGATGTACCACTACGTGCTGACGCGCGACTTTCCGTACACGGTGGCGTGCTTTCGCGGCATGCCCACGCGAAACGCCTTTCCGCCGCTGCCCGGCGCGCCCGTGGAGCAGGCGTACTGATTCCATCCTGGGCGTCGAGGACCACGGCCATTCCCCTCACTTCATCGCCTTCTCGATCGCCTCGCACGCCGCCTCCAGCACCTTCACCCGGCCCCACTTCTTGTCGTTGGCCTCGATGAGGTGCCACGGCGCCAGGTCGGTGCTCGTCCGGTCGACCATCTCGCACACCGCGCGCTCGTAGTCGTCCCACCTCTTGCGGTTGCGCCAGTCCTCCTTCGTGATCTTGAACCGCTTGAACGCCGTCTTCTCCCGCTCGCGGAACCGCTTCAGCTGCTCGTCCTTGCTGATCGACAGCCAGAACTTGACCACCACGATCCCGAAGCGCACCTGCGCCTCCTCGAAGTCGACGATCTCCCGGTACGCCCGCATCCAGTCCGCCTCCGCGGCGAACCCCTCCACCCGCTCCACCAGCACCCGCCCGTACCAGCTCCGGTCGAAGATCGCGAAGTGCCCCTCGCGCGGCAACCGCCGCCAGAACCGCCACAGGTACGGCTGCGCGCGCTCCTCCTCCGTCGGCGCCGCGATGGGCACCACGTCGTACCGCCGCGCGTCGAGCGCGCGCGTCACGCGCCGGATGGTCCCCCCCTTGCCCGCCGCGTCGTTCCCCTCGAAGACCAGCACGCACGCCCGGTCGCGAAAGCGCTTGTCGCGCGACAGCGCGTTCAGTCGGGCCTGGAGCTGCGGGAGGCGCTTGCCGTACTGCGCGTCGCTCAGCGACCGCGTCAGGTCGAGCTCTCTCAGCAGGTTTCGCGCGTCGATCGGCGGCGGGGACGGCGGCGCCGCCCGCACCGGCGTCGGGCGCTTGCGCTCCAGGCGCTTCTGCATCGCCTCGAGCAGCGTGCGGCCCACCGTCAGGTTGCGGTAACGGGGGTCGGTCGCCTCCACCACCGTCCACGGTGCCTCCGCGGTGCTCGTCTCGCGCAGCGCCCGCTCGCTCACGTGCCGGAACCGATCGTAGCGCTCGTGGTTCTCCCAGTCCTGCTTGTTGACCCGCCACGCCGTCGCCGGGCTCTCCTCGAGCTTCTCGAAGCGCTTGACCTGCGCCTTCTTCGACAGGTGCAGCCACACCTTGACGATGAGCGCCCCCTCGTCGACCAGCATGCGCTCGAAGCGCGTGATCTCGTCGAGGCGCCGCGTCATCTCCGCGCCGTCCGTGCGGCGGTACACGCGGTCGACGATGGGCTCGGTGTACCACGAGCCGAAGAAGATCCCCGTCTTGCCCTTGGGCGGGAGCGCCTGCCAGAAGCGCCACATGGGGGGGCGCGACAGCTCGGTGTCGGTGGGCGGCCCCATGGCGTGCACCTGGACGTGCCGCGGGTCCATCCACTCGAGCAGCAGGTTGACGACGTCGCCCTTGCCGCCGCCGTCGACGCCGCCCGACAGCATGATGACGGGGAAATCGCCGCGCTCCATGACTTGCATCTGCGCGTCGAGCAGCGCGGAGCGGAGCTTGGTCTCCTCCTTCTCGAAATCGCGCTTGTCGACGGAGTGCCCGAGCTCGGCGGATTCGAACATGTCGGGGCCAAGATAGCCCGTCGCCGGATCAGAGCGCCGACAGATCGATCTCGAGAGCCTCCTCGCGCACCGTGTCGGGCTCGTCCGACGCCGGCGGCGGCTCCGTGCACCCCAGGCGCACCAGGCCCTGCCGGGCCAGGGACGCCAGCTCGCGCGCCCCTTCGCTCGGGGTCCCCACCGTCCCGGTCACGATGTCCATCGCCGGCGTCACGCCGTCGACGCGGAGCAGCAGCTGCGTCGCCAGCGCGCTGAGGTCGTCCCACGGCAGCTCGGTGCGCGGCAGCGCCAGCGCCGGGATGACATCGAGGGGCACGTGCGAGGGCACCGCTGGGGCCGTCGGGGACTCGTCGCCGCCGAAGAGCTCCGCCACGTCGACGCGGCGCTTCACGGTCTGGTCGGATTCGGTGGAGCGTTCGCGTCCCATGGGAGGCAGGCCCAGCAGTCTTCATGCCCGGGGCGCGTGCCTGGAAAAGCCCGGCGACGGTCGGCAGATCGGTGGTCCCAGCCCCGACCAGTGCTGCCGACCGCCATCACGTCCGGGGGGACGTTGGTCTACCATGCGAGGGTGCGCCCCGGGCTCCTCTCGGCCGCCTGCCTCGCCATCGTCCTCGCGGCGTCGATGTCGGTCCCGGCGGGGGGACAGGAGGCGGAGCCCACCGCCGAGGCGCGACGCGCCGCGGCCGCGGCCTTCGCGGAGGGCGAGAAAGCGTTCGCGACGAGGGACTACGCGCGGGCGGCGAGCCGCTTCGAGGAGGCGTACCGCCTGGCGCCGCACCCGAACGCGATCTGGAACGAGGCGCGCGCGCTGCTCCACGCCGGCGACAAGGCGCGGGCGGCGAACGCGTACGCGAAGTACCTGCGCGACGCGCCGCCCGACGCGCACGATCGCGCGGAGACCACGCGGACCCTGGAGGGCCTGGCGAAGGAGCTGGTGACGCTCGACGTGAGCGCGCCGGGCTTCGACACCGTGCTCGTCGACGATCGCCGGGTCGAGTCGGCGACCCTGTACGTGGAGCCGGGGCGTCACGCGGTGGAGGGCCACGCGGGCGACCAGGTGGTGCGCACGGAGGCGAGCGGGGAGGCGGGGGCGAGGGTGAACGTGACGCTGACCGCGCCCGCAACCCCGCCCGCGCCCGCGACCGCGCCCGCGCCCGCGCCCGCGCCCGCGCCCGCGCCCGTGCCCGTGCCCGTGCCCGTGCCCGCGCCCGCGCCCGTGCCCGCGCCCGCCCCCTTCTCCCCCCTCGTCGTCTGGCTCGGCGCCGGTGTCACCCTCGCCGCCGCGGGCGCCACCGTCTGGTCCGGCCTCGACACCCTGTCCTTCCGCAGCAACACCTTCGACGCCAGCCAGACCGGCGCCAACTACGACACCGGCGTGAGCAAGATGCGGCGCACCAACGCGCTGCTCGGCGTCAGCCTCGTCGCCGGCGTGTTCACCGGGGTGGCGGCCGTCTGGCTCGTCGACTGGCACAGGCGCGGCGGGACCGGCGCCGCGCTCGGAGTCGGGCCAGGGTCGATGGAGCTCCGCGCCAGCTTCCGATGAACAAGCCCAACGTCACCTTCGCCCCGGGGCAGCGCATCGGAAGCTACGAGATGCTGGTCGAGCTGGCGTCGGGCGGCACGGCGACGGTGGGGATCGCCGTCTACCGCGGCGCCGCGGGGTTCGAGCGCCTGGTGGTCCTCAAGCGCGTGCACCGGCACCTCACCAAGGACCGCGAGTTCACGGCCATGCTGATGGACGAGGCGCGCCTCGCCTCGAGCGTGCGGCATCCCAACGTGGTGCCGGTGATCGACGTGGTGCGCGCGGAGGACGAGGTCGTGCTGGTGATGGACTACGTGGAGTCGGTTTCGCTGGCGCACCTGCTGGAGCAGGCGCAGGACGCCGGCCGGCGACTGCCGATGGGCGTCGTGTCGCGCGTCGTCGTCGACTTCCTGGTGGGGCTGCACGAGGCGCACGAGGCGGTGGACATCCGGCGGCAGCCGCTCGGCATCGTGCACCGCGACGTGAGCCCGCAGAACGTGGTGGTGGGCGTCGACGGCGTGAGCCGCGTCATCGACTTCGGCATCGCCAAGGCCAGGAGCCGCATCGCCACCACGCGCGCGGGGGTCATCAAGGGCAAGTGCGCCTACATGGCGCCCGAGCAGGTGGACGGGCAGGCGGTCGACCGGCGGTGCGACGTGTTCGCAGCGGGGATCGTGCTGTGGGAGGCGCTCACCGGCGCGCGCCTGTTCCGGGGCGAGGACGAGTTCGACGAGATGCGCCGGGTGATGAAGGGCCCCATCCCGGCGCCGTCGAGCGTGAACGCCGGGTGCGGTCCCGACGTCGACGCGCTTCTGGCGCACGCCCTGGCCCGCCCGGTCGACGAGCGCTTCCAGACGGCGCTCGCCCTGGCGCGCGCGCTCGAGCAGGTCATCCCGCCCGCGCCCGCGGCGGCGGTGGGCGAGCAGGTGGAGACGCTCTGCGGGCCGGAGCTCGACTACCGGCACGCGCGGCTGGTGGGGATCCTGGGCGAAGAGCTGGGGAGGCTGAGCGGCAGGACGCCGCGATCGACGGTGCCGACGAAGCGCCTGGACGCGCTGGGACCCGCGGCGGTGGCGGTAGCCGCGAGCGTTCCCGTGACGGTGACGAAGGAGATGGCTGAGGACGCGCCGATCGAGGTGCCAAGGCGATCGCTGACGCCGGTGCTGGTGGGGGTGATGGTGGTGTCCGTGCTGGCGGGCGCCGGGGCGGCGATGGCGTGGAGGGGGAAAGGGGGGCAGACCGCGACCGCGACCGCATCCGCGACCGCATCCGCATCCGCGACCGCGACCGCGACCGCGTCCGCGTCCGCGACCGCATCCGCGACCGCGACCGCATCCGCGACCGCGACCGCGTCCGCGTCCGCGACCGCATGGCATCCCCATCCCCCGCCTCCCCCCAGCCCGGAGCTGAAGAAGAATCCGTACGGGCCATGAAGTACGATCGCTGCCGATGCCTCGCGACCTCGCGCTCCTCCTCGTCGTCGCGGGCGTGGCCGGCGGGGGGTGCGCGGCGTTCGACTTCCCGCGCCCGGGCGAGGGCGGGGACGCGAGCCCGGGCGACGCGACGACGACCGTCGATGCCTCGGACGCGGGCGTGGCGGCGAGCTACCTGGGCACGGGGGACGCGGCGAAGGCGTGCGCCTGGCTCTTCCGGTGCCCGCGGCTGGCGGAGGCGATCGAGCTCTCCCTCGTGTTGCCGGTGAACACGCCGTCGACTCCCCTCGGGTTCTCGTCGTGCATGGACTGGGTGGCGGGGCCGGTCGATCCCAGCCGGCTCGGGCTGGCGACGCAGCAGGGCATCCTGAAGGGCGTCGCGCAGGCGGCCTCGTGCGCGGACGCGTACGCGGCGGTGCCGATCCACCCCGTCGACGCCGGCGGGACGTGCGCGGCCACGCGCTGCGCCGACGGGACGGACCTCGAGTCGTGCACCGCCGACGCGGGCGCGTTCACCGCGGCGTGCGCGCCGCCGCTCTTCGGTGCGACGGGCGCGTGCATCGCCGACGACGCCGGCGTGGCAACGTGCGTGAGCCTGGGGAAGTGCCCCCCGGCGCTGTCCTGCGACCCCTCCGGCGCACTGGTCGACTGCATCGGGGGGGCGGCGTTCGTCTCCTACGACTGCAGCCTGTCGGGCCGCCAGTGCCTCAAGCAGGGCGCCAACCTCGCCCACTGCGTGGCGCCGGGTACGGTGGTGGCCCCCTGCCCGCTCGACAACGCCGCCGACCGCTGCGACCACGACTTCGTCCTGCACTGCGCGGGGGGCCCGACGGCGCAGACCGAGTTCGACTGCGCCGCCGTCGGCCGCACCTGCACCAGCTCCAACCCCGCCGGCGTCGCGCGGTGCGCGCACGCCACGGGCGACGCGTGCACGCCCTTCGACGCAGCGCAGAACCAGTGCAGCGGCTCGACCATCAGCGTGTGCGTCGGCGGGTCGAGCCAGTCCTTCGACTGCGCCTCGGTCGGAATGACCTGCGTGGCCGCGGACGCGACGCACACCGCGCACTGCGGCTAGGCCTTGCTCGCCACCCCGTGCTTGCGCAGGTACGCGCGCACGTGGTGGCGCTCCATGCCGCTCTGCCGCGCCATCTCGCTCACGTTGCCGGCGGCGGCGTCGTTGAGCGCCGCGAAGTACGTCCGCTCGAACTCCAGCAGCGCCAGGCGCTTGGCCTCGGCGAAGGCGGTGATGGGCTGGCGGGCGGGGTCGGTCTGGTCGCGGGTCAGCGCCAGCACGTCGTCGATGGCGCCCGGGGTGTCGGCCAGCATGGCCGCCACCGAGGCGACGTTCACGAGCTCGCGCACGTTGCCCGGCCAGTCGTGCGCCGCCAGGTTCTGCTGGATCCACCCCACCACGGCCGCGGTGTGCTCGGCGTGGCCCGCGCGCTTGCACACGTCCTCCACCAGCAGCGGGATGTCGCTCGCGCGCTCGCGCAGCGAGGGCAGCTCGACGCGCACCTGGGCGATGCGGAAGTAGAGGTCCGACCGGAAGCGCCCGGCGTTCATCTCCGCCGCGATGTCGCGCCGCGTGGCGGCGAGGACGCGCACGTCGATGGGCTCGAAGGCGCTGCCGCCCACCCGCCTCACCTGGCGCTCGGACAGGGCGCGCAGCAGCTTCGGCTGGAGGTCGAGCGGCAGCTCGCCGAGCTCGTCGAGGAACAGGGTACCCCGGTCCGCCTCGGCCAGGGCGCCCTTGCGCCGCTCGCTCGCGCCGGTGAACGAGCCCTTCTCGTGGCCGAAGAGGATGCTCTCGGCGAGGGTGGGCGGGATGCTGCCACAATCGACGACGACGAACGGCTCCTTGCGGCGCGGGCTGGCCTCGTGGATGGCCTTGGCCACGACCTCCTTGCCGGTGCCCGTCTCCCCGAGCAGGAGCACCGACAGCGGCGTGGGCGCGATGCGCTCGAGCACGCCGAAGACGCGGCGCATGCGCGGGCTGCGCCCCACCAGGGGCCCGAAGCTGTCCGACCAGCCGACGTCGACGCGCCGCTCGGCGGTGGGCTCGATCACGAGGGTGGTGCGCCCCACGGTCACCGCGGTCGGCGTGGTGACCACGCCCTCCTGCACGCGGAAGGCGCCCACGAAGGTGCCGTTGGTGCTCCCCAGATCGCGCACGCGGATCCCGTCGTTGGTCGCACGCAGCTCGCAGTGCGCGGCGCTCACCTCGGGATCGTCCACCACGATCTGCGCGCCCGGATCGCGACCGACGACGACCGCGTCGACGTCGACGGCGTGGGTCGCCCCGTCCGGCGTCCGTGCGATGCCTCCCCGGACCACCCAGTGCACCTCGCGCTGCCGCGTGCGTTCCTGTGGCTCCACGCGTCCCACGGTAACAGCGCTGAACGCCCTGGACCATGCGTGGTCCGAGGAGCGTTCAGAGCCTCGCCCCCGGAAACCCCTGTACTTTCGCGCATCGGGAGCTCCGGGCAGGCCGGCACGCCGCCTGCTCTGGGGATGTGGAGAGATCTGGAGAGATCTGGAGAGAAGCCAGCTGCTTCACACCACCCGGAGGTAATACCCGTGCTTTCCACCAAGACCATCCTGCCCGTCCTCGTCCTCGCCTCGCTCCCCATCGCCTGCGCCGCCAGGAACAGCTCGTCGCTCGCCAGCGACACCTCCGGCGCGGAGGACGTCACCGGCACCGAGTCGGACGTGGAGTCGCTCGGCTCGTCCTTCGTCGGCGGCGACGGCCAGTCGGTGGCCACGCAGTCGCTCACCGCCGGCAGCGGCGACATCCGCGCCATGGGCGGCGGCAGCACGACCGTCGGAAACCCCGGCTTCTACTTCCAGCCCGCGGGCTGCCTACAGGTGACGACCGACAAGGTGAAGCAGACGGCGACTTACGTCTTCGACGCCTGCACCGGGCCTCTCGGCCTGGTCGAGCTCAGCGGGACCATCGACGTGAGCTGGCAGGTCGCCGCGGGCAAGCTGACCATCGACTTTGCCTCGCAGGGCTTCAAGATCAACCGCGCCACCATCGACAGCTGGCAGGCCACCGCCGTCGTCACCGCCAGCGGCAACGATCGCGAGATGACGTGGAACGCGACGCTGAGCGGCACGACGGGCCGCGGGCGCGCCTTCAGCCGCACCAACCAGAAGGATCTGAAGTGGACGGTGGGCGTGCCGTGCCTCGCCGTGAGCGGGCAGTCGACCGGCAACGTCCTGCGGGCCAACCTGCAGACGACGATCACGAGCTTCCAGCGCTGCGCGGACTCGTGCCCCCAGGCGGGCAGCGACATCAACGTGAAGAACCTCGACAACGGCGACTCGATCGACATCAAGTACGATGGCGGTCCCCAGGCCGAGCTCACCATCAACGGCAAGTCGCAGACCATCGGCCTCGCCTGCGGCGACTGAAGGTCCCCAAGGACCTTTTGACACGAGGGCGGTGGCGGCGCGACCATCCGCGACGATGAGAGCCAGTCCGTTCGCGGTCTTGCTCTGCGCCGCCCTCGCGCTGCTCGCGCGCGAGTCGAGCGCGCAGGGCCCGGCCAAGCCCAAGCCGTCCGCCGCCCCACCCGAGGCGCCGAGGCTGCCTGCCGACGCGGTGAAGCGCCTGAAGAGCGGCGACCTCGACCAGGTGAAGAGCGCCCTCGACGACGTGCGCATGTCCGCCCGGGGCGGCGCGCCCGCCGTCCCCGCCATCGTCGAGCTGATGGAGCAGGGGCTCTCCACGGCGCTGACGCAGGCGGCGATCGAGACGCTGGGCGACACCGAGAGCGAGGCCGGCAGCGAGGCGCTCTCCTGGTACGCCCGCCACCGCAACGTGGCGCTGCGCCGCGCCGCCGTCACCGCGCTCGCGCGCACGCGTGGGGCCACCGCGGTCAAGGCGCTGCGCGCGGCGCTGTCGGATCCGGACCCCGGCGTTCGCGGACTGTCCGCCACGGGCCTGGGGAGCATGAAGGCCAAGGACGCGGTGACCGACCTCTTCGTGGCCCTCGAGCACAAGGTGGCCGAGGCGGCGGCGTCGATCGGGCAGCTCTGCGCGGGCAACGAGTGCGAGCGGCTGGCGGGCAAGCTGGGCAGCGTCCCCTTCGACGTGGTGACCAGCGGGCTCGATCAGGTGCTGTTCCGTCCGCCGGCCGAGGTCAGCGACGACGTGAAGGTCAAGATCGTCGGCCGGGTGCGCGAGCTCGGCACCGGCGAGGCCAACCGCTTCCTCAAGGGGGTGCAGGCCAAGTGGCCCAAGGCCTGGTCGCAGCGCGTGAAGCAGTCGATCGATCAGGCGGT
>DATBQU010000387.1:0-8960 GCA_036560665.1 Polyangiaceae bacterium
GGGCTCGACGCGCTCGGCCTGGGAGCTTCGCACGCATGGCGAGCCCGAAGACCCGCGCGCTGACGGCGCTGCCGTGCGTTCCCCTCGCCCGGCCGCTGACGCGGGGTCAGCGCGAAGGGATCGCCGGCCACGTGCGCGCCATGCTGGCGTGGCAGCGCACGCTCGCTCGCTGGCCCACCGCTCCGCGCGCTCCGGACGCCACGCCGTTCGTCACGATCTATGCGCGCGGCACGCTGCGAGGGTGCTTCGGGAGCCACGAGGGTCCGCCCGGCGAGCGACTCTCGCGGGCGTTCCTCCGCGCCCTGGAGGACTCACGCTACGGCGCGGTGCGCGGGCAGGAGCGCGACGGGCTCGCCGTGGTGGTCTCCTACGTCCGCTCGTTCCGGGTCATCGATCCGGAGCTCGTCGCGGGCCAGGTCGAACCGGGCAACGAGGGGCTGGGCGTCGTCGCCGAGGGCCGCCCACCGGTCGTGCTCTTGCCGCACGTGGCACGCGACGGCCACACCGGGGCGGTGGAGATGATGTCGGTGCTGGCGCGCAAGGCCGGCCTCACGAGCTGGGAGGGGACGACGGTCTTCGCGCTCCGCACGGACGACGTGGTGGTGCGCTGCGGCGACCGGCGCCACTCCACGACTCCGCGCCACGACGCGCGCGCCCGGGCCGCCGCGTGGCTGGCGGGTCTCATCGATCGCAGCGGCGCGGTGACCTTCGCCGTGGATGCCCGCCGGCGCGAGCGCATCGCGCACGGCCGCATGAGCCACGGCCGCACGGCGGTCGCCGTTCGCGCGCTCGCGAAGCACGGCGGCCACGAGCGCGTCGTGGTCCGGGCGCGGGAGTGGCTGGCGTCGGAGATCGCGGCGGCGACGCGCGGTCGTCCTCCCGAGGGATGGCCCGTGGAACCGGCGACGGTGGCCGGAACGCTCGCGCTCGCGTCCTTCGCCGGTCTCGACGTGCGCGCCGAGCTCCGGGCCATCGCCGGTCACGAGGCGCTCCAGGCCGCCCCGTGGCACGGCGCGCAGGTCGTGGCGGCGCTGGCCTGGGAGGCACCCGCCGCGCTTTGGCGCGCGTGCATCGCCGATCTCGATGCGCGGCCGTGGGCGCCCTGGACGCTCCTCGCCGCGCGGGCGCTCGACGACGCGGACGTCGTCTCCCGCACCTCGCGTGCCATGTGCGACTCGATCCGCGCGTGCCCGCCACACGAGGGCGGCTGCGGTCCTCGCGAGATCCCCGAGATCGCCCTGACCGCGCTGGTGGCGGAGGCGCTCGACGGCTTGCCCGACGCGCGACCGGCCTTGACGCGTGCTCGTCGGTTTCTCCTCGCCTCGCAGCTCACTCGCTCTTCGATGCCCGCCCCCCTCGACCCCGAGCTGGCCGACGGCGCCTTCCCGGCGTCGCCCGTGTTCGTCGACGTCCTTCGCTGCGACGTGACGGGCCACGCCCTTCTCGCGCTCCTCTGAGCGTCAGATCCCCAGGTTCAGCCCCTGGGCCCTCAGCCGCGCCCGCGCCGCCGAGGCCCGCTGGCAAGGGCCGAGGGCGAGGATGGCGAACACCAGCGACGACACGGCGAAAACGGGCGCCATGAGCGCGTAGAGCGAGAAGAGGTAGTGGCCCACGCTGAAGACGAGCCACGCGGCACTGGCCAGGCTCGAGAGGATGGTGCCGCCAATCGCGATCAGCGCCGCCCAGGCGCGCGCGCGGAAGATCAGCGTGCCGAGGACGATCTCGGGCACGCCGAGGGCCACCAGCACGTACGGCGCCATCGCCGCCGGCCCGCGGATGGTCACGAACAGCAGCGTCTGCGCTCCCGTCAGGGCGACCACCGCGCCCGCGAGCGCGACCACGCCGCCCGCGACGCGCGCCAGGAGCGGGGGCGTCGCGTCGGCGATGTCGTCCTCGGCCCCTCGGGCGGGCAGCGTCCCAGGCGCGGCGTAGGGATTCATATGCTAGTGCCGCAAGGCTAATGCCTTTCCACATCGCCGTGCTGCTCGGCATCGTCGAGGGTCTCACCGAGTACCTTCCGGTCTCGTCCACGGGCCATCTCATCCTCGCGGGGGACCTGCTCGGCCTTCGCGACGGCGATCCGGCCACGGCGTCGTTCGAGATCGTCGTGCAGCTCGGCGCCATCCTCGCGGTCGTCGCGCATTACCGCGCCTTGCTCGCTGCCCGGACGCGCGGCCTGTTCACGGGCGACGCGGCATCGCACCGCCTCCTCGCCGCGCTGCTGCTCGCCTTCGCGCCGGCGGCGGTCCTCGGCCTGCTGTTCCGCAAGGCCATCAAGGAGCACCTCTTCGGGCCGCTGCCGGTGGCCGGGGCGCTCATCACCGGCGGCATCGCCATGATCGTCATCGAGCGGCTGCGCGCGCGCGCCCACGCCGAGGGCGAGGACGGCCTCGACCGCGTGACGCCGGGGCGCGCGCTCGCCATCGGGCTCGGGCAGTGCCTCTCGATGTGGCCGGGGACGTCGCGCTCGATGTGCACCATCGTCGCCGGACAGCTCTCCGGTCTCTCCACCGCGACGGCGGCGGAGTTCTCCTTCCTCCTCGCGCTGCCCACGCTCGGCGCCGCCACCCTCTACGAGGGGTACAAGTCACGCCACGTGCTCGCGTCGAACGTGGGGAGCGCGAGCCTCGCGGTCGGCCTGGTGGTCTCGTTCCTCGTGGCCTGGGGCGTCATCGCCACCTTTCTGCGGTACCTCAAGACCCGCGGCCTCGAGCCCTTCGGCTGGTACCGCATCTTGCTCGGCGCCGTCGTACTCTGGGTCCTCGCCCGATGAGACGCGCCGTCTACGCCCTGGCCTTCGCCCTCGCCCTCCTCTGCGCCTGCGGTTCCCCGGCCGCGGAGACGGGCGGCCCCGCCGCGCCTGGCCACGTCGGCGCTCCGCCCACGCCGGTCCCCACCACGCCGGCCCAGCTCGTGGCCCGGACCGCCGACGAGGGCGAGGTCGTCCTGCACCTCTCGGTCGCGCGCGCCCACCCGCTCGGGCCTCGCCTCGAGCCGTACGTCCTGGCGTGGCCGGGGTGGGGGCAGACCATCGCCGCGATCTCGCCGCACCCGCTGGCCGAGCTCGACTGGATCGACGTCGTCGGCACGCACGACGCCGCCAAGGAGCGCATGCTCTCGCGGACCGCCGCCGTCGTGGCCGATTCGGCGATGGACACGCGCGTCGCCTCGCCCCCCAGCACCGACGGGATCCTGCGCGTCCTGCTACGCGGCCAGGCTCATCTGGTCGTCGCCGCGCCCATCGCGGACTCGGGCGCGCTTTCCCGCGCGCTGCTGTCCGACCAGGTGCTCGATCCCGAAGCCGAGGCCGAGGAGGCGCTGCACGTCGACATGCCTCACCCGCACGACGCCGCACGCCAGATCCCGGAGGAGGCGCGCCACCTGCTCCTCAAGGTGTTCTCCCGCCCGGGCGGCGGCGCCGAGGCCTTCGCAGAGCTGCGGTGCGACAACCTCGACGACGCCAGGCACGTGGCCGAGTCGATCCGCGATCAAGCCCACGGCGCCAACAACATCTTCGTTCGAATGCTTACGCACGACCTCCTCGGCCGGCTGACCATCGAGGTGAACAACGGCACGCTGGTGAAGCTGCGACTGCCTGCCGATCGCGACCAGCTCGAGGCGCTCGCCTCGCTCGCGGCCGGCTTCCTCCCACCTGGCTCATCCGGGGCCCGCTAGACCCGAATTGCTCGCGCCACCCCTTCACTTCCGATAAAGGTGCTCCCAAACATCCCGCCCTGAAGAAGGAGGACCAGACGATGGACGACAAGCTGTCTCGCCGTGACGTGCTTCAGAAGAGCGCGGCCCTGAGCGCGCTGGTGGTGTTCGGCGGCGCCGCCGCGTGCAGCAAGAGCCAGCCGGCCGCGCTGACGTGTACGGACACGAGCTCTCTCTCGGCAACCGACGTGCAGGTGCGCACGGCGCTCGCGTACGTCGACACGTCGACCGAGCCGGGGAAGACGTGCAGCGCCTGCCAGCAGTTCATCCCCCCGCCGGCCGCCGGGGCGTGCGGGACGTGCAAGGTGGTGAAGGGCCCCATCAACCCGGGGGGCAACTGCAAGTCGTTCGTGGCCAAGCCGGCGTGAGGCGGCCGAGGCCCTGAGGTGCGAAGCGCGCGCGCGTGGCTGGCGGGCGTGTTCGACGTCCGCTCGGGCGAGTGGCGAGTCGCGCTGCTCGCCTTCTCGGCGCTCCTGCTGATCCTCACCGGCCACACCATCCTGGAGACGGCGCGCGACGCGCTGCTGCTGACCCGCCTGCCCGCCCGCGGGATCGGCGTGGTCTACGTCGCCGTCGCCGCGGTCACGCTTCCCAGCGCCGCCATCGCCGGGAGGGCCGGAGCGCGGCTGGGGACACGTCGCGCGCTCATCGGCGCGCTACTGCTCGCCGCGCTGATGATGACGGCGCTGTTCCTGGTTCACACCAGCCAGACGACGGTCATGGCGCTCTACGTCGGCAGCAGCCTCATCGGATCCATCGTGGTGCCGCAGTTCTGGACACTCCTGGGAGCGGCGCTCACGGTCTCCCAGGGGCGCCGCCTCTTCGGCCCCATCGGCGCGGCGGCGGTGATCGGCGGCGTGCTCGGCTCCGGGCTCGCGGCCCTGGCCCTCCCCACCTTCCGCGTGAAGGCGCTGCTGCCGCTGTCGGCCGGCGTGTTCGTCGTCGCCGCGGCGGTGCTGGTCTTCCTGCGCACGCCGAAGCGACGGGCGGCGCCGGCGGCGCCGGCCGCCCCGGCGTTCAAGGGCGTCCTGGCCGGTCTGCGCGAAGAACCCTTCCTCGCCCAGGTGGCGCTGGTGGTCGCGCTGTCGACGGCGACGCTGCTGGCCATGGACTACTTCTTCAAGTGGACGGTCGTGCGCGCCCTGCCGGCGGCGGAGGTCGGCGTCTTCGTCGCCCGCTACTACGCCCTTCTGAACGGCGTGTCGCTGATCGTCCAGCTCTTCTTCTCGAGCGCGATCGTGCGCCGCCTCGGCATCGGCGCGGCGCTCGTGGTCAGCCCCTTGCTGCTCTTCGTCGGCGCCATCGGCGCCTTCGCCGTCGGCGGAGCCTTCGTCGTCGTGCTCCTGATGAAGGCCACCGAGGACTCGTTCCGCAACTCCCTGCACCGCAGCACCGTCGAGCTCCTGTACCTGCCCGTCCGCTCCGAGCTGCGCCAGCGCATGAAGCCGGTGATCGACGGGGCGCTGGGGCGCATGGCACAGGCCGCGGCCGCCGGGATCGTCCTCTGGCTCAGCAGCGCTGCCGTGCTGTCTCCGCGCGCGTTCGCCGCCCTGGTCGGCGTCGCCGCGGCGGCGTGGCTGGCGAGCGCGGTGTGGACGCGGCGCTCCTACCTGGGGCTCTTGCGCCGGGCCGTCGGATCCATCCACTCCACCGAGGGCCCCGACCCCCTCGACTGGGCCGGGGCGGAGGTGCTGCTCGAGCACCTCGCCAGCGACGAACCGTTCGAGGTCATCGCCGCCATGGCCGCGCTGGAGCGACGCGGGCGGCAGCGGCTGATCCCCGCGCTCGTGCTCCACCACGAGGACGAGCGCGTGCTGCTGCGCGCGCTCGAGATCTTCGGAGCATCGTCGCGCACCGACTGGATCTCGCTGGCGCGCCGGCTGCTCGAGCACCCGCGCGAGCCGGTGCGCATCGCCGCCGCGCGTGCCCTCGCGGCCCGCGGCGAGCTCGACCTCGACCGGCTCGCCGGCGACGCGGGCCCACGCGTGCGCGGGTACGCCGCCTTGCACCGGGCGGTCCGTGCCCCGGAGGGCCCGCTCCGGGAAGACCCCCGCATCGCCGGGCTGCTGAAGCAGCCGGGCCCGGAAGGGAAGGCGGCGCGCCTCGGCATCCTGGCGGGAATCGCCGACAATCCCGCCTCGGAGCGGCTCGCGGATCTGCTCGTGGCGCTCGCCGACGAGACCTCCGGCGAAGAACCGGCAGAGGAGGTCGAGCTTCTGGCGAGAGCCTCCGCACGGCTGGGCGACAGGCGCATGATCTCCCCGCTGATGTCACGCCTGACGAAGCACACCGCGTTGCGCGAGGTACAGGCGGCGCTGGCAGAGCTCGGCGAGCCCGCCATGGACGCGCTGTGGAGCGCGCTGCGCGACGCCAGACGCGAGCGCCATCTTCGAGTGCACCTACCCTTCGCGCTGGCTCACTTCGGCACCAAGAGGGCGGCGGACCTCCTGCTCGAGAACATCGAGTCCGAGAAGGACGGTCTGGTGCGCTACAAGTCGATCCGTGCGCTGGGGCGCCTGGTCGCCGACCACGACGTCCGCGTCGAGCGTGTCCGTGTGGAGCGTCTGGCGCGGGCGAACCTGCTGGAGCATTTCCGCATCCTCGGTCTGAGCGTGGCGCTGGAGGGGCAGCCCGAGGGCGGAGCTGCAGACGCCAGTCGCTACACCACGGGACGGCTGCTGGTCGGGTTGCTGGACGACAAGCTTCGACAGTCGGTGGAGCGTGCGTTCCGGCTGCTCAAGATCGCCCACCCGGTCGAGGACATCCACCGCGTGCACGTCGCCACCCTGTCCCGAGACCAGCGGGCGCGGGCCAACGCCGCCGAGTTCCTCGACGCGCTGCTGACGCGGGGCGACCAGCAGGCGCTCCGCCAGCTCTTCCGTCTGCTGGTGGACGATCTCTCGCCCGCCGAGAGGGCGGCCCGGGCCGCCTCGTTTCTGCCGCGCTCGCCGCCGGTCGAGCGAGAGGGCGCGCTGCGCGTCCTGGTCGAGGAGCAGGACCTCGTGGTGAGCGCCCTGGCGACGCTCTACGCGCTCGCCGTGGGAGGCCGCTCGCTGTCCGACGCCGTGGAGCGCGCACGACGGCAGCGGCCGGAGATCGAGCGGACGGCGGCACGCCTGCTGCGTGATCCGGTCCGGGCCGGGGAGGCAGCTCATGGCTGACCTGCGGCGAACCCGCATCTCGCGGGAGATGTCCCTGGCGGCGCTCGCCGTCGTCCCGGGGGCGGAGGGCTGGATGATCGACCGGATGACGTCGCTCCTCGAGGAGCAGGAGGTCCGGTCGGGAGACGTCATCTTCTCGGCGGGGGATCTGCCTGACCACATCTACTTCATGCGGCAAGGCCGGATCCGGCTGACCCGAGAAGGCGCGCCGCCGTGGACGTTCGAGGGACGCTGGGTGATCGGGGTCTTCGACGTGACGCTCGACCGGCCGCGGACGCGGACCGCCACCGCGCTCGACGACCTTCACCTCATGAAGGTCCAGGCGGACGCGTGGCTGGAGCTGCTCGAGGACAGCTTCCAGCTGGCGCGCGGGGCCCTCTTCAACCAGGCCCGCACGCTGGCGTCCCTGGAAGACCAGCTCGGAGCCGGCGCCGACATCTCGGGGCCGGGTGCACCGGTCACGATGTGGATCCCGAAGAGGCCGCTCGACCTCGTGGAGCGCATGGCAACGCTGACCGAGATGCCGCTGCTGCAGGGGGCAGGCGTGCAGACGCTCGCCGATCTGGCGGCGGTGACGACGGAGGTCGTGTTCGAACCGGGGCAGCGGCTGCTCGAGCGTGGCGTTCCGCGCGACCGGCTACTGCTGGTGCTCGAGGGCGAGGCGGAGGCGTCCCGCTCCGCGCCGGAGATCGTGAGGCGGTTCGGTCCCGGGAGTCTCGTGTGCGGGGCGGCCGCCATCGGAGAACCGGGACTCGCCTGGGAAGTGACGGCCGGGGTCCGGACACGAGTCCTCTCGCTGCTGATCACGGACTGGCTCGATCTCATGGAGGACCACTTCGACCTGCTGCGCGCCGCGCTCGCGACCTTGACCACCGAGCGCGAGCGACTGCTCGACCAGCTGGCGGCGAAGACGGGCGAGCTCACCCTGCGGTGACCGGCGAGGTGGTCCGAACCCTGCACTGCGTGCGCGGTGGACCAGTCTGAGGGCCGTCGGCCGCAAGGGATGGGATGCCCACACCTGAGGTGAGCGAGAAGACGGAGATCATCGGGCGCTACGCCCTGCACGGCGAGATTGCCTCGGGCGGCATGGCGGTCGTCTACTTCGGCAAGCTCCTCGGGCCGGTCGGCTTCTCGCGGCCGGTAGCCATCAAACGCCTGCATCCGCAGCTCGCGCGCGAGGAAAATGTGCGCGCGATGTTCATCGACGAGGCGCGGCTCGCGTCGCGCATCCATCACCCGAACGTCGTGCCCACGCTGGACGTGGTGGCCGACGGGGGCGATCTGCTGCTGGTGATGGAGTACGTCCACGGCGAGTCGCTGCAGCACCTGGTGCGCGCGTCACGGCGCCGCAAGGAGCCCATCCCGCGGCGCATCGTGCTCGCCATCATGAGCGCCGTGCTGCACGGTTTGCACGCCGCACACGAGGCGACGACCGAGTCCGGCCAGCCGCTGAACGTCGTGCACCGCGACGTCAGCCCCCAGAACGTGCTGGTCGGCGTGGACGGCGTGGCGCGCGTGCTCGACTTCGGCATCGCGCGCGCGGCGGTTCGGCTGGAGAGCACTCGCGAGGGGATCGTGAAGGGCAAGCTCGCATACATGGCGCCCGAGCAGCTGGGGGGGGCCGAGGTCGATCGTCGCGCCGACGTGTACGCCGCGGCCGTCATCCTGTGGGAGATGCTGGCGGGCCGGCGACTGTTCGTCCGGGAGGACGGCGCGAACGTGATGATCGAGAAGATGCTGCGCGGCCCCATCGAGCCCCCGGGCACACACGCCGCCGGTACCCCCAAGCTCCTCGACGCCATCACGCTGCACGGCCTGGCTCGCAACCCGGAGCAGC
Organism: Polyangiaceae bacterium; assembly: GCA_036560665.1. Lineage (GTDB taxonomy): Bacteria > Myxococcota_A > Polyangia > Polyangiales > Polyangiaceae > Palsa-1150. The sequence goes on from DATBQU010000387.1 coordinate 8,713, forward strand.
GCTTCGCGACCGCACGCGAGATGGCGCTGGCGCTGGAGAAAGCCGGGGAGCTGGCCCGCACTTCGGAGATCGGCGAGTGGGTTCTGGCCGGCGCGGCGGAGTCGCTCGCGCAGCGCAACGTCCGCCTGCGAGAGCTCGACATGACGTCGTCCACCTACCGTGTGAGCCGGCCGCCCGAGGGCGAGATCCGCGCCGCGGATCGCTCTTTGCCGGACCTGTTCGACGTGGACGTCGAGGAGGGCGAGCCG
>DATBQU010000388.1:0-8070 GCA_036560665.1 Polyangiaceae bacterium
GTGCGTCGTGCACCCGGTCGTCGTCGCCGGCGCCGTGACGGCACACACCACACCGATCGCGCCCGCGCCCGTGCAGAGCGCGAGCCAGCGCGCGCCTCTACGCACCCAGCGCCTCCGCGGCTTCGATGGCGTGGTAGGTGAGGATGGCGTCGGCCCCGGCGCGGCGGATGGAGGTCAGCGTCTCCAGCACCGCGCGGTCGTAGTCGAGCATCCCCGCCGCGGCGGCGGCCTTCAGCATCGCGTACTCGCCCGAAACGTTGTACGCGAGGAGCGGCAGGGTCGAGGCGGCGCGCACCGCGCGGATGACGTCGAGGTACGCCAGCGCGGGCTTGACCATCAGCATGTCCGCGCCCTCCGCCTCGTCGAGGGCGGCCTCGCGCAGCGCCTCGCGGACGTTGGCGGGATCCATCTGGTAGCCCGCGCGGTCGCCGAACTTCGGCGCGCAGTCGGCCGCCTCCCGGAATGGGCCGTAGAAGCAGCTCGCGTACTTCACCGCGTACGACAGGATGGGCGTCGCCTCGAAGGCCGTCTCGTCGAGCGCGCGGCGGATGCGCGCCACGCGCCCGTCCATCATGTCGCTCGGTGCGACCACGTCGGCCCCCGCCCGTGCGTGCACGACGGCCATCTCCGCCAGGACCTCGAGCGTCGCGTCGTTGTCGACCTCCTGCGCGCCGTCCTTGCGCTGGCGCAAGATCCCGCAGTGCCCGTGGTCGGTGTACTCGTCGACGCAGACGTCGGTCATCACCACCAGGTCCGGCGCGGCCTCCTTCATCGCGGCTACCGCGCGCGGGACGGGTCCATCGGGGTCGAGGCCGCTCGCTCCGCGCGGGTCCTTCTTCCTGGGCAGGCCGAAGAGGATGACGCCGCCGAGCCCGTGTTTCGCCGCCTCTTTCGCCGTCTTCGCGGCGGCCTTCACCGGCAGCTGGAAGACGCCGGGCATGGTCTTGATCGCCTGCGGCTCGTCGACGACGGCGCTGAAGAAGAGCGGCCAGACGAAGTCGCGAGGGGCGAGCGTCGTCTCGCGCACCAGGGCGCGGAGGCCGGTGGTGGCGCGCAGGCGGCGGGGGCGAACGATGGGGAACGGCATGGCGACGCCTCGGGCCTGGGATAGCATGTTCGCGAAGCTCATGCGTATGCGCCGCCGCTGGCTCTTTGCTTCGCTGACCCTGGCCGTGATCGCGGCCGCCGCCTGCGGGAGCCGCACCGGCTTGCTGGTCCCGCTCGACCTGGACGGCGGGGACGCCTCGAGCGACGCCTTCCACCGTCACGACGTGTTCACCCTCGACGCGCCCGACGAGGATGTCCTGCCGCCCATCGACGTGACGCCGCCGCGCGACGTGCTCAACGACTGCCCGGACGCGGGGTCCACGCTCGTCTACGTCATCACCAACAGCGGGACGCTGATGAGCTTCTACCCGCCGTCGGCGACCTTCAGGTCGATCGGGACCATCTCCTGCCCGACCTCGGGCCCGACCGACCAGCCCTTCTCGATGGCGGTCGATCGCACGGGTGTGGCGTACATCGTCTTCCAGAACCCGGGCAGCACCTCCCTCGGGGGCGAGCTGTTCCGCGTCAGCACGCTCACCGCCGCGTGCGCGCCCACCGGCTTCGTCCGAGGCCAGAGCGGCTTCTCCAACACGTTCGGCATGGGCTTCTCTCACGACACGGTGGGCACCGGCGAGACGCTCTATGTCGCGAGCGACGCCCTCGGGAGCCAGACGCCGCGCCTCGCGTCGATCGATACCAACACCTTCAAGCTCACCATCATCGGCGACATGGCCAACAACATGGCCGAGCTCACCGGAACCGGCGCCGGCGACCTCTTCGCGTTCTACGGCATCGGCAGCAACACGGCGACCGACTCCGCGATCGGCCAGCTCGACAAGACCACCGGCAGCACCATCGCCGAGTCGGTGCTGACCGGCGTCACCCAGGGCACCGGGTGGGCATTCGCCTTCTGGGGCGGCGACTTCTACACGTTCACCGCGCCCAACGGGGCAGGCAGCATTGTGACGCGCTTCCGTCCCGCCGACGGCTCGATCGTGCAGGTCGCGAGCACGAGCGAGGTCATCGTCGGCGCCGGCGTGTCGACCTGCGCGCCCCAGCAATAGAGGCGCAAGCGCGCCGGCGCCCGCGAGATGCGATAAGACCGAGGGAATGCCCCCCGGCATCCTCTCCTTCGTCTCTCTCGGTCCAGGCGATCCTGCCCTGCGCGCCGGGCGGGCGGCGGCCAGGATCGCGGCGGCCGACGTGGTGGCCCACGACGCCGACGGAGTCCCGGTCGCGGAGCTCATCGAGCAGGCGCGAGGTGGCAAGCGCGTGGTCCGCGCCGTGACGGGCGACACCCTCGAGTCGGTGAGCGCCCTGGAAGAGGTGCTCGCGGCGGCTCGCGCGGGCGTGCCCTTCGAGGTGGTCCCGGGGGTGGGGGCGCGCGCCGCGGCGGCGGCGTTCGCGGGGGTCGTCGGGCGCGCTGCGGTCGCACGCGCCGACGGCGTGGTGGCGGTCGTGGCGCGCGAGCCGCCCGAGGCGGTGGTGACGCTGGTGGCCGGCGCGGGGACGGCGTCGCAGCGCTTGCTGGTGACGACGGCAGGCGAGGCGGCCGCGCGCGCCCCGGAGCTCGGGGACGAACCGATGATCGTGGCGCTGGGGGCCCCGGACGACGCGCTGCGATGGTTCGAGCGCCAGCCCCTCTTCGGCAAGCGCGTGCTCGTCACGCGTGCACGCGACCAGGCCGAAGGTACGGCGTCGTTGCTGCGCGAGCACGGGGCGGAGCCGCTGGTGGTGCCGACCATCGAGCTGCGGGCGCCGGCCGACGGCGCGCCGCTCGCACGCGCCGTCGCGTCGCTGCGTACCGGCGGCTACGCATGGATCGCCTTCACCAGCGCCAACGGCGTGGAGCGGACGTGGGACGCGGTGGCGGCGGCCGGCGGTGACGCGCGGGCGTTCGCGGCGACGCGTCTGGCCGCCATCGGGCCGGCCACGGCGCGCGCCCTCGAGGCCCACGGTCTGCGGGCCGACGTGGTGGCCTCCGAGTTCGTGGGCGAGGCGCTGGCCGGTGCGCTGCTCGCGGCGATGAAAGACGGACCGTCCGCGCCGCGCGTCCTGCTGCCCCGCGCCGCCCGCGCGCGCGACGCCGTGCCCGACGCGCTGCGCGCCGCCGGGTGCACCGTCGACGTGGTGTCTGCGTACGAGACGCATCCGCCCCCGGCCGCGACGGTCGAGGCCCTGGTGCGCGATCTCCAGGCGCGCCGCGTCGACGCCGTCACCTTCACCTCGAGCAGCACGGTCGACAACCTCTGCGATCTGCTCGGGTCGCGCGCGGTGGAGCTGCTCTCCGCCCCCCGCGTGGCCAGCATCGGCCCCATCACCACGGCGGCCGCCCTCGCTCGCGGCCTGCGCGTCGACGTCACCGCCGCCCAGTACACCGTCCCCGGCCTCGTTCGAGCCCTGGCGGACAGCTACGGCTGAACGGGCCTGGAGGCCCTGGAGGGTCGGCCCACAAGCCTGTAGCCTGAGAGCCCGGTTTCCCGCGCGCCCCATGTCGCTCAGCTCCCTCATCGTCCAGCGCGAGGTCGCGACCATGCGGCAGGTCGAGGAGGCCCTCGCCCGGCAGGTCATCTACGGCGGGGATCTCGTCACCAACCTGCTGGAGGTGGCGCGCCTCGACGAGGCGGTGCTCGCGGCGCTCCTGGGCGAGTCCATCGGCCTCGCCGCGGCGCCGCCAGGCGAGCTCCCCATCGCGTCGCCGCGGGTGCGGGCGCTCGTGCCCCCGGAGATGGCCGCGCAGCGGTCGGTGGTGCCGCTGGCGCTCGACGGCGAGAAGCTCGTGCTCGCCGTCTCGGAGCCGCTGCCGACCGACCTCGAGGAGCAGCTCGCCTTCGCGCTGGGGATGAGCATCGAGCAGCGCGCGGCGCCCGCGGTGCGCGTGCGGCAGGCGATCGCGCGGGTGTACGGCGTGCCGCTGGAGCGGCGCATGCAACGCCTGGTGGCGCGTCTGTCGGGGGAGGCGTCCGTCTCGGGCTCCATGCCGCCGCCGCTGGGCGCCGCTCCGGCCGTCGTCGAGCCGCCGCGCCCGCCGAGCGCACCGCCCGTGCGTAGCGGGACGCCCGCCATGGGCTCGGCGCGACCGTCGACGGCCGCGCCGTCGACGCTCCCCTCCATGCCGGCGCGCCGCATCACGTCGGCCAACTTCCTCGCCGCGCGTCCGGTGCCGCCCGAGGAGCCTCCGGTCGCCGAGGAGGGCCCTCGCCCGGACTCGTCGCCGCCGTCCTCGCCGCTCGCGCCGGAGCGGCGCGGGGGGCTGCTCCAGCGCGACGTCCCGCAGACGGCGCGGACCACGCGGCGGCGGCGCGGACCGATCACGTTCGAAGCAGCGAAGGTCGAGGCCGAAGAGGCGCCCGACCGCGACGCGCTGCTCGATCTCTACTTCGACTTCTCGCGCCAGTTCTTCGAGTACGCCGCGCTCTTCCTGGTGCACGGCGACATCGCCGAGGGGCGCGACGCGTTCGGCACCGGGGCCTCGCGCGAGAAGGTGGTGGGCATCGGGGTGCCGCTCGACCTGCCCGGGCTGATGTCGAGCGCGCGCGACAAGCGCGTCCCGGTCGTGACCAAGGCGCCGGCCGACGGCCTCGACGCGGTGCTGATGGCGGACCTGCAGCGGCCCCGCGACGCGGAGCTGGCCATCGTGCCGCTGGTGGTGCGCACCCGCCCCGTGGCGCTGCTGCTGGGCGACTGCGGCGAGCACGGGATCGACCGTGCGACGGTGCAGCAGGTGGTGGCCTTCGCCGGCATCGTCGGCAAGGCGTTCGAGCGGATCATCGTGCGCCGCAAGCTCGACGGGTTCATCGCCGGCAGCAAGGCGACCGGCGCGGGCCGGGTCGATCCCTCGCTCGTCGCCGCCAAACGGCCCTCCGCGCCGCCCGCGGCCATGGCCGCCGCCAGCGCTCCCCAGGTGACCCCCTCGCCGTCGCCGGTGGGCGCCGCGCCGCCGCCCGTGGCCAACATCGCGACCGTGCGCGCCATCAGCGGGCCGCCCATCCCGCGCGAGGAGCCGCCCGACTCGTCGCCGCGGCGGTCGTTCCCGCGGGTCGAGGTGGTGCACACGCCGTCGGCGCCGCCGGTCAAGCGCTCGGAGCCGCCGGCCGAGCGGCCGCGAGTCCCCTCGGTGCCGCCGCTGCCGCTGGTGCATGGCGACGAGGCGAGCGCGACGGCGGCGGCGAGCGAGACGCCGGACGAGGACGCGCGGGTGCTGTTCGACGAGCTGGGGTGGGACACGGCGGCGGACGAGGAGCCAGGCGCGCCTCCGTCGGCGGCCATCGCGGTGGCGCCGCACCTGCCGCCGCCGCGCAGCTCGGCGTCGACCGAGCTGCCGTCGGTCATCGTGGACATCGACAACGAGCTCGCTTCGATCGTCGAGCGCATCGTCGCCGGCGAGGTGGACGAGAACGCGGAGGGCGAGCTGCTGCGCCAGGGGGAGCGCGCGATGCGCGTCATCATGGCGCGCTTCCCGGGGCCGCTCACCTTCGAGCGGGCGCGCATCGCCACCGCGGCCTCGCCGCCCCGGCCGAGCGAGTGCGGGCCCATCCTGCGGCTCGTGGCGCGGGAGCGCAAGGTGGCGCTGCCCTTCGTGCTCCAGGCGCTGAGCGATCCGGACACGGAGACGCGCGGCTGGGCGACGCACGTGCTCTGCGAGCTGCCGTACATCGAGGCCATCGACCCGCTGCTGCTCCGGCTGCGCGACGTCGACCCCAGCACGCGTGTCTCGGCGGCGCACGCGCTCGCCGCCGTGTCGCGCATGTTCGCCGAGGAGGTTCGAGGCGCGGTCATCGGCCTGGCCCGCACGGCCGACGTCATCGACCGCGCGGCGGCGATGCGCGCGATGGCCGAGCTGCGCGAGCCGTCGATGGTGCCGGAGCTGGTGCGGGCGCTGGCTGACGGCGACGAGACGGTGGTCAACGAGGCCCACGCGGCGCTGGTGCAGGTGACCCGGCAGGACTTCGGCGGCGACGCGCGCCCCTGGATGCGGTGGTGGGAGCTCAACTCGTCGCGCCACCGCCTCGAGTGGCTCATCGACGCGCTCATCCACGAGGTGTCCGAGATCCGCCGCGCGGCCGGCGAGGAGCTGCGCGCGCTGAGCAAGGAGTACTTCGGCTACGCCAGCGACCTTCCGCCGCGCGATCGCGAGCGGGCGCAGCAGCGCTACCGTGACTGGTGGGTCACCGAAGGGCGCACGCGCTTCCGCGGAAGACGCTAGGCGGCGTCGGCGCTGCCGAGGCGGGCGCGCCAGTCGGCGGGCAGGTCGAGGAAGCCGTCGCTGTAGAGGAAGTCGTAGACGGCGTCGCACACGAGGTCGCACACGTCGCTGAAGATCTGCGGGTCGGCCACGAAGCGCAGCGTCTCGCTGCGAAACTCCGTGCCCTTGCTTCGCACCCGCTCGAGCATGCCGTCGGCGACGTAGGCCACCAGGCGCTGCAGGAACTTGCGCTCGAAGGTGGCGCGGAAGCGCGGGAAGGTAGACGCGTCGATCTTGTAGCCTGCGCGGGCGCGAGCATCGGCCAGGCGAGCCTCCTTCACCACCTCCCAGGCCAGCTCCCCGATGGCGGGCGGCAGCTCCACCGTGAAGAAGCTCGCCAGCACCTCGCTCAGGTACTTCATCAGCGCGTTGAGCTCGGGCATGGTCGCGCTGAGGAACTGGTTGCGTAGCTCCTTGGAGATCTCCTCCAGGCGCGTCCTGGCGTCCTCCAGCTCGTCCGGCGACTGGTACTCGAAGGACGCCAGCTGCTGCATCAGGAAGTCGTGGTTGCGTGCCAGCACGTGGTAGAGCGCCTGCGCCCCGAAGCGCATCGTCTTCTGCTCGCCGGCCGAGCCGCGGATTCGCTCGCACAGCTCGCTCTCGAAGAAGAGGCGCGCGAAGCGCTTGCTGCCCTCGGCCATCTTGCGCTCGATGACGCTGGTGAGCTCGCCCGGCCGGAAGAGGCGCCCCAGCTCCTTCTTGAGGCTGCCGATGAGCTCGATCTCGATCTGAGCGCGGTCGGCCGTGGGGGGAGGGGCGCTCGGTGACTTGCCGCCGGCCGCGCGCTGCAGGGCCTGTAGCTCGGCCACGACGTGGGCGGTCACCGCGTCGAGCTCGGGGCTCGTCTCCAGGTCCGCCTTGTAGTGGACGATGCGCGCCTCGAGCTGCTCGTCGCGCAGCTGGAGCGCGATGTCCGCCAGGGACATCTTCGCCCGCGTGGACATGATCCCGTCCTCGGACGGGGCGGGCAGGGTGTTCTGCATGGCCCGGGCGCGGGCGGGCAGCGGCGGAGGCTGTTTCACGGTTCGGGCGATGATCGCGCGGAAGACCTGCCGGTTCAACGCCCCGGCGCCCGCCCCGCCGGACGCGCGAGGAACGGGCCAAGATCGCGAAAGGCCCTTGCTCTTGCCCGTCCCTGCGGCTATTGACGTGCCGCGCGGTGGAGCAGCCTGGTAGCTCGTCGGGCTCATAACCCGAAGGTCGAAGGTTCAAATCCGTCCCGCGCAACCATCTTTCAGGTTGATCGCACGTTCTGGTTGAACCGGAACACGTTCTCGGGATCGACTTCCCGCTTGATGACCCTCAGGCGAGCGTACGTCTGCTCGCCGTAGGCCGCGCGGACCCGATCCTGCCCCTCGTCCCCCAGGAAATTGACGTACAATCCGCCGCTCGAGTGCGCCGCAGCGGCGTCATGCAGCGCACGCGACCACGCGACGTGCCTGTCGGTTGTCGCTGGGTCCGTCCACGCGGCGACCACGTTCAGGGCGAACGCCGCCCGCCGGTGCGCGTACGCGGTGGCGTCGTCGGGTACCCGTGCCACCGCTCCGCCGAGGTGATGCAAGTGCACCTGTGTGAGGGGTGACGTCGCGCTTGCCGCGTGCGCGACGATGTCGTCGATCGCGCCTTCGGTCAGCCCGGCGAGGTCGATGGACTTCATGTAGTAGTGCAGCCCGTGCGGCGCGCCCGCGTCGAGCATCGACTGCAGCGCGACGTAAGGCATCTCGGCGATCCCGTCGAGCACCGGCGGCCCGAAGGCTCGCATGGGACGGAGCACCGCT
>DATBQU010000389.1:0-6602 GCA_036560665.1 Polyangiaceae bacterium
CGTCTTCGAGGCCGCCAGCCACTCCGGCTTCTCGCCGGAGGTCTCGGTCATCCACGACGGCTTGGCGTAGCCGGTGAAGCCCTTGATCGGCGCGGGAATGCCGCCGCCGGGGCTCGTCTGCCAGCCGTTGGCCCACCAGTCCCAGAGTTGCGAGCTCGCCCCCGCGGAGCTCACGCCGTCGGAGCCGTACCCGTGGATGGCGAAGCCGGCGATGGCCGCGCTGGCGGTGGTGTCCGCCGCGATGGCGTCGAGGTAGTGCAGGTTCTTGTCGGTCTCGCCCGCGCCGCTGCCGAACTGCCACATGCCGTAGGCGTCGCCGCCCATCAGGTCCTCGGGTCCGATGATCTCGATGGCCTTCAGGTCGGAGTACTTGTCGAGCTCCGCGCGCGCCGCCTTCAGCGCGGTCACGTACTGGGCCGCGAGCGGGTACGTCGCGCTGTTGTAGAACTCCTCGAAGTTGAGCTCGTTCTGGATGCTGATGGCGTAGAAGGACACGCCGAACGCCTTCTGGAAGCCGTGCAGGAAGGCCGCGAGCCCGCGGGCGAACTGGGTCAGGGCGCTGGTGTCGCTTGCCCCGTCGTTGAACTGCGCGAGCGGAGTATCCGACACGTCGAGGCGACCGCCCGCGAAGTTGCCGCCCCAGATGAAGGGCCAGGGCACGGCGGCGGGCAGAGGCGCGGCGCCCGCCTGGGAGGTGTGACCGGAGGAGACCTTCACCCAGGGCGCCGGAGACCACATCGAGGCGTAGAGCTTGAAGCCTCCGAGCTGCGCGGCCTTGCTCTGCCCCATCTGCGCCACCAGCCCGGGCACCGCCTGCGCCGTGGCGAAGTCGAAGAGCGCGGCGTTCTTGTCGATGTCCGTGCCCATCACGGCGATGGGAGCGCTGCACCCGCCGAAGGCGGTCGAGTAGTCGGCCGGCCCGGTGTACGGACGCGTGCGCGTGCCGTCCGGGCCGTTGTTCCCGTTGTCGAGGGTGAGCGGCGCCGGCTGGCCGAACCAGGGCGAGCAGTAGCTCAGGTCCCTGGTCGGCGACGCGAAGGTCGGCGTGATGTCGACGCGGACCATCGATGCCTGGAGGTCCTGGAAATACAGGTCCTGCCACCAGCCTTGCTTCGCCTCCGCGCCCGACAGGCAGGTGCCGAAGCCGTCGATGGTCTGGTAGCGCGTGGCGCTGTCGACAGCGACCGTCTGCGCGTGCGCGAGGGGAGCGGCTGACACGGCGGCGCCGGCGAGGAGGCCGGCCAGGGTCCGGGTGCGGAGGCGGTTCATGGGCGCGTATCCTCCCGTGCCCCAGCTTACCCCCCAGATCCTTCCCGTGGCTCGCCCGTACCGGCAGACGTAGGATCCCGCTCGCGGGCCGCGGCGGAACAGCCGCCGCATCCGGCGTGCGTCGAGGGGACAACCATGTCAACCGAGGTCGAAGGACCGGTCGCGCAGCGCGCGCCGGTGTGGCGGCGTCCGCGCGTGCTGGGGCTCGCGCTGGGCGCGCTCGTGGTCGCCATCGCTGCGTGGGTGGTCCTGCATCGGACCGGGCCTCCCTCCGCCGCTCGCGCGATCGGGGCGCGGCTGGACCTCGCGGCGGGCGACGTGACGGTGACGGAGTCCTCCTCCACCACAAAGGCCCTCTCCGGCGCTCCGCTCGCCATCGGGGCCCACATCGCGACCGGCAAGGGTGCGCGCGCCCTCGTTCGCACGGGGGACGGCGCGGCCGTCTTCCTGCGCGGCGAGACCGAGATCGTGCTGCTCGAGCACGGCTTGCAGCTCGACAACGGCGAGGTCTGGCTGGATGCTCCGCGCGCCGAAGCCGACGCCATCGAGATCAAGCTCGGCGAGCACACCGCGCGCGCCTCCGACGCGGGGCTGAGCGTGCGGCGCGACCGCGACGACGCCAGCGTGTACGTGGCGCGCGGCCTGGCCATCCTCACCTCGCCCGGCGGGCGCATCGAGGTCAACGCCGGCGAGCGCGGCGTGGCGCACGCCAAGGACGCGCCCAAGGTGGCCGCCGTGGCCTTCTGGCAGGACTGGACCGGCGGCATGGCCGACCAGCGCCCCTCCCGCGGGGCGGCCGGCAGCGGATCGGGTCGCATCTACGGCATCGATCCCTTCGCCCCGCCCGGCTCGCCCGCGCGCGCCCTCGGCGTCGCCAAGCAGACCGTCCACGCCGTCCTGCGCGACGGCATCGCCGAGACCGAGGTCGATCAGACCTTCGCCAACCCCGGCGGTCAGGCCATCGAGGGCTGGTACTGGTTCACGGTTCCGCCCGACGCCGTGGTCACCAGCTTCGCGCTCGAGACGAACGGCCAGCTCGTCGACGGCGAGGTCGTCGAGAAGCGTGAGGCCGCTGCCAAGTACGCCGCCGCCGTCCGCCAGGCGTACGACCCCGCGCTGCTGGAGTGGGTCGACGGACGTAGCTACCGCGCCCGCATCTTCCCCGTGCCCGCCAGCGGAACCCGCCGGGTGGTGCTCCGCTACACGCAGCTCCTGCCGACCGTCGAGGGCAAGGTCCGTTACGTCTATCCGCTGCGCTCGGCCGATCCGGTTCGCTTCGACGAGTTCTCCCTCTCCATCGACGTCGGCGACGCGGGGTCGCAGTCGCGCATCGCGACCTCGCTCGACGCGACGGTAGAGCCCGGCGGCAAGCTGGTGACGATGCGTCGCAGCGGGTACGTGCCCCAGGCGGACTTCCAGATCGAGATCACGCCTCCCAAGCAGCCGCCGCTGCGCGCGTGGCGCTTCTCGGCCGGAACCGATCAGGCCGACTACGTCATGCTCCGCTACGCGCCGGAGATCGACTTCGCCAGCCTGCCACCGCAGAAGGGAGCGGTCGTGGTGGTGGTCGACACGTCCGCCAGCGGCGACGAGACGGCGCGCCAGCTGCGGGTGGCCGAGGCCGAGGCCATCCTGCGGGCGCTGTCCGACGAAGATCGCTTCGCCCTGGTGGCCGTGGACGTGGCCGCGGTCGTGCTCTACCCCGACAAGGGGCTGGCGCCGGCCAGCGACGCCAGCATCGCCGCCGCGCTCGAGCGCCTGAGCGAGCACGCCACCAGCGGCGCGACCGACCTAGGCTCGATGTTCGAGCCCGCGCTGGACCTTCTGCACGGCAGCGAGCAGCCGGCCATCGTCTACGTCGGCGACGGGGCGCCCACCTCGGGCGAGACGAGCGCGGACGCACTGATGGATCGCATGCGCCGCTCGCTCACCGGCTCACGGGCACGCTTCTTCGCCGTGGGCGTCGGCAGCGAGGCGCGGCACGAGCTGCTCGGCGAGCTGACGCGCGCGGGCGGCGGCATCTACCTTCGGGTCGACGATCCCGAGCAGGCGACCGACGAGGCGCTGCGGCTGACGAGCGCCATCAAGACGCCGACGCTCACCGACGTCCAGGTCGTCCTCGACGTGGCGCTCGATCAGCCCTTCTTCTCCGCCACGGGCAAGCTCTCGCGCGGCGAAGAGCTCGTGCTGCTGGCGCGAACGCACCACCCTCTCCCGTCCAGGGTCACCATCAAGGGACGCATCGCGGGCGACGACATCACGCGCGACTACCCGCTCGGCGTCGAGTCGGGGGTCGTGACCGGGTTCGTGCCGTCGCTGTGGGCGGCCGAGTACGTGCGTCGCCTGCTCGGCAGCGGAGCCACGGCGGACGACAACCGGGCCAAGGTGCTGGACCTGGGTCTCACCTACGGCCTGATGACGCCGTACACGAGCATCCTGGCCCTCGACAGCGAATCGGCCTACGCGCGGCAAGGAATCACGCGCCGCAGGTCGCAGCTCCGGGGCGCCCGCCTGACCCAGCTCGATCCCTCGGAGGAGCGCGCCCTCTCCAGGAAGTACGCGGGGCTCGAGTCGCTGGGCGGGTGCGACGCGCGCTCGAAGGATGCGCCGAGCGTGGCCGCGAGCGCGGTGGCGCAACCGACGACCGAAGACGTGCCGCCGCCGGAGCAGGGTCAGCCCAACGCCAACACCGTGGCCACGGCGCCGAGCCCGCCGGCTGCCGCGGAGAAGGCCGACGACCAGAGCGCGGCGACCGCCCCGCCACCCGGCTGGGGCGGCCTGGCTGCCCAGCACGGCGGAGGTGGAGGCCAGGGCAGCGGGCTTGCCGGGATTCCCCCTGGCCCCCGCCCCACGCCGGCGCCGCCCCCGGCGAAGCCGCGCGCCCTGCGTGCCGGGAACGAGCCGGCGAACCCCAAGAAGCTCGGTCCGGACGCCTCCAAGTTGGTCCTGGCGGCGCAGCCTCCGCCGGTGCCGGTGGCCCGTCGCCCCATGGGCAGCTGCAGCGACGCGGCGAGCCGCCCGCTGGCCGAGCGCATCGTGCTCTGGAAGAAGCGGCTGGCACGCACGCAGCAGGCGAGCGAGATCGTCTCGCAGTACGACATGGCCCGCGCCTCGTGCGAGCTGCCCGACTGGCGCGACCAGGCCGCGCTGCTCGATCTGGTGCAGCAGCGCGTCGCCACCGAGGACGCGGCGCAGGCGCTCCTGGCCTACCTCGCGAGCGAGCCCGACGCGCAGCGTTACGTCGCGCGGGCCTTGCTCCGTCGGACGGTGGACGCGCGCGTGGCAGCCGCGGTCGCCCGGGTGCTCTTCGGCGGCAAGGTGGACTGGGCGAAGGTGGACCGCGAGCTCGCCGACATCGACAAGCCCGACCAGCGCGAGGCTCACCTGCGCGAGATGATGCTGGTGGCGCCCGGGGACCCCGAAGGGGACATGCGCCTCGTGAAGCTCCTGGTGCAGGACGGCAAGCGCGACGACGCGCTCGCCTATGGCAGGAGGCTTCGCGATCGGGGGCTGCTCACGCCGACGCTGGCGCAGACCATCGGCGACGTGCTGGCCGACGGCGGCCTGCCCGAGGAGGCGATGCGCACGTACTCCGAGGTCGTGGAGTTCGATCCGACCAGCCCGGTCTCGCGGCGCGTCCTGGGCGACGTCTTCCTGCGACGCGGCTGGTACGCGGCGGCGCACCGGCAGTACAAGACGCTGACCGATCTGGAGCCGCAGAAACCGACGTCCTGGTTGAGGCTGGCCGCGGCCGCGGCGGGGACGGGTCGTGTCGACGAGGCCTTCCGCATCGAGCACGACGTCGCGTCCGGCGAGGGAAGCCCGGGCGCCGACGATCCGCGCTACTGGGCGCGCCTGTGGTCGGCGGCACGGCTCGCCGCGCTGCTCGCGGATCCGTCGAAGGCCGGCGGCGCGGACGCGGTGGAGGGGATCACGCGACGCCTCAAGCAGCTCCAGCTCTGGAGCGGGCCGGGCACGCTGGCGCTGGTCACGTGGGAGGACCTCGACGCTCGGCTGGTGCTGGTCAATGGCGACGCCAGGAAGGAGACGCTGACCGGCGAGCCGAACGACGCAGGCGAGACGGGCCTGTTCGCGCTCTTCGTGCAGAGCGACGCCTGGCAGCGCGGACCGTGGGCGATCCGCTGGAAGGCGGATGCCCCGGGCGGACGCGACGTGAAGTACCAGCTGGTGACCATCGCCTGGGACGGCAAGGGCTTCAAGGTCGACGTCCGCCCCGGTACGGCGAGGGCGGCGGAGCGGCAGCAGCAGCTCTAGCCCTTGCGCGCCCGCATCTTGGGGACGCTGCGCGGAGGCGGCCGGGAGGGGGGCCTGGAGGGCGCCTTGCCCGGTGGTCTGGACGGCGTCCTGCCCGACGGCTTGGGCGGCATCATCGAGGGCGTGTGCGCCCCCGCCACGGGGACGGGCGGCGGCATCGTGGCGCGCTGGGCCTCGCGCCGCGCGTCGCCGGCCTGGCGCAGCCACAGCGCCCGCTTCTCGCGCTCGCCGGGGAAGAGGGCGTCCAGGATCGCGCCCGTCAAGAGCGCCATGTCCTCCTGGGCTCCCTGCGCCGCGACGAACGCGTCGAGATCCCGCGCGAGCTCCGCGGTCGTCGCGTAGCGCTCGTCGCGGTCGCGGGCGAGCGCGCGTCGCACGATGGCCCACAGGTCCTCGGGGTACGTCGGCACCGTCGCGCGTGGATCGGGCACCAGCCCCGCGCGCACCGCCATCAGCGTCTCCACGTCGTCCGCCCGCTTGAAGAGGCGGCGCATCGTGGTCATCTCCCAGAGCGTCGTGCCCAGCATGTAGATGTCGCTGCGGCGATCGAGCGGGAGCTGCGCGATCTGCTCGGGCGACAGATAGGGCAGCTTGCCCTTCACGATGCCGCTCGAGCTCTTCGCCTGCCGGCCCGTCGCCTTGGCCAGCCCGAAGTCGAAGAGCTTCACCTCTCCCTCGAACGTCAGGAACACGTTGCTCGGGTTCACGTCGCGGTGCACGAGGTGGAGCGGGGCGCCGCGCTCGTCGCACATCTCGTGCGCGTGGTGGAGCGCGTCCGCGATGCGCGCGGCGATCCACGCCGCGTGGTCGAGCCGCAGCGCGAGCTTGGCGGTCTTGCAGGCCGTCCACACGTCGAGCAGCGTCCTGCCCACCAGCAGCTCCATCGCGATGAAGTGGCGCTCCTCGTCGGTGCCGTACTCGTAGGTGGCGGCGATGTTGGGGTGCGACAGGCGCGAGAGGATCTTGGCCTCGTCGAGGAACATGCGGACGAAGTGCTCGTCCAGCCGGAGGTCGTGGCGGATGACCTTGATCGCTGCCAGCCGCTGCGGGGTGCGCCC
>DATBQU010000390.1:0-6436 GCA_036560665.1 Polyangiaceae bacterium
GTGCAGTCGGCCGGACCGGAGCCGGGCTTGCACGACGGACCGGTGTCGCTGACGTCGATGTTCCACTCACCGCCGGTCTCACCGGTGATGTTCATCTGAAACTTGGCGCCGATCGTCTTCGCCTCGTCGACGTTTTTCGCGAGGGCGGCGGGGAGTTCCTCGTTGAACAGCTTCTTGATATCGACGGCCATCGGCTTGTCCTCCGGAGCAGCGACGGCGGAGTGAATCGCGATTCAGCGCCGTCGTCAAGCGGTCGGGCGGGCCTTTCAGTCGCCGCGGACGCGGTTTCGCCCGTCGGTCTTCGCGCGGTACAGGCGCTCGTCGGCCTGGCGCAGGAGGCCCTCCGCGTCGTGGCCTTCCTCGACGAGCTCGTCGAGCGAGGCGAAGCCCACGCTGATGGTGACCCGGAGCACGGCGGCGTCGGACGCGATCTCCAGCCGCTCGACGGCGACGCGCAGACGCTCGGCGAATCGACCGACGTTGACGTGCTCGATGCCCCGGACGAGCACGACGAACTCCTCGCCGCCGAAGCGCGCGAAGACGTCCTCGGCGCGGATCATCCGCTGGACGAGCGCGGCCACGTCGCGCAGCACGTCGTCGCCCGCCAGGTGACCGTAGGTGTCGTTGACGCGCTTGAAGTTGTCGAGGTCGAAGATGATGAGCGACAGCCGCGTCTTGTGGCGGCGGGCGTAGGCGATCTCCCCCGCCAGCCGCTCGACGAGGTAGCGCCGGTTGTGCGCGCGGGTCAGCGGGTCCTGCACCGAGGACTCGTAGAGCTGGTGGGCGATGCGCTCCGCCTGGGCGTCGACGATGGCGAACGAAAGGACGACGTTGGGCCCGACGTGGATGCGATCGCCGCTCTGGAGAGCGGCGCGCTCGATCTTGCGCCCGTCGAGGAAGGTTCCGTTGGTCGACCCCATGTCCTCCAGCACGTAGCCGCCGTCCTCGCCCACCAGGATCCGCGCGTGGGCGCGGCTCGCGCCGGCGTCGTCGATGCGCACCTGCGCTTCCTTGCCTCGCCCGATGATCGTCTCGTCGTCCCCGACCGAGAAGACGCGGCCGGTGGTGGGCCCGGTGACGACGGAGACCATCGCGCTCGTCTTGCGGTACGGGGTCGAGGAAGGGACGATGGCGATCGCGGCGTCGGTCGTGCGCGTGCTCGACTCCTCCTCCTGCCACTCCGCGAGGCTCGGACGCTGCGAGGACCGCGGGCCCTCCTCCACCGACATCATCGGCAGCTTCTGCGTCTTCTTGTCGTCGGTCATGGGCACTCTCGCGGCGCCACGTACGCGGGGGCGCCGTCGACGTCATCCCGGGTGATCCGGCCCGCGCTGATGATCGAATGATACGTGCTCACGCTCCCCTTCGCCGAGCGCGCTCCCGTCGTCCGGTCGTACGAGAACAGTCCGAAGTGGGGACAGTAGCCGTTGGCCCACTCGAAGTTGTCGACCAGCGCCCAGTGGAAGTAGCCGAGCACCGGGTCGCCGCGCTGGACGGCCCACCCGAGCTGGTAGAGGTGCTCGAGCAGGAAACGCCCGCGGTTCGCGTCGGCCGCGTCGGCCAGGCCGTTCTCGGTCACGACCATCGGCAAGCCGTAGCTCGCCGTCTCGTCGAGCACGGCCCCGAACCCCTCCGGGTAGATGTCCCACGCGAAGTCGGTCTTGGGCCGAGCCGTCGGCAGGTGGTCGGGGTAGACCGCGGCGTCGATGATCGGCAGCACCACCCCGCGGTGCGCGCTGACCAGCGTGTCCGAGTAGTAGTTCACGCCGATGAAATCGGCCCGCCCGACCAGCGTGGGATCGCCCCGCACGTCGCCCGGGTCGGAGTACGTTCCGTCGAGGTTGTCGTCCCAGTCACCCTTCACGATCGCGTTCAGGAACCACTGGTTCCAGATGTAGTCGACCCGCTGCGCGGCGGCGGCGTCGTCCGGATCGGTGTCGTCGTAGGGATGAAACGTTCGCTGGTGCTTGGCGACCGAGACCCACGCCGCCTTGCCGTCCCCGTCGGCGTCGACGGTGTCCGCGGCGTGGATGGCGTCGAAGCACTTCGCGTGCGCGCGCGCCTCGGCCTTCACCACCGCCAGCGCGCGGTCCACGGCGAGGTACACGCCCGGCGGGAAGCTGCCCTGCACGTAGCCACCGAGCACGTAGGGGAGGGGCTCGTTGATGGTCGCCCACCAGTCGACCGCGCCGCCCCATCGCTTCGCGGCACGGGTGCACCACTGCGCGAAGTAGTCGAGCGTCTCCGGCCGCTCCCACCCCTGCGGCTGCGACGACGTCGCCGGCACACCGTCGCTCAGCCAGTCCGGGAGCGAGAAATGGACCAGCGTCACCAGCGGGCTCACGTGCGCGGCGCGCAGCTTCTGCAGCAGAGTGTCGTACGCGGCCAGCCCCTGCGGGTCCGGCGTGTCGGCGTCGAAGTCGGCGCGCGTGGGATAGACGCGACCCCACTCGATCGAGAAGCGGTAGGCGTTCTGTCCGCTCGCCGTCAGCGCGGCGATGTCGTCGTCGAGGTGAGCGAGCGCGTCCGGACCGCCCACGTCCGGGTCGTCGCCGTTCTTGATCTTTCCCGGCGTCGCCGCCCAGTGCGACCAGTCCGCGTGCGAGTCCCCCTTCTCGACCTGGAAGCCTGCGGTCGACGATCCCCACAGAAACCCCGCCGGAAAGGCGACCTCAGCGGGAGGCGGAGGCGGCGAGGAGGAAGGGCCCGACGACGACTTGCAAGCGGCCGCCACCAGCACGGCAGCGAGCAGCCCCCCCCAGGGACGGCGTCCGCGGAACATCGGTCCGACATCGTACCATCCCACCTTGTCGTTGCGCCCCCGCACCGCTACAAGCCCCCGCGGAGCGCACATGGGTCTTCTCGACGGCAAGGTGGCCATCATCACCGGGGCGGGCGGCGGCATCGGCCGCGCTCACGCCCGCCTCTACGCGCGCGAGGGGGCCCGGGTCGTCGTCAACGACCTCGGCGGCGCACGGGACGGCAGCGGCCTCGACTCCACCCCGGCCAACCAGGTGGCCGAGGAGATCAAGGCCGCGGGCGGCACGGCCATCGCCAACCACGACAGCGTCTCCAGCGCCGCCGGGGCGCAGGCGCTCCTGAAGAGCGCGGTGGAGGCCTTCGGTCGGGTCGACGTGCTGGTGAACAACGCCGGCATCCTGCGCGACAAGAGCTTCCTCAAGATGGACGAGCCGATGTGGGACGCCGTGGTCGAGGTGCATCTCAAGGGGACGTTCCTCTGCTCGCAGGTCTTCGCCAGGCAGATCGTCGCGCAGGGCGGCGGCGGCCGCGTGGTCAACACCACGAGCGTCAGCGGCATGCTCGGCAACTTCGGGCAGGCCAACTACTCCGCGGCGAAGGCCGGCATCTACGGCCTCACCCGGACCATGTCGATCGAGCTGCAGAAGCATCGCATCACCGTCAACGCCATCGCGCCCATCGCCAAGACGCGGATGACGGAAGACCTGCCCATGTTCCAGGGGGTCGACACGCTGACCGCCGAGCACATCGCCCCCGCCGCCCTCTTCCTCGGCAGCGACCTGTGCGGCGACCGCACGGGGCACGTCCTCGCCATCGCCGGCGCCCGGGTCTACGCCTTCAAGGTGGTCGAGACGCCGGGGCGCTTCAAGGAGACCGACAACGGCGTGTGGACGGCGAAGGAGATCGCCGAGACCTGGGACGCGATCGTCAAGCTCTGACGCCGGCTAGGCGCCGCGCTCGACGCGCTGGAGCCGGAAGACCTCGACGTCCACGCCCTCGCTCCACAGCTCGGACACCCGGTCCTCCGGCCGCCGGAGCCCGGCCGCCTTCACCATCGACTCGCGCAGCTCGGTGACCCGCGCCCGGCGCAGCGGGTACGGACGGTGGTGCACCTGCCCGCGCACCAGCGCCCCGCGCGGCGTCTCGGCGAAGAGGAGGTACCGCTCCACGAGGAAGTGCTCGAGCGTCCCCTCCGCCGCCGTCCCCCGATCGTCGCCCACCTCGTAGCGCGCCTCGAACGCCGCCTCCTCGTCGCTCGCCCAGTGACGCCGCGCGCGGTACGCCCAGCGGCCGTCTCCTTCGTCCCGCATGTGCATCCGCGCATGGAAATAGGGCAAGTGGAAGAAGGCGCGCGCCGCCAGCACCGCCAGCGCGCTCGCCGCGTCGAGGCTGAAGAACCACACCCCCGGGTCGCGCCCCCCGCGGTGAACGTAGGTCCGCACGTTGAGCTCGTGAAAGTCGCGCGCCGTCGGCACCGCCGGCAGGCGCCGGCTGGGGCGCACGTCCTTCATGGTGAAGGCGACGAGCCCCACGTAGGCCCGCCCCTCGAAGGTGTCGACGGTGAGCCCCTCCGGCACGAGGGCCTGCAGCGGCGCCACCGGCACCTCCCAGTGCAAGAAGAGCAGGCTCCGCCACTTCTGGGAGCCGCCGCCGCGAGAGGCGGCCCCTTCCGGACGGCGGCCGGGGCCGAGCCGATCGATCACGACGGCCGAGCATAGGGCCTCCGGCTGAAGTAACGTAGCCTGCTCCCGATGGCCCAGCCCCGCCCCGATCCCGAGCGCACCCGCCGCCTGGTCGGCGCCGTGATCTACGGCCTGTTCATGCTGGGCGGCCTCGCCGCCCTGGTGTTCTTCTTCCTGGTCATGCCGCTGGCCTCGGACGATCCCGGGGCCGAGTACCAGGCCATGGGTATCGGCGCGCTGTGCGCCATCCCGCCGCTCGCCATCTACCTGTGGATCCCGCGCCTCATCGACCGCTTCGATCCCGAGCCGTGGTGGGCGCTGGCCCTCGTCTTCGGCTGGGGCGCCATCGCCGCGTGCGGCGTCGCCTGCACCATCAACACCGGCGTCGAGGTCGCGGCCGACGCCGTCGGCGGAAAGGACTTCGCCGAGATCGCCGGGGCCTGCATCTCCGCGCCCTTCGTCGAGGAGGGCATGAAGGGCCTCGGCGTCTTCGGCGTCTTCTACTTCCTGAGGCGCGAGTTCGACGGCGTGGTCGACGGCGTCATCTACGCCACGTTCTGCGCGCTCGGCTTCGCCGCCACCGAGAACATCATCTACTACTCCAACGCGGTGAAGGCCGACCCGGCAGGCGGCGCGCTGGCGGCGACGCTCCTGCTGCGCGGGGTGCTCGCGCCGTGGGGTCACCCGCTCTACACGTCGATGACCGGCATCGGCTTCGGCATCTCGCGCGAGACCAACAAGACGTGGCTCAAGTGGATGGCGCCCATCTTCGGCTACTGCGCCGCCATGTTCCTGCACTGCGTGTGGAACACCTCGTCCACCATCAGCGGCTTCCTCTTCCTCGTCATGCTGCCGCTGTGGCTCATCTTCGTGGCGGCGTTCATCGGCATCCTCATCTGGCTGGTGATCCGCAAGGGCCGCATCATCCGCATGCACCTGCAAGACGAGGTGCTCCTCGGCAACCTCACGCGCGAAGAGCTCGACCTGGTGTGCTCCGCGTTCGGCGGGCTGCGCGCCACCTTCGGATGGGGCGGCAGCGCGGGGCGCAAGTTCGTGCGCACGGCGGCGCGCCTCGGCCTCAGCAAGTGGCACGCCGGGCGCGCCCTCAAGGGCCGCAAGAAGACGGTGAGCGCCGACTGGATCGTCCCGCTGCGTCAAGAGCTCTTCGAGCTGCGCGGCGACGTCGCTCGCGCCATGGGCCGGCAGATCCCGCAGCCCCAGGCGTGGGTGGCGCCGACTCCGCAGCAGCAGCAGCAAGCCGCTGTCCAGCAGTGGGGGCAGCCGCAACAGGGACCGTGGCCGGGCCAACCGCCGCCCCAAGGCTGGGGAAGATGATAGCCTCGGCGTCCCGATGCTGGACCCGCGCGACCTGCTGAACGCCGCCGTCGACTACATCCGCCGTAACCCCGACGAGCTGGTGAAGGCGGCCATCAACGCCGCCGGCCTCCGCTTCGGCGTCCCCATCGCGGCGCTGCGCTACCTGTCGTCGCAGGCCAAGCTCGGCAAGAAGGCGCCCAAGGACATCGACATCGACAGCGCGCCGCCGGCCATCCGCCTCAGCCTGTCGGTCGACGCCATGGGGACCCCCGTGCGCGCCCACGCCGCCATCCGCATCGACGAGATCGACCTGTCGCCCGATGCCATGCGCATCGGCCTCAAGCTGAGCGACGTCAAGCTCACCCTCCTCGGCGAGAGCGACGCGCCCGTGGCCACGCTCATCAAGTCGGGCGCGCTCGACCTGTCCAAGCCGGGCAACCTGGTGAAGTTCCTCCCCAAGCGCCCGCCGGCCATCGTCGAGGCGGACGGCGACCGGATCGTGATCGACCTCATGAAGGTGCCGGCGGTGGCGGACAACGCGCGCCTGAGGCGCCTGCTGGCCATCGTGACGCCGGTCATCAACGTGCGGGCGGTGGAGACGGACCGGGACCACCTGTACGTGGCGCTCAAGGCGAGCCCGAGGGGACTGCCGAGGGCGCTGGCGGCGCTGCGCGGAC
>DATBQU010000391.1:0-2090 GCA_036560665.1 Polyangiaceae bacterium
GTGGTGCTCATCGTGCTCGGGTCCCTCGGCTTCTCCGGCGGCCTGGTCTGGGCGGGCCTCGGCGCCGGCGCGGTCGTGCTGGTGCTCGTCGTCGTGTCCCACCGCGGCCTGTCGCTCGCGCTCATCGGCGTGCTCGAGAAGCTGCCCGGGCCCTTCCGGCGCATCGGGCCCAGGCTGCACGAGGCCTACGACAGCCTCGCCACCATGGTGAAGCCCGCCAACCTGGTCGTTCCCACGCTGCTGTCCATCGGCGCGTGGTCGCTCGAGTGCACGGCGCTCTGGGTCATCCTCCTCGGCTTCCACGAGAGCCCCGGCTTCGGCGTGGCCACCTTCATCTACGCCACGAGCACCCTCGCCGGGGCGCTCGTCCCCGTGCCGGGCGGCCTGGGCATCACCGAGGGGTCGCTCGAAGGCCAGCTCGCCAAGCTCGCGCACGTCGCCCCGGGGCCGGCCACGGGCGCGATGATCCTGGTGCGCTTCGCGACGCTCTGGTTCGCGGTCCTGGTCGGGTTCGTGTCCCTCTCGTGGCTCAAGCGGCGCCACCCCGGCCTGCTGGCGGGGGGCGTGGTGGTCAAGCGCGCGACGGCGCAGACGAGCGCCGCGGAGGAGTAGGCTGGAGGCATGGTCGCAACGGACGACGACGCGGAGTGGATCGAGATCCTGCGCGTGCACGATCGCTTCGAGGCCGAGTCGGCGGTCGGCTTCCTGGAGGAGCACGAGGTGCCCGTGCGCATGTCCGGCGGCGCGACGTCGGCCCTGCCCACCATCAGCCTGACCGACTGCCGCATCCTCGTGCGCCGGCAGGACGCCGGGCGCGCCGAGCAGGTCCTGTCCGCGATGCGCGAGGGCCGCGCCGACATGCACCCCTTCCGCGACGCGCCGCCCGAGCCCTACGAGGTCCCGACCGCGAGGCGCAAGGCGCCCTTCGCGGTCATCCTGGCTCTCCTCGTCCCCATCGGGGGCGGCCACTTCTACGCCCGCCACGGCGCCGCCGGCACCATCCTCGCCGCGGGCATCCTGGGCGGCTTCCTCGGCGCGCGGTTCGGCGTGCAGGGCCTGCTCTGGGCCAGCGCGCTCCTCGTCCTGCTCGACGCCGCGTCCTCTCCCCTCGCCGTGCGCCGCGCGAACCGCGGATCGATCCCGAGCGAGGGCCGCCAGCGCGTCTGGGCCCTCGCGGCGGTCGTCGCGGCGTACGCCGTGGCGATCGGGCTCCAGCGGTAGGCCCCGAGGACGCTTCCTCCGGACGTGAGGACCGCCCCTCCGATCGCGAGGGACGCCCCTCTGGACGTGAGGGGCCTCCTCCGGACGGAAGGGCCGCTCCTTCCGGCGGAAGGGCCGCTCCTGCGCTACCGCGGGGCGCCCAGCTCCTCGAGCGCGCCCCGGAAGTCGTCCGGCACGGGGACCTCGAAGCGCACGCGCTCGCCGCTCACGGGGTGCGCGAACCCGAGCAGCCGCGCGTGCAGCGCCTGGTGCCCCAGCCGCTCCCCCACCGCCCGCACCCGGGCATCCCGCGGCGCCTTGCCATACACCGGGTCCCCCAGCACCGGCGTCCCCGACTCCGCCAGGTGCACCCGGATCTGGTGCGTCCGCCCCGTCTCGAGCGTGCACTCCACGTGCGTCGCCCCTTGCAGCGCCGCCAGCACGCGCACGTGCGTCACCGCGCGCTTGCCCGTACGCACGCGCGTCGTGAAGCGCAGCCGGTCGCGCGGGTGACGCCCGTGCAGCGTCGCGAACGTCCCCGTCGCCGCCTGGCCCACCACGATGGCCTCGTACGCGCGGTCGATGCTGTGCGCCTGGAACTGCGCCTTCAGCGCCTCGCGCGCCTCCGCCGTCCGCGCCACCACCATCACCCCGCTCGTCCCCTTGTCCAGGCGGTGCACGATCCCCGGACGCCGGTGTCCGGCCGCGTCCCTCTCGTCGAGCAGCTCCTCCCGGCGGAACAGGCCCAGCGCCAGCAGCCCGTTCACCAGCGTCCCGGCCTCGTGCCCCCGGGCCGGGTGCACCACCAGCCCCGACGGCTTGCTCACCACCACCACCGCCTCGTCCACGTACAGCACGTCGAAGCGCACCTGCGGGTCCGGCAGCGCCTC
>DATBQU010000392.1:0-8535 GCA_036560665.1 Polyangiaceae bacterium
AGCGCATCCCGTTCGACCTGCCCGAGGCCGAGAGCGAGCTCGTGTCCGGCTACTTCACCGAGTACGCGGGGATGAAGTTCGGGATGTTCTACTTCGCCGAGTACGCCGAGGTGGTCACGGGCTCGATGCTGCTGGTCACCATCTTCCTCGGCGGCTGGGCGCTGCCCTTCTTCCACCGCGACGGGCTGACCATCCAGATCGGCGACGCGACGCTGGTGCACGCGCTCATCCCGCACGTGTGGATGACGATCATCAACGTGCTGGCCTTCTTCGGCAAGGTCCTGCTCGTGTGCTGGCTCCAGGTCTTCGTGCGCTGGTCGCTGCCGCGCTTCCGCTACGACCAGCTCATGAAGCTCGGCTGGCGCGTCCTCTTGCCGGCGTCGCTGGCCAACGTGCTGGTGACCGGCGTGGGCTGGCTGGCGCTGGAGAAGGCAGGCGCGGGCGCCAGCGGCGCGCTGCGCGTGGCGGGCGACCTGACGCAGGCCGTCGTGGCGCTGGCGATGACCTATCTGGTCGTCCGGGGCGCGGCCGGCATGTTCGGCGCCGTCAAGCACCGGCGCACGCTGCTCGGCTCCTCGGCCGAGGAAGCGACCAAGCAGGGCGGCACCAAGACCGCCCCGATGCAGGCGTAGGAAAGATCCAACCATGGCCACCGCGACCTTCCCCAAGAAGCCCCCGGCCCCGACCAACGCCACCGTCGTCGCCTACACGCGCCACGACATGGAGATGAAGAGCTACCTGCCGGAGATCTTCCGGGGAGTGGGGGTCTCCATGCACCACTTCTTCGCCAACACGCGCGAGATGCTGCGCGGCAAGCGCCCCGATCCGGTGCTGGATCGCTTCGACGACGGCATCACCACCATCTCGTACCCCGAGCAGAAGCGCCCGTACCCCGAGCGGTTCCGCGGCGTGCACCGCCTGACGACGCGCACGGACGGGAGCATGCGCTGCGTGGCGTGCCTGTGCTGCTCCACCGCCTGCCCCGCGCAGTGCATCTTCATCGAGGCCGGCGAGTACCCCGAGGGCGACGCCCGCCGCGGATACGAGCGCTACCCGGTGAAGTTCGTGGTCGACGAGCTGCGCTGCATCTTCTGCGGCTACTGCGTGGAGGCGTGCCCGTGCGACGCCATCCGGATGGACACCGGCCTGCACGCGGTTCCCTACGACTCGCGCGACCAGTTCATCTACGAGCGCGACCTGCTGCTCTCCCTGCGCGGCCGCGACGGCACCTACGAGACCGAGAACCCCCGCCACGAGCCGGGCGACCCCACCCACCCCGGCCTCTCCCGCGACCACGAAGCGCACTGACGGCTTGCGCTCCACGCGCACCTGCGGCCGCCCCGCCTCGGGGCCGGGGCCCCGAGGCACAGACCTGGAGCGGGCCCCGAAGCACAAACCTGAGTGAGACGCGTCGGAAACCTGAAAACGAGGGCTATGGCGGCGGGTTGTGTGTAGATCCGGGCGGCGGCCTTTGGCTATACCATCGGCCGCCCGCTGCAGGTGCAGCGCCCGGGGTAACACGCCATGAACGCCACGATCGAAATCCTCCGCGCGGAGCTCGAACGCCTCTTCTCGCTCGAGGAGATGACCTCGATGAGCCAGCGCCTGCTCGGGCTCGACCCGGAGGACGTGGGCGGCGCGACGGCGAAGGCGAGCTTCGCCAAGGCGCTCACCGAGCGTTGCCTCGACGGCGACCGCATCGACGCGCTGGTCGACGTCATCCTCGTCTCGCGCCAGGGCGTCGACCCGCGGGTGCGCGACGTGGTGGGGCTCTTCGGCAAGGAGGAGCTGTCCCCGGGGCAGTCGCTCGGCCAGTTCGTGGTGCAGCGCAAGCTCGGCGACAGCGAGCTGTCCATCGTCTACCTCACCAAGCGCGGCGATCAGGATCGCGTGCTCAAGGTGCTCAAGCGCGAGGCCTGCCGCGACAAGCGCGCCGTGCAGCGCCTGCTCACCGCCAACCGCCTCGTCGCCGGGGTCGACCACCCCGGCCTGCCCAAGGGGATGTACGCGGGGGAGGACGACGGCACCTACTGGATCAGCTACGTCCACGTCGATGCGCAGACGCTGAGCGCGCGCTTCGCCCGCACCGGACCGTCGCACATCAACGAGATCAAGCCGCTGCTGCGGTCGATCCTCGAGCCGCTGGCGGCGCTCCACAAGGCGCGCATCGTCCACGGCGACCTCAAGCTGGAGAACGTCCTCGTCGGCCGCGACGCCACCGACGGCTCGATGCGCGTCACCCTCATCGACTTCGGCACCGACCGGCTGCGCCAGCGACCCACCGTGGCCAACGGGCACACCGGCGTGCTCGCCGTCTTCGGCTCTCCCAAGACCATCGCCCCCGAGCAGGTGCGCGGGATGCGCGCCGACGCCTCGGCCGACGTCTACTCCTTCGGCGCGATGACGTACGAGCTGCTCTCGGGCAAGCCGGTCTTCACCGTCGACAACGCGACCGACGCCGCCTTCGCGCACGTCAGCAAGGCCCCCGAGCCGCCCAGCGCCAAGGCGCCGCGCGGGTGGATCCCCAAGGACGTCGACGTCTTCGTGCTCTCGCTGCTCGCCAAGGACCCCGAGAAGCGCCCCAAGGACGCGGCCGCCGTGCTCGACGCGATGGAGTCGCTCGGGCGCGCGTCGTCGGCCATGCGCGCCGCGCAGGCGGCGTTCCCCGAGGAGCGCCTCACCAACCTGGTCGACCTGCTGGTCGCCGCGCCCGACGACATCGAGGCCGCCATCGGCCTGGAGGGGGCCATCGAGGAGGGCGCGGACCCCACCAAGGTCGCGGAGACGTTCGTCGTCGCCGCCGAGGCGGTCAGCGTCGACGAGGACGACGGCCTCGAGGTGAAGAAGTCGCTGCTCTACCGCGCCGCGCGCATCTACGAGGGGGCGGGCAAGGACAAGGAGCGAGCGGAGCAGGTCTACGCGCAGATCGTCCAGCTCGATTCCAAGGACGACATCGCCCAGATCGCGCTGGAAGAGGTCCGCAAGGCGCTGGGCAAGTACGGCGAGATCGTCGAGTCGCTGATGGCCCGCAGCGAGGAGGAGCCGCCGGGCGACGAGCGCGCGCGGATCTTCGCCGAGATCGGGCGCCTGTGCGCCAGCGAGCTCGAGGACCCGGACCAGGGCATCCTGGCCTACGCGCGCGCGCTGTGCGAGTCGCCCACCATGCGCGAGTACGCCGAGGAGATCGAGCGCCTGGCGGAGGGCAAGATCCAGCGCTGGAACGAGGTGCTCACCACCATCACCGAGGGTATCCAGGCCGAGTCGCTGTCGTCGACCGAGCGCAACAAGCTCCTCTCCCACGCCGGCCGCTGGTACGAGCAGAAGCTGGGGCGCCCGGACATGGGGCTGCTCGCCTATCAGCAGATCCTCACCACCGATCCGGCGAGCGAGGACGCCTACGAGGGGCTGACCAGCATCTACCGCAAGGCCCAGCAGTGGCCCGAGCTCGTCACCGTGCTCACCGCCCGGGCCGACGCCATGGGCAGCTCGCCGCGGGCGCGCGACCTGCGCGCCGAGGCGGCGGAGCTCTACGAGCAGAAGCTCAACGACGCCGCCCGCGCCAAGGACGTCTTCGCCCAGGTGCTGGCCGAGGACCCGGGGCACGGCAAGGCCGGCGACGGAATGGCGCGCATCTCGGAGCGCATGGGCGACTTCCAGTCGCTGGTCGCCATCCTCGAGCGCCGCGCCGAGTCGCGCCGCGGTCGCGAGAAGATCGAGGCCCTGCTCAAGGTGGCGGAGGTCTACGAAGATCACCTGGAGGACCTGCCCGAGGCCACGCGCCGCTTCGAGGCGGTGCTGGCCATCGATCTGCACGACCTGCAGGCGCTCAAGGGCCTGGACCGCGTCTACAACCGCACCGGCAAGTACCGCGAGCTCCTCGAGAACCTCGAGCGCCAGGTGGCCATCGCCGCCACGCCGCGGCAGAAGATCAACCTGTACGAGCGCATGGCCGCGCTGCACGACGAGGAGTTCCTCGACCACGAACGCGCGGCCGAGAGCCTGGAGAGCATCCTGGCCTTCGACTCGGCCAACGACACCGCGCTGACCACGCTGCCCCGCCACTACCGGGCGCTCGGCAAGTGGGAGAAGCTCGACAAGCTCTACGAGAAGCACGCCACCGTCACCGGCGACGAGGCGCGGCGGGTCGAGCTCACCATGCAGCGGGCCCGCGTGCTGGCCGAGAACATCGGCTCGCCCGACCGCGCCACCCGCGTCTACGAGCAGGTGCTGGAGATGCAGTCCGGGCACGCCGGCGCGCTCGAGGCGCTGGCGCGCTTGCGGGAGCTCACCGGCGACGCGCACGCCGCGCTGTCGGCCATCGAGGCCCTGGCCGGCAAGGGCGCCACGCCCGAAGCCAAGGCCGAGCAGTGGATCCGCGCCGCGCGCCTGCTGGAGGGACGGGGCGATCGCGACGGCGCCATCGAGCGCTACAAGCTCGCCCTCGAGGCCAACCCCAAGGACGCGCAGGCGGCGGTCGCGCTGCGGCAGGCGTACGCCGCGCGCGGCGACGCGGCCAGCGTGGTGGCGCTCATCGAGCGCGAGCTGACGCACGCCGAGGGCAAGATGGCCAAGGCGCGGCTCCACGCCGAGCTTGCGCGCGTGCAGCGCGAGAGGCTGCGGGAGAACGACAAGGCGGAGAGCAACGCGCGGACGGCGGTGGATCTCGACCCCACCAACGCCGAGGCGCTGCTCGTCCTCGGCGATCTGGCCTACGAGGGCCAGCGCTACGTCGAGGCCAGCAGGCACCTGGAGTCGCTGGTGGGGCGCGCCACCGTGCTGCCCAAGGAGGACGCCGTCCGGGCCCTGGTCCGCTACGTCGAGGCCTACGGTCGCAGCGTCTCGACGCGCGTGTCCTCGCCGGCGCTCTCGGGGGAGGGGCGCGAGTCGATCCCGCCGTCGTCGATCACCTCCAACCACCCGCGTCTGGCCGCGGCGGTCGACGCGCTCGAGGAGATCGCCCCCGAGGACGCCGAGGCGCAGGCCCGCGTCGGGCGCGTCATGTTCGACGCCGGCGACGCGCAGGCGGCGCGTGACATGTACGAGCGGCTGCTCGAGCGCCACGCCGCGGACCTGTCGCACGTCGACCGCGGCGACGCGCTGTGGCGGCTGGGCGAGTCGCAGCGCCGCCTGGGCGAGCTCGACAAGGCGGTCGACCGGCTGCGCGAGGCCGCCGACGCCGATCCCGCCGCCCCCGAGCCGCTGCAGTCGCTGGCGCGGGTGTACGAGCAGACGGGCGACTGGGAGGAGTTCATCCGCACCAAGCGCCGTCGCCTCGAGGTGGCGCTGGGCGGCGAGCGCTTCGACCTGCTGCTCGAGATCGGCGACGCCGAGTTCGCCAAGCTGAACGACCGGGGGCGCGCGAGCAAGACCTACGTGGCCGCCCTCGAGGAGCGGCCGGACGACCGCAAGCTGCTCACCAAGCTGATGCAGCTCTACTCGGAGGAGAAGGACTGGGCGAAGCTGGTCGAGGTCGTCCTGCGCCTGGCCGACTTCGTCGACGACCCCAAGCAGCGCGCGAAGTACATGCACACCGCGGCCATCGTCAGCTCGCGGCAGCTCGGCGAGATCGACCAGGCGCTGGCCTTCTACGAGCGCGCCATCGAGTTCGATCCGACGCTGACCAAGGCCATGGACGAGGCCATCGAGCTCCGCCGCCAGAAGGGGGATCACGACGGGGTCGAGCACCTGCTCAAGGCGCAGCTCGAGTACGCCAAGCAGACGCAGGACCGAGCCAAGATCGTCGAGGTCCTCGATCAGCTGGGGGAGCTGTACCGCAAGCTCCTCAACGAGCCCGAGCTCGCCATCGACGCCTACGAGGCGGCGCAGGCCTTCGATCCCGAAGGCCGGGAGCGGGCCGAGATCCTGGCCGAGCTCTACGCCAGCGACGTCGACCAGTACCTGGAGAAGGCGGTCAAGGCGCAGACCACCATCCTGCGGCGCAACCCCTACCGCGTGGAGAGCTACAAGCTGCTGCGGCGGCTCTTCACCGAGGCGCGGCGGCCCGATCCCGCGTGGTGCCTCTGCCAGGCGCTCAGCGTGCTCAACCTGGCCGAGCCCGACGAGGAGCGGTTCTACCGGCGTCACCGCGCGGACAACGCGGCCCCGGCGCAGGCGGTCCTCGACGAGAACGACTGGGCGACGCGCCTGGCCCACGCCGACGCCGACCCGCTGGTCACGCGCATCTTCGCCGCCATCCAGCCCACCATCATCCGCGCGCGGACGCAGCCGCTGGAGACGCTGGGCTACGACCCGCGCTACCGCATCGAGCTGCAGATGCACCCGTACCCGGTGTCGCAGACGCTCTACTACGTGCAGGGCGTGCTCGGCTTCGAGGCGCCCCCGGTGTTCCAGAACCCCAACGATCCGGCGGGGCTCGGCTTCCTGCACGCGCACACGCCGGCCATCGTCCTCGGGCGCGCGGCGTTCGAGAGCGTCGTGCCCAACCAGTCGCTCGCCTTCGTCGCCGGCCGCCACATGACGTACTTCCGCCCCGGCTTCTACGTGCGGCACCTGGTGCCCACCGGCACGGGGCTCAAGGCGTGGCTCTTCGCCGCCATCAAGCTGGTCGTGCCGCAGTTCCCCGTCGCGCCCGATCTGCAGGGTCAGGTGAGCGAGGCCATGGGGGTCATGACCCAGGATTTCCAGGGCATGCAGCGCGAGATGCTGGCGAGCAACGTCTCGAAGCTCCTGCAGTCGGGCGGCGCCATCGACCTCAAGAAGTGGGTCGCGGCCATCGACCTCACGGCCGACCGCGCCGGCTTCGTCCTCGCCCACGACCTGTCGGTGGCGACCGAGGTCATGCGCGCCACCGAGGACGCATCCAGCGTCCCGGCCAAGGAGCGGGTCAAGGAGATCGTCCTCTTCAGCATCAGCGAGGACTACCTGGCCCTGCGCGAGAAGCTCCAGATCACCGTGGAGTCCTGAGAGGTTGACGCCTGTCACCCGGGCGTGCGCTTGACACGCCCCCATCCGACCTACATATACGCACCCAACCGTGCCTACATGGGCACCACCTGGGTGGAGGTCGATGATGCGTGGCGTGCTCTTCGTGTCGGTGGTCCTGGCGTCCGCGGCGGTCGGGTGCAGCAGCGCGAGCGGCGACGGCGGGGGAGGAGGCGGAGCCCCGGCCCCGTCGGCGACGACCTCGACCGACCCCCAGCGCGCCGTGCAGACCGGCAAGATCGTCGACTTCGACACCAGCAAGGCGCTCGCCGGCGCCACCATCGACGATGGCCTGGGCGACACCGCCACCAGCGCCGCCGACGGCACCTACAGCCTCTCGGTGGTCAAGGACACGCCCTTCTCCATGAGGGTCACCGCCGGCAGCTACATCAAGCTGCTCGAGCAGCAGACGCAGCTCTCGCAGGACTACGACCGCGGGCCGACCACCATGGTCGCCACCAGCCTGGCCAACACGCTGCACACGCTGCTGCCGCACTACGACGCGACGCTCGGCGTGCTCAGCGTCCAGGCCATCCCGCAGGGCGAGTGCGAGAGCGAGGCCGGCGCCAAGGTCGAGGTCGACGGGGCCAGCGGCTTCCAGGTGGTCTACTTCCAGCACAAGATCCCGAACCTCCAGCTCACCGGGATGGAGGCGGGCGAGCTGCCGTCGGCGGTCATCTACAACCTGCCGCCCGGCGCGCCCGTGACCGTCCGGCTGAGCCACCCCAAGTGCAAGCAGATGCCCTTCCCCGTGACGGGCACGGGCGGCATCACCTACCTCGGCGCGGTGACCACCGAGGCCGGCGACGCCACGGCGTTCCAGCGACTTTTCCTCCAGTAGCGTCCGCCTGGCGGCGCCCCGCGTCGGAAAAACTTGCCTCGCCCGGGCGTAGAGGCGAAGAAGCACCATGCGCCGCGCCGCCGTGCCCTTCCTCTGCGCCGCCGCCGCCCTGGCCGCGGCTTGCTCGAAGGACCCGCCGCCCGCGCAGCCCCCGTCGGCGCGCGTCGATCCCGCCGCCACGGCGTCTGCGGGCGCTCCTGCGGCCTCCGCAGGCGCGACGGCGTCCGCCCCCGCACCCGTGGCCTCGGCCGCTCCCGTGGCCCCCGCCGGCCCGCCGAAGGACTGCAACGTCATCCTGCTGTCGATCGACAGCCTGCGGTCGGACATGCCGTGGAACGGCTACCCGCGCCCCATCGCCCCGCGCCTGACGGAGCTCGAGAAGAAGGCGGTCAGCTTCACCCGCGCCTACGCCGTCTCGTCGTACACCTCGATGAGCCTGGGCGGCCTGCTCGGCGGCCGCCTGCCGTCGGAGCTCAACCGCAGCGGGTACTTCTTCGGCACCTACAAGAACAACCTGTTCTTCCCGACGCTGCTCCAGAAGGCCGGCGTCCGCACCATGGGCGTCATGGCCCACATGTATTTCAAGTCGGCCGGCTTCGATCAGGGCTTCGACGACTGGAAGATCGTCCCCGGGATCACCTTCGACCCCAACACCGACCGCGACGTCACCTCGGTGCAGTCCGAGCAGCTGGCCGAGCAGGCGCTGGGCGATCCGGCCAACGACGGGCGCCGCTTCTTCTTCTGGGCGCACT
>DATBQU010000393.1:0-14935 GCA_036560665.1 Polyangiaceae bacterium
ACGCCGCTGCCGAAGGGGGCCGCCAGCGACACCGTGTCCAGGTCGACCACCATGGCCAGGCTCGCCCGCTCCTGGCCGAGCAGCAGCAGCTGCGTCTTGTCGTAGTGGCCGTGGTGGGCGGTGGCGTCGACGAAGGCCAGCGACCGGATGCCCGCGGGCACACCCGGGCCGCCGTGCACGTCGGCCACCACGTACCCCGCAGCGATCTTGCGGGTGAGCTCCTCGATGGGCGCGAGCTCGGCGGCTGCCCGGTCGATCGGCTCCCACAGCGACGCGTCTTGCAATCCGCCGGCGAGGTGACGCACGACGAGGCCGAACAGGGCGGTGTCGCGCGGGCGAGCGCGCAGCGCGCGGTCGAGGCGCTGGCCGACCGGGCCAGGGACGCCGGTGCGCGTGTCGATCGCGCGCGCGTCGTCGTCCGCGCCCGGGTAGGGCTCGGCGCCGCCGCGCAGCCACTTGGCCGCGCTGCACAGGCCGTCGAAGTCGGTGTGGCACACGATGGTCTCGACGGGCCCGATGCGCCGGATGACCTCCGGCGTGACCATCTCCGGGCAGGCGCCGTGCTCGGCCTTGGTGGAAAGCACGAACCGCGGATCGGCGCGGTACTGCTCGTGCCGCACGTGGTCGTGGTGGTCGACCCAGCCGGCGAGGCGCGGGCCCAGCTGCTCGATGAACGGCAGCGTCACCTTCTCGAAGCCGCCGCTCGCCGCCTCGGAGGCGAACGCGACGTCGAGCACCACCACGCGGCCCTTGAGGTCGCGCGCCCGCGGGAGCTTGCGGGGAGACGCGAAGGACAGCTCGGGGCGTTGCAAGGCAAGAGGGTCTAGCACGCGCCGGGGCCATGCCCCCGAGGCCGGTGTTAGCCTGCCTCGACGATGTCCAAGCCAGAGCTCACCTTCGACGAGCGCGGCCTCGTGCCCGTGGTCGTGCAGGATCACCTCACCGGGGAGATCCGGATGGTCGCCAACGCCAACGCCGAGGCGGTGCAGAAGACGCTCGAGACAGGCCGGGCCACGTTCTGGAGTCGCTCGCGCGGCGAGCTCTGGGAGAAGGGCAAGACCAGCGGCAACGACGTCCACGTCGTGCGCGTGCTCGTCGACTGCGACGCCGACTGCCTGCTCTACTCCGGCGAGCCGCGCGGCAGCTCCTGCCACACCGGGGCGCCGACCTGCTTCTTCCAGGCCCTCGACGGCGACCGGACGATCAAGCCGAGCGAGCAGCCGCAGACGCTCCTCGGCACGCTCGAGGCGGTGCTCGAGTCTCGCAAGCAGTCGACGGGCGCGGCCAGCTACACGAAGAGCCTCTACGACGCCGGGCCCGCCGTCATCGGCGGCAAGATCCGCGAGGAGGCCGGCGAGCTGGCGCGCGCCGTGGAGAGCGAGAGCGACGAGCGCGTCGTCGGCGAGGCGGCCGACGTCCTCTACCATCTCGTGGTCGGTCTGCGGTGGCGCGCCATCCCGTTGCGGCGCGTCCTGGCCGAGCTCGCGCGTCGGCTGGGAACGAGCGGTCACGACGAAAAAGCTCGACGTTCCGCGCCCCAGGCGGCTCCGTAGGCGTGGTATCGTCGCGCCCAAGCCCATGGCCACCAAAGTCCTCGTGTTCGAGAGCGATCCGGGCTTCGCCGGGGAGCTCCGGAACGAGCTAGGCAAGCTCGGATGCGCCACCACCGTGGTGGACGACGGCAACGTCGGACTGCAGCAGGCGGCGAGCGTGAAGCCGGACCTCATCCTGCTGTCGATCGAGCTGCCGCGCATGAACGGCTTCTCGGTGTGCAACAAGCTCAAGAAGGACCCCGCCCTGAAGGACGTCCCGCTCATCATCATGTCGAGCGAGTCGAGCGACGAGACCTTCGAGCAGCACAAGAAGCTGCGGACGCGCGCCGAGGACTACGTCCACAAGCCCATCGCCTTCGGCGAGCTGCTCCAGCACATCCAGACCTTCGTCCCCCTGGGGGTGGCGCCGCCGAGCGAGACCGAGAGCGGCATCGTCATCGACGACGAGATCGAGATCGGCAGCACCGACTACATGACCGACGACGACGGGACGCAGATTGCCCCGCGCCCTCCCTCGGGGATGCCGGCGCAGACCGCGCGGGGGATGGAGACGGTCGACTCCGACGTCGACGCCTTCGCCGACGCGGCCTTCGGGCGACTGACCGAGCAGGAAGCGGCGCAGGCTCCGGGCCGCTCCACCGGACCGAACGGCGCGCAGGCCGACTCGGTGACGTCCCCCGCCGCCCGGCGGGCGAGCGCGCCCCCGCCCGCGCGCACGCCGAGCGTCAAGCCACCGACCACGGTCGACATCGCCGAGTACGACCGGCTGCGCGAGGATCTGGTGCGGACCCGCGAGCGTGGCGGCGAGGTCGAGCGCGAGCTGGCCGACGCCCGCAACGAGGTGGAGCGGCTGCGCCTCGACGCCAACGAAGCCGAGCGGCTGGCGCGCGAGGTGGAGGAGCTGAGGACCAAGCTCGCCTCCGGCGCCAAGAGCGGGGGCATCTCCAGCCGCGACTTCCTCGACCTGCGCGAGGCGCTCAACAAGAAGGACAAGGAGATCCTCTCGCTGAAGGAGGCGCTCTCCAGGAAAGACAAGGAGATCGTCGAGTCGCAGGACCGCGCGCTGGTCCTCGAGCGGGGCCGGGCCGATCTCGACGAGCGCCTCCTCGCCCTCGAGCGCGAGCTCGCCGAGACCCGGGAGAAGACCGAGGCGCTGTCCGCCGACAAGGATCTGGCCAAGAAGGCGAGCGACGACTTCAAGGCTCGCCTCGAGAAGTCACGAGGCGAGAACGACGCCAAGGACCGTCAGCTGGCGGACCTGCGCGCCAGGCACGCGGAGGAGCTCGCGTCGGGCGAGGCCAGGCTCGGCGCGCTGCGCTCGGAGCTCGATCAGACGCTGGCCAACGAGCGGGCGGAGCATGCCCGCGCGCTCGACCAGGCCGAGGAGCGCCGCAAGGCCGACCTCGATCAGGCCAGGAAGGATCGCGACGCGGCGCTGGCCGACGTGCACGAGCTGTCCGAGCGCGAGAGCAAGGACGCCCTCGCCGCGCAGGCCGCGGAGCTCAAGCAAGAGCACGACGGCAAGCTGGCGGCGCTGCACCGGGCGCAGCAGCAGGAGCTCGAGCGCGTGCGGAGCGAGGCGGCGCAGGCGGTGCGCGAGGGCGACGCCCGGCGCGAGGCCGAGCTCGCGACGGCACGGGCCGCGGCGGAGGAGCAGCTGGCGGCGGTCCGCAAGGAGGCCGAGGAGAAGCTGGCGGCGGCGCTGGTCGACGCCCAGCGGCAGGAGAAGTCGTCCCTCGACGCGCTGCGGGCCGAGCACGCCGAGAAGATCGCCGCGCTCGAGAACGACCGCGACTCGCGCGTCGCGGCGCTCGAGGCCAAGGCGGCGCGCGAGATCGGCGAGTCGAACGACAAGCTGGCCAAGGCCGAGATGGACCTGTCGGCGACGCGGGGCGAGCTGGGCGAGCTGCGCGAGGCCAGGGAGACGAGCGACGCGGCGCACGCCGCCCTCAAGGCGGATCTGGAGACGCGCCTGGCCGAGGTGACCGCCGCGCGCGACGACCTCCAGAAGAGGGTGGCCGGCGCCACCGAGCGCGTCGCCACGCTGGAGGCCGAGTCCGCCAGCGCCCGTCAGGACCTGTCGGACACGCGCCAGAAGCTCGCCGGCGAGTCGTCGCGGGCCGACAAGGCGCAGGCAAAGTGGGAGTCCGACCGGCAGTCGCTCGAGCGCGCGAAGGACGCGCTGGCGGTGGCGCTGGCGCAGATCGAGGAAGCCGAGGGCCGCCCCATCTCGTGAGCGCGCTCAGAGGCGAGCCCGCGCCACGAGCGTGGTCGCCGCCTCCCGCGCGCGCGCCGTGACGCGCTGGACGTCCAGCGTCTGGTGCTCGCGGTCCTTCACCACCAGCCGCCCGTCGACCAGCACGTGCACCACGTCGCGCGCGCCGCAGGCGTACACCAGGCGCGAGAACACGTCGCCCCCCGGCTCGACGTGGGCGGCGTCGAGGCGCACCACGGCGAGGTCGGCCCGCTTGCCGGGCTCGAGCGAGCCGATCAGCGCGTCGAGCCCCAGCGCGCGCGCGCCGTCGATGGTCGCCAGCCGGAACGCGCGCCGCGCCGGCAGGGCGCTGACCCCCGTGCGCACCTTGGCCAGGAGCGCGGCGTGGCGCAGCTCGGTCCAGGCGTCGAGGTTGTTGTTGCAGGGGGCGCCGTCGGCCCCGAGCGCCAGGGCGATGCCCATCTCGGCGTACTCCGCCACGCGGGCGATGCCCGAGCCGAGCTTGAGGTTCGCGCTGGGGCAGTGCACGACGCGCGTCCCCTCGCGCGCCACCTGGCGCGCCTCGTCGTCGGTCAGCTGCACCCCGTGCGCCAGGATCGCCCGCGGGCCGGCCACCCCCCAGCGCCGCAGGACGGCGACGTCGTCGTCGCCCAGCGCCTCGCGCACGGCCTGCCGCTCGCCGGGGTGCTCCGCGGCGTGGGTGTGCAAGAGCTCGTCGTTCTCCCGCGCGCGCTCGACGGCGCCGCGCACCAGCGCCTCGCTGCAGGACAGGACGAAGCGAGGCGCCCACGCGTAGCCCACCCGGCCGTCGCCCGCGCCGCGCCACTCGCGCGCCAGCCGCTCGCTCTCGCCCAGGCTCGCGCGCGTCGACTCGCGCAGGCCGGCGGGGACGCCGTGGCCCCGGTCCATCATCGCCTTGCCGGACAGCGCCCGCACGCCGGCGCGGACGCAGGCGTCCATCACCGCGCCGTGCGCGCGCACCGTCCCCATGTCGAGGACCGTCGTCGTCCCCCCCAGCATCGCTTCGGCGAGCCCGAGCTCGGCGCTCGCGGCCACGGAGGCGTCGTCGTGCGCGGCCTCGAGCGGCCAGATGCGCCGGCGCAGCCACTCGAGGAGCGGCAGGTCGTCGGCCATGCCGCGCATCAGCACCTGGCAGAGGTGCACGTGGGCCTGCACCAGCCCGGGGACGACGGCGCAGCCGGCGGCGTCGATCACGCGGCACACGCCGCCGCGCGCCTGCGCGGACACGTCGCCCACCGCCGCGATCTCGCGCCCGCGCACGAGGACGTCGCCGTGGACCACGCGATCGCGCGGGTCGCACGTGACGACGGTGCCGCCTCGGATGAGCGTGTCCATGCTGGGGAGGGCGGGCCCACTCCTATCAGAACGCGCGGCAAGTGCTATCTTCTCGCCCCCTCGACTCCGCGTCCCATGCCGACCCGAATCCTCGTCGTCGACGACAGCCCCACCATCCGCAAGGTGGTGAGCACCGTGCTCGAGCGCCACGGCTTCGAGGCGGTGCAGGCGGCCGACGGACAGGCGGCGCTCGACAAGCTGGTGGAGTCGGCGCGCGCGACCCAGGAGGGCGCGGCCAACGGGGCGGCGCGCATCGATCTCGTGCTGGTCGACTTCGTGATGCCCAAGATGAACGGCTTCCAGCTCTGCCGCGCCCTGCGCCAGAACGAAGAGCTCCGCGCCACGCCGGTGGTGCTGATGAGCGCGAAGTCCGATCGCATCCGCGAGAACTTCGTGCAGCAGACGGGGGCGATCGACGCCATCACCAAGCCCTTCGACGCGCAGGCCCTCATCGCCGTCATCGAGAACGCCATCCGCCGCTCCGAGCAGTGGCGCGCCCGGGGCGAGGCCCTCGCCGCCGGCATCCCCGACGACTTCGAGTCGGTCGAGTCGCTGCGCAGCACCGGCGACACCGACTCGCGGCGAGCCCGCATCGCGGTCGAGGTCATCCGCAAGCTCGCCGTCCTCCTCGCCCCGGCGCTCGCCGGTCTGCCGCCCGCCGTGCTCGGCAGCGAGACGCAGCTCGCCAACGAGCTCGCCGGCCAGATCTCGCCCGACCAGGTGCGCGAGCTGGCCGAGGCGATGCGCGCCATCGACCTCGGCGGCGGGCACATCGGCCTCTCCGGTGACATGGCCATCATCCCCATCGGCGCCGCGCTCCAGCTCCTGCAGATCGAGAACCAGACCGGCGTCCTGCTCGTCACCGACGGCAAGACCGAGGTGACGGTCTCCATGCGCCTCGGGCTGATCGATCTGGTGCAGGCGCGCGGCGCCGGCAACGAGTTCCGGCTCGGCCGCTACTTCGTCGAGCACGGTCTCGTCACGCCGGACGACATCGATCGCCTGCTGCGCGACAACGCGCCCACGCCGCGCCCCCCGCCTCCCGACCCCAAGGTGACCACGCCCCGCGAGGAGCTGAGCGCGGCGCGCAAGCTGCTGGGCGACATCCTGGTCGACTCCGGGCGCGTCACCCGCGAGCAGCTGCGCGAGGCGCTGGCGCGGCAGTCGAGCGAGCTGGTGTACGAGGTGCTGCGCTGGCCGCGCGGGCGGTTCGAGTTCCACCGCGAGCCGCTCCCCGCGCTCGCCGAGAGCGCCATGCTCGGGCTGCCGGTGGCCTCGGTGGTCATGGAGGGGTTCCGCCGCGTCGACGAGTGGCGTCTGGTCGAGGCCGGCCTCGGCAACTTCGAGGCGGTGCTGCAGAAGGACCCGGTCGCGGTCGAGGCGGCCGGGGTCGATCGGCTGGCCAAGCCCGAGCAGCGGATGCTGGAGATGGTCGACGGCGAGCGCACGGTGCGCGAGATCGTCGAGCAGAGCCACATGTCGGGCTTCGACGCCTGCAAGATCCTCTTCCAGCTGCTCGAGGCGCGCCTCGTGCGGCGGCGGGCGGCGTAGATGCACCCCGGCCGGCGCGGCGGGGTGGTGCTGCGCATCGACGGGACGCTTCGCTTCGTGCCGGCGGCCGTGGCGGTGCGCGTGGCGCCCGCGCCGCGCGTGACCGCGGTGCCGGGCGGGCCGGAGGAGCTGATCGGCGTCGCGCTGCACGAGGGCGCCATCGTCCCGGTCGTCGCCGTCGGCTCCGCCCGCGGCGAGATGGTGGTGTGCCAGCACGCGGGCGAGCTGGTGGGGCTCGTCGGCGGCGAGGTGGTGCGCACCGGGACGTTCGAGCCGGTCCCGGGTCTGCCCGACCTGGTGGACGTCGACGGCGAGCCGGCGCGCCCCCTCGACGTCGCGGCCATCTACGCGCGCGTGCAGGCCGGGGCGCGCCCCGGTCGCTGGTAGCCCGGCGCGGCGACCTCAGCGCACTCCCGCGTCGGCGGCGGCGACCTCGCTCGTCCCGGGGACCACGATCGTCTCGGGCACCTCCCACGCCTCGCCCAGGAACGTGCGCCACTGCAGCACGTAGCGGCCGCGCACCAGCGCCGGCAGCGCCACGCGCCCACCCGGCGCGACCCACGCCACCGGAACGGCGTCGAGCCACGCCACGCGCAGCTCGTCGCTCGAGTTGATCAGCACCAGCCCCGACTCGGGGGGCGACGCCTGCGCGTCGCGCGCGGCCGCGGGCGGGACGTCGATCGGTCCGTTGCGGAGCGACGCCAGGTCGCCCTTCGTCAGCAGCGGCTCGCCCGCGAGCCGGACCAGGGGCTCGGGCGCGAACGCCGCCGACGACGGCGGGGCGGCCAGCTCCTGCACCGGCAGATCCACGCGGCGGGTGATGGACGTCACGTCGAAGGCGAGCGACCCCTGCGTCGTCCAGCGCAGCTCGGCGTGCAGCGGGATCTCGTCGTTCGCGCACGGCGACGTCGACGGGGGGGCGCTCACCAGGTCGAGCAGCAGGCGGCACACCAGCGTCCCGGCGTCCCCGGCGTCGCGGAACGCCGCCAGCTCCAGCGTCGCCTTCCCGGCGCGCGTGCTCACGTCGACCCGCCGCGTGCGCAGGTTCAGCCGGCGCGCTCCCTCGCCGCCCGGCGTCACGTCCGCCGCCGACAGGGGCGCGACGTCGAGCCGCCGCTCGCCCAGGAGCGCGCGCAGCGCCCCCGGCTCCGCGATGCGGTACGTGTCCTCGCCGGGCAGCAGCAGCAGGTGGCCGTAGCGATCGAGGCGGGCGCGAAGCTCGGTCCCCGCGGGCAGGACGAAGCCGCCCGCCAGCACGAAGCGCGCGCGCGTCTGGGAGGCCTCGACCGCGATGCGCGCCTCGGTCTTGCGCCTCGCCGCGTCGATGGCCAGCGTGTTCACCTCCGGCCCCTTGAGGGCGGGCGGTCCGTCGCCGCTGCGCAGCACGGCCTGCAGCGCGTACCCGGCCAGGTCCCTGGAGTCGCGCCCCGGGTCCTTCGCGCCGAGCTCGCGGCTCGCCTCGCGCGGGGTGTCCGCGGGCAGCGCGCGGTCGCTGCGCATCGGGTCCGGAGGGGGCCCCGCGTCCGCGCCCGCCGCGTTCGTCGCCGTCGCGCTGGCGGCGGGCTCGTTGGCGAGCGGCGCCGGCTCGGCGTTGGCCTGCGGGCTCGTCGCCGCGTCGGGCGGCTCGACCGCCGTGCCGCGGCAGCCCGCGAGCGCAGCGGCCAGCAGCAGCCGGCTAGTCCACGCAGAAGTCGCGGACGACGCAGACGCCCGCGTCGAGCGGCGGGGCGCCGGGCATGTGCTGCGTGTCGACGAAGACGACGTGGGCATCGGGGTAGTGCGCCAGCATGACATTGCAGTTTGCCGGCTCGTTGTCGAACGCGGCGACGACGTGCCCCACCCGCGCCAGGTCCGGCGCGGCCAGGCGCTTGAAGGCCTCGTCGGGCATGCTCGCATCGGGCTTGAGCACCAGCTCGGTCGCCGGCACCCCGATGGGGAAGCCGAGATCGCGCAGGCTCTGGAACGTGCCGGTGCCCATCAGCGGCAGGTCGCGCCCGGTCATGTAGACCAGCAGCGCCCCCGCGTCGTAGCAGGCCCGCACGTACTCGACGGCGCCCGGCAGGGCCACGTCGTGCACCAGGTGCGGATCCGCGAAGAAGCGATCCCTCCAGAACGACTGCATCTCGGCCACCAGCTCGGTCCGGTGCGCGCCGAGCCGTTCCAGCGAGTCGCTCAGCAGGTAGGCGAGATCCCCCGGGCGGGCGCGCTCGAGCCGCGCGGCCAGCCCCGGGTCGCGATCGCGGCACCGACCCGCGTACTCGCGCAGGATGGCGCAGGTGCGCGGGCGGTTGTCCATCAACGTGCCGTCGAGGTCGAAGACGACGACGGGGGTGGACTGCGTGCGCTCGGGCCGGCACCGTCGCAGCACCGCGCGCAGGGTGGCGTGCTGCTGGTTGTAGGCGGGCTCGGACCGCACGGCACGCAGGGTCACAGGGCTGCGAAGTAGCAGGGGCCTTCCCACCTTTCCACCGAACGCGCCGCGTGCCGGCCCGAAGTCACAGACGTACTGCATTCGTACGCTGAGGCCGCATGCCGGCCTGTGCCAGCGGGCCCGCCTGGCGCGCCTTTCTGCCTTGCCTGCCTTGCCTGCCTTGCCTGCCAGCCAGCGCCGGGTGTGCTACTGACCGCTCTTCGAAGCATGCCCCAGCGGGACCACTACGAGGTCCTCGGAGTCCGACGCGACGCCACGCCCGAGGAAATCAAGAGCGCATTCAAGAAGCTGGCGGGCCAGTTCCACCCGGACTTGAACCAGGACGACCCCGGCGCGCACGAGCGGTTCAAGGAGATCAACCTGGCCTACCAGGTGCTGTCCGACCAGAACCGCCGCGGGATGTACGACCGCTTCGGCCACCGGGCGGAGGAGCCGGGCTCGCCCTTCGGCAGCGGCGGGCCCTTCCCGGGCGGCTTCGTCGACATCAGCGACATCGCCATCGA
The DNA here is from genome assembly GCA_036560665.1 of Polyangiaceae bacterium. GTDB lineage: Bacteria > Myxococcota_A > Polyangia > Polyangiales > Polyangiaceae > Palsa-1150. The sequence goes on from DATBQU010000393.1 coordinate 9,610, forward strand.
CGGCATCCTGGGCGACCTGCTCGGCGTCTTCGGCGTCGGGCGCGGCGACAAGGGCGACGTCAAGCGCGAGCTCGAGCTCACCTTCGAGGAGGCCGCCTTCGGCTGCGACAAGCAGATGCGCTACGAGCGCGTGGGCTCGTGCGGCGACTGCCGCGGGTCGGGCGCCGCCGCCGGGACGGTGCCCGAGCCGTGCAGCGCGTGCAACGGCCGCGGGCGCGTGCGCTTCCAGCAGGGCATCCTGCCCATCGCCGTCGAGCGGACGTGCTCGCGGTGCCGCGGGACGGGGCGCACCGTGAAGAACGCGTGCACGTCGTGCCGCGGCAGCGGCCTGGTCACGTCCACCGAGTCGCTCAAGGTCACCATCCCGGCCGGCGTCGAGGCCGGCGCGACCAAGCTCGTCAGCGGCGCCGGCAACAAGCCTCGCCCCGACAAGGCGCCGGGCGACCTCGAGCTCACCATCACCGTCCGCGCGCACCCGTTCTTCAAGCGCACGGGCGACGACGTGCTGTGCACCGTCCCCGTGACCTTCACCCACGCCGCGCTGGGCGGCGAGGTGGAGGTGCCCACGCTCGACGGCAAGGGCAAGCTGCGCGTCCCGTCGGGCACGCAGCCCGGGACGGTGCTGCGCATCAAGGGCAAGGGCATCCCGCGCCGCGGGGGGCTCGGCCGAGGCGATCAGCGCGTCGAGGTCGCCATCGAGGTGCCCACGCAGCTCACCTCGCGCCAGCGGCAGCTGCTCGAGGAGCTGGCGAAGGAGCTCGGCGAGGACGTCCAGCCGCAGCGCAGGACGTTCCTCGACAAGCTCCGCGAGCTCTTCGGCTGAGCGCGCGCGCCGTCCACGCCACCGTCCGCACCATCACTGCGGCGGCTGGCAGAAGACGTTCTCGACCAGCCCCTTGTCGTTCGACGTGTCGCACTCGGTGACGCCGCCGCCGTCGTTGGCGACGACGGTCACGTTGATCTCGCTGCCGGCCGACGTGGGCGGCGTGGGCCACGTGCACGACACGTCCTCGCACTGCCCCGGGTTGAGGGGCGCCGTCGTGGTCGCGCTGCACACCTTGGTGGTGCCCACGTAGAAGCCCACCGGGATGCCCGCGCCCACCGGCGCCGTCCCGCGGTTGCAGATGGGCTCGGCGAACACGGCCTGCCCGCTGTTGCACGCGTAGAAGACGCCGGCCTGCGCGGTGATGTCGCCGATGGCGGTCCCGTCCGCCGTGCCGGGCACGTTCTGCCGGAAGTTGTTGAGCGAGGGCGTGCTCCAGTTGGCCGACCACTGGCTCGTCTTGGGGATGGTCCCGTCCTCGTTGATGTGCGTCACCGCGTAGGCGTGCTGGCTCCAGATCTGGCGCGAGCGCACCCAGCGGTCCTTGGCGTCCTTGAAGACGCGGATGCCCTGCAGCCCGTGCGGGTGCGGGGCGCGGCAGGTGTTGCCCGTCCCGGCCGTGCCCGCGGGCGGGGGCGCGCACTGGGTGCCCGCCTCGAGGCACTTGGCGTCGTCGTTGAGCGAGCAGCACTGCGCCGTCGCCGTGCAGCGGCAGTAGCCGCTGTCGCAGCTGCCCGAGACGCAGTCGCCGTTGCCCTGGCAGGTCACGCCCACGAACGACGAGTCGACGCCGCTGGCGTCGAGCTGCCCGCAGGCGATCCCGTTGGGCGGCGGCCCGCAGGCGAGGTTGCTCGGCACCACCAGCTCGGAGCGGAAGTCGCCGGTGACGTCGGCCACCACCGGGTTCTCGATCCAGGTGCACGACGAATGGTACTGCGAGAAGAGCACCGTGCCGTCCAGCCCCGAGAAGATGCGGGCGAAGCACTCGTCGGCGTAGACCACCTCCGGCTGCCCGTCGGCCTGGAAGTCGAACACCGAGCTGCCGGTGATGTCCGAGGAGTGGTCCTGCGTCTTGCGCGACCACAGGATGTAGCTCGGGCAGGCGCCGCCGGCGGCGAAGTCGCAGTGCGTGCGGTCGGCGCACTTGCCGCCCTGCCGCGGCGTGCCCTGGCAGTCGGGATCGAACACCGTGTAGTAGTCCGAGCCGGCCAGGCCCACCTCGGGCAGGCCGTCGTGATCGTAGTCGGCGATGGTGGGCGGCCCGCCGCCGCCGCCCGGCACGGTGATGGACATGGCCATGAACACCGAGTGGTCGAGGGCGTAGATGGACAGGTTGCCGCCCGAGGCGACGGCGAGCTCCGGCTTCTTCAGCCCGTCGTAGGGGTTCATGTCGCCGACGGCGACCCAGCCGGGCGAGGTGGCCGCGCCGTTCTCGTACGAGGCCTGCTGCGTCCAGGTGCTGGTGGGCCCGTCGAACTGCCAGACGTGCGCGCCGTTGGTGAGCTCGACCTTGCCGTCGTCGTAGAGGTCGGCCAGCACCGGCGGGACGCCGACGGAGTAGCTGGCGTAGCTCGCCGGGAGCTGCGCGCGCACGACGCCGGTGTTGCCCTCGATGACGTACCCCTCGCGCAGGATCTCGGGGACGCCGTCGTCGTCGAGATCGTGGATGGACAGCGACGACCACACGTCGAGGCTGGTGCCGCTGCCCGGCGCGAGGCCGTAGGTGCCGTCGGCCATGCACACGAAGGGGGCGCCCCCGCCCGTCTGCGCCTTCACCTTCGGCCACAGCGGCACCCAGGCGCCGCTCGCGTTGCGCGTGAAGGCCACCGTGGTGCGGTCGGCCATCATGGCCACGATCTCGGGCACGCCGTCGCCGTTCAGATCGCCGACCGCCACCGCGGAGGGCGAGTTGACCCAGTCGACCGCGCCGTCGCCGTCGAGATCGACGCCGCCGAGGTTGGCCTGGAGCGAGCAGTCGCTGCCCTTGAGGATGCGGATGACGCCCTGGGTCTCGGTGTAGCTGTTGGCGACGGTCGCGGTGAAGGGAACGACGATGCTGGGGATGCCGTTCGGCAGCTTCCTGTCGAAGTTGACGACGATCGGCGTCGCCTGCACGTCGAGGTGGTTGGGGAACGGATCGCCGGCGGGCGCCTTCGAGAACTCGCAGAGCACCGTGGGCGCGAACGCTCCCGGCGGGATGGTCTGCTTGCAGGTCGGATCGTTCTGCACGTTGGAAGGGGGCGCGCCGTAGGGGACGCACTGCCCGTTCTGGCAGAACGTGTCGTCCTCGCAGTCGGCGTTGGTGACGCACCCCGGCTGCGGCGGCTCGCACACGCCGAAGTCGCAGACCGTGCCCGCCGGGCAGCCGGCCTCGCAGCCCGGCTGGCCGGAGCCGTCGTGCGAGCCGTCGTCGCCGAAGCTCGGGCCCCCGTCGTCGAGCCCGGAGCCGTCGTCGCCGGGGCCGCCGTCGTCTCCCCCCGGCGGGCCCAGCCCGTTGGGGCTGCTCGAGCCGCACGCGCCGAAGCTCCCGGCGAGCGCCACCATCGCGCCCGCGGCCCACAGCTTCCCCATCGCCCGCATCGGTCGCTCCTCCTCGTCCCCCCCGCCCGTCGTACCCCCCGCCTGTCGCAAGGATTGAACCGTAGCAGAATGATGCGATGTCGCTGGATCGCCCCCTTGATTCGACTGGGGAATCCCCGGCGAGCCCGGGGAGTGGGCGATCCGGCGTGGATCGGCCACCCTCCGGGGGCCTGGCCGGGATCACTTCCCGTCGGGGGTCCAGCCCTTGGGCCGCTCGGTCATGCGCGTGTGCTGCCACGCGTCGAACCGCAGCGTGCGCAGCTCCTGCGTCTCGCCGGCCGGTCGCAGCTCGCTGGCGGCGTCGAGATCCTCCATGCACGCCTGCCACTCGCCGGCGTCGCACAGCTTCTTCGCGCGGTCTCTCAGGGCCGCCGCGTCGAGCACCGGCACCGCCCTGCGCTGCGCGTACGGACGCTCGGCCCAGTCGGGCTGCCGCTTCCAGGGCCCGAAGACGAGGAGCAGGATCGCCACCATGCCCGCGCCCAGCACCGTGGCCAGCGTGCGCCCGATGGTGGACACCTCGCTGCGCACGTAGCCCGCCGACACGTTGTGGTCGCGCGCGACGTCCTCGGGCGAGTCGCCCTTCACGCGGACCCGCACGAACCACCCGAACGTGCGCGGGAAGAGCGACAGCCCCTTCTTCTGGGCGTCGACCGCGAGCACCCGCGTCTCCGGCTGCGTCTCGGCGGAGGGCGCCGCCACGCCGGGTCCCACGTCATCCAGCGCGACCGTGTTCTCGGCCGCCTCCTTGCGGTCGTTGGCGTTGCCGATGGCCTTGTTGCGCGCGATTCCCCCCAGGTACGCGCGCGCGCGCTCGGGATCGTCGAGCGGCAGGTTGGGCGCGACCATGGCGTCCATCAGCACCGTGCTCATCTCGTCGTGCAGGTCCTGCCGCGGCACGCCGCGCAGGCGCAGGATCTTGCGGATGGCCTTGTGCGTCTCGGGATCGCTCAGGATCGCCAGGCGCCGCGGATCGGTCCGGTCGACGTACACCCCGGCGTCGTCCGGCGCGCCCGGCGCGTCCTGCGGCTTCTCGCCGCTGTCGCTGCCGTCGCCGGCTTCGAGGTCGTCGCGGCTGTCGTCGTCGGCCATGACCGTCACTCCGTGGGGTGCGAGGGAGCGCCGAGCCGCCACCGCGAGGCCCCCGAGAGGGCCCCGCGGCAGCGCTCGAATCACGCGAGCGTCAGCCCGCGCCTCCGGGGGTGGAGGGGACCGGCGGCTTGCCCGCCGGGGTCGGAGAAGGCGCGGGCGACCCGCTGATGCCCGCCTTCGCCTTCTTGCTGGAGGTGCCGCGCGCCTTGCGGGTCGCGGCGGCCTTCTGCACGCCCGCCGCCTTCGCCGCGGCCGTCGGCTTCGGCGTGCGGTTCGGCGTGAACCCGAACTTCTGGAGCTTCGGGCTGTCCTTGCCGAGCCGCGCCTTGAGGAAGGTCCGCATCGCGTTGCGAAGCGGATCGGCCTCCGTCTGCGCCGCCTTCTCGTCGGCCACGAGAAGGGCGAGCGCCGTGCGTGCGGTCTTCACCGCTTCTGCGGCGTCCAGCCGCGCCTGGAACTTCGCGACGAGCGTCGCGCGCGGCCACGACACGTCACTGAGCACGATGGGATCGACCGTGGACAGCTCGGTGTTCATGCCAGTGATGAGGGACTCGAACTCCGCCACGACATCGACCTTCTGCGTGGCGATCTGGAGGGGGGTCACGGGACCCTTGGTGGTAGGCGACATGGGACACACTCTCTTCGGAGACCTCCCGGGCCGGCGTGGATGCCGGTCCTTCGTGCCTCCTGGAGAGTCCCTGTCGAAAAGGGCCCGAAGTGAGTCCATCCCCCGTGTCGATTCTGTAGATGAGTGGGCAGGTGTAGGCAAGGCCGTCAGGGGGTTCTCGCGCAACGGAAGCCCCTGTTGGTCCACAGTTCTGTCGGGTAGCC
>DATBQU010000394.1:0-4275 GCA_036560665.1 Polyangiaceae bacterium
GTCGAAGCAGGCGACCCGGCCCGTGTCCCCCAGCGCGCACCCGAAGGTCGGCCCGAGGGACACGGCGATGGCGTGAACGGCGAGGGGCACGGGAGCGAGCACGGGGCCGAGCCACGTGGTCGGCGCGCCGGACGGGATCACGCCGCCGCTTCCGATGCACTCCACGCCGCCTGCGGCGTCTACGGCGCAGAGGGCGCGGCTGCCGGCGAGCGCGGTGAGCCCGGAGGGCGAGGGCACCTTGCACGGCGAGCGGTCGCATCCCGTCGATGCGGACCACGCCCCGGAGCTGGTGATGCCGAAGCCCCAGCACATCAGCTCACCGCCGGCGATGGCACAGGAGAAGTTCTCGCCCGCGCTCGTGACGCTGGCCGCGGGCAGTCCGGGCACCAGGTCGGCCACGGTCCGCGAACGGTCGGTGCCGTCCCCCATCTCGCCGAGGAAGCCGCTCCCCCAGCAGCGCAGGAGCCCGTCGGCGGGGATGGCACAGAGATGCGAGAAGCCGACGCTCATCGTCTTCAGCCCGGCTGGCAGTCCGGCGACGCGACGCGGTCGCGGCTCGGGGTAGGACCCTCCCCAGGCGTCGGGTTCGGTGCCGACCGCCGGCAGCCGTCCCCAGCACCAGGTGGCGCCGCCGGTGTCCTCGGCGCAGGTGGTGAGCGGGCCGGCGAAGATGGCGCGGGCGGTTGGCAGCGCCAGCACCGCCGCCGGCGACGCATGCTGGCGGCGCGACCCGTCGCCGAGCTGCCCGTCCTGGTTTCCTCCCCAGCAGCGCACCTCGCCCCCTCGAAGCAGGGCACAGGCGTGCTGGAAGCCGACGGCGAGGTCGATGGCGTCGCTCACGCCAGCCACGACGCGTGGCTCGCCGTGCACGTCGAGGGTGCCGTCGCCCAGCTGTCCGTAGCCGTTGTCGCGCCCCCAGCACCACACCGTGCCGTCGCCCTCGCGGGCGCAGACGTGGTTGGACCCGACGCCGATGGAGGCCGCGGTGAAGCCGGCGGGCGGATGCATCGCGCCCCTGGTCCCGCCGCGGCCGCCCCGCTTGTCGTGGCACCCCGCAGAGACGAGCGCGGCGCAGGCGACGGCGGCGAGCAGCGGCGGCGTGCGGCGCATGGCCCTCGGAAAGATAACCGGAGAGGTCATGGTCGGCCTACGGTGGGGGTCGAGGTTCACACGCCGATGAAGGACGAAGCCAAGAACAAGCTGGGCCAGATCCTCGGCGCCTACGACGAGAAGCTCGCGGAGATCGATCGTCGCGAAGCCGCCAGCCGCGCGGCGCAGGCGGCGTTCCCGGAGCGCTTCGCCACCCTCAGGACCAGGACCATCCGGCCTGTCATCGAGGAGTTCGCCGACGTGCTCAACGGCCGTGGCCACCAGGCCACGGCGCGCGAGCAGGAGGAGTCGTCGAGCACCGTCGGAGGCGTCCTTTCCGCGGCGATCTCGCTTCGCATCATCCCCAGACCGTTCGTGCACAAGTCGACGGACACCAACAAGAGCTTCATCGAGATCACGTTCTCGGCCAACCGGAACGAGCGGAAGATCACCGTCTCGTCGACCAACACCATGACGGCGTCCGTCGGCAACCTCGGCAAACGCGGGGAGTACGAGCTCGACGCCGTGACCGCCGACGTCGTCGCCGAGCACGTGCTCCAGATCCTGCAGGAAGCGCTGGCCCCTGCGCGCTAGGGCAGCGGCTGGGCTACGGCCGGTGCGCGGCTAGCCGCGACGGCGACGTGCGAGGGCGAGCCCCACCGTTGCGAGGGCGATGCCCCAGAGCGCCTCGCCGCGCGCGTCGCCGCCGACGGAGCACCCGCTGCTCTGGCCGACGAAGGCGTCGCTCGACGCGGCGTCGGGCCCGGCCCCGCTGCCGGCGTCGCTGGTGACGGATCCGCTGCTGCTGCCGCTTCCGCTTCCACCGCTACTCCCGCTGCTGCTTCCACCGCCACCGCTGCCGCTGCCGCCACCGCTCCCGCTTCCACTGCCGCTGCTTCCGCTGCTGCCACCGCTCCCGCTTCCACTGCCGCTGCTTCCGCTTCCACTCCCGCTGCTGCCTCCACTGCTGCCGCCGCTTCCGCCGCCCGACCCGCTGCCGGAGCCCGCGTCGACGGGCACCGCGCCGCCGGGGCAGCCGATGGCGGTTCCGCTGCCGACCAGCGCCGCCGTCACCTTCAGGTGATCGCTCCAGCCGGCGCTCGAGGTGCCCAGCAGGTACTGCGTGATGAACGGGCTCATGTCGAGGATGGGGAAGTTGGTGGAGCAGCCGCTGTTGGCCGCGGCCAGCTCGACGCACCGGTTCGGTCCGCAGTCGGCGACCTGAGCGACGCAGCTCTTGCCGTTCGCGTTGATCTGCAGCTTCGCGCCGCAGCCGAAGCGCGCTTCGTCGGCCACGTAGGCCCAGGTCGCGTCCGCCGTACCGCCGCAGGCCATCGACTGCGTGTCGGAGCCGCCCCCGAAGGTGGTGACGTAGTACGTGCCGTCCGACGGGATGTCGGAGAACGTCTCGGCGGCGCACGAGCCGCTGCCCACGCAGGTGCAGCCTCCCACGGTGCTCGCCGCGCTCGTCCTGTCGACGAGCTCCCCGGAAGACGGAGCGGGCGCGCTGCACGCGACGGCGACGACCGAGACGACCAGCGCGGCAGCGACGAAGGTGGGGCGGGTGCGCATGAGGTGCCGTGACGGCCTCGGGTGCAACCGGCGTTCCCGCCCTCGTTTCCCGCGCCACGCGAATCGGCACACACGGGCTGGACGCAGCTCGCGACGCGTCGCGAGGGCTCGCGAACGCGCTCGCGATCGCGCTCGCGATCGCGGGTGCGAGCCAGCCTACTTCGTCGCCTCCCGGGCGACCTCCCGGCAGTCGTCGAGCGACACCTCGCGGAGCGACAGCTTCAATCTGGCGAAGCGTCCCGGGGCCACGCTGAGGGCGTCGACGCCCAGCCCGACCAGGATGCGCGCGCTGTGCGGATCGCCGGCCATCTCGCCGCAGACGCTCACCTTCCGGCCGTGGGCATGAGCCGCCTCCACCACGCGCGCGATCATGAGCAGGACACGACGGTCGATCGCCAGGGCGGCGTCGACGCGAGGCTGTCCCGTCACCGTGGCCAGCAGATCGTTGGTGCCGATGCACAGGAAGTCGGATCTGGCGGCGAGCCCGTCGCTGCGGTCCACCGCTCCCGGGGTCTCGATCATCGCGCCGATCGGCAGTCGCCCTCCGGTCCGGGCGCGGATCTGCTGGACCTCGTGGACGGAGCTCACCACCGGGAGCAGGACGCGCAGGTTCGCTCGATCGGCCGCGCGCACCAGCGCTCGCAGCTGCGCGTCGAGGACGGTCGGGTGCATGAGCAGCAGCTCGATGCCGCGCGCCTCCGATCCCGCCGGCGGGCGCAGCCACGGCAGAGGCTTGTCTCCGCCGGCGTCGAAGAGGCGTGCCACGACGGGCGCCTGCCCCACCCGCGAGGCGATGGCCCGCAGCGCGCCGAACTGCTCGGCCTCGCTCGGCGCGTTGACGTGGCTCGAGAAGACCAGCTCCGTTCGCAGCAGCCCGATGCCCTCCGCCGACGCGGGGACGTGCTCGTACAGCGAGCCGACGTTGACGTGCACCTCGACGCCCAGGTGCGCGAGCGGCGCGCTGACTTTCGCCTCCTCCTCGGCCCGCGTGTGTAGCCACGCATCCCGGCGCGCGCGCGCGTCCGCGACCAACCCGTCGTCCGGCGACGCCCACACCCGCGCGGGGCTCGACGTCGTGTCGAGGACGATGATCTCGTCCGTGCCGATCGCCAGTACGGGGTCGGGGGGCAGGAAGGCCAGGGGAATGTCGCGCGCCCGCGCCAGGATCACGGCGTGAGATGCCATTCCGGCGTCGAGGTCGGCGTGCGCCGACGCGGCCACGATCCCCACCACCCGCACCGGCAGCGAGGCGACGACCGACGGCGTGAGCGTCGCCGTGACGAGCACGCGATCGCCGTCGCGTTTGTCGAGCAGGGCCTCCACCGAGCGATGATCGTAGGCCAGCCCGTCGAGCAGGCGGGCGCGGGCATCGGTCACGAGGTCGGTCGCCGGCCCGGACGTGATCTCGTTCACGGCGTCCTCCGGGCGGGCGCCGGCGTCCACCTTCTCCAGCAGCGCGGGACCGAGCTCGCCGAGGATCGCGATCTCCGGCTCGAAGAGCTCGGCCTCGGGGCGCGGCAAGAGACGCACGAGCTCCTCGACCCCCTTCGTCGCCCGCTCGATGGCACGAGCGGCGCGCGCGTGCTCCTGCGCCGCGGTCCCGACCACCTGCAG
>DATBQU010000395.1:0-2873 GCA_036560665.1 Polyangiaceae bacterium
GGCGTGAAGTTCGGCTCGAGCTTGAACTCGTGGTCGTCGACGAGCAGATCGCCCGGAAGCCACAGCGCCATCGGGTACTTGCCGCCCATGGGCTTGTGGTCGCCGTTGTGGCGCCGGTGGTACCCGTCGATGTGGATGAAAGCCTCCCACTCGGTCGTCACCGGCGCCAGCACGCGGTAGTACGTCTTCAGGTGGTAGGTCCGGCCGGGGGCGATGCCGTCGACGAGCTTGTTGCGGTCGTCGAGCAGGTCGACCCCGATGACCTCGAGCTTGTCGTCCATGTTGGCGTCGAGGCGGTGCTGCGGGTGCGGCGGCGACGACAGGACGATGGCCGACAGCGGGTTGTCGTTCTTGTCGCCCGAGCCGAGCGACGACGCCGCCAGCAGGATCTGGCTGGAGCGGGCGTCGAGCACCGGCAGGTTGGTCCTGGGCTCGGGCGACTTCTCGCGCCACAGCTGGTTGAGCTTGGGCAGCTCCTCGGCCTTCATGGCCAGACACCGCCGCTGCTCGCCGCCGGCCATCAGCCAGTTGTATGCGGCGGTGGGATCGTTCAGGGTCTGCGGCTGCCCGCCGGCGTAGTAAGCGGCCGTGCGCCCACCGACGCCGAGCAACCCCAGCTGGGCGCCGGGGCACACGTGGCGGTAGCTCTCGAAGACTTCCTTGGGGGACAGCTGGTTGGCCAGCGCCGGGTAATAGAAGAAGCAGAGGACGAAGCCGACCACGGCCCCACCCAGCGCCAGCCCGGGAGCTCGGTGACGCAGGACGTCGCCCACCAGCCCCATGGCCAGGAAGAAGGCGACGCCGGAGGGCACGGCCAGCAGCGCGGCGACGTACGGCTTGAACCCCACGCCGTACCACGCCGCGAAGGCGATGCCCGGGATGGCCAGAAGCATCAGCGGCGCGATGAAGATCAGCGCGACCCACCAGTCGTAGCGCTCCAGCGGGGCCTCGCCCTCGGCCGGGCGCAGGCGGCTCAGCAGCTCCTCGAACGGCTCGAACCCGCGCGTCAGCGACGCCTTCGACAGCGGCTTCGAGCGCCCGAAGGCCCACAGCCACAGGTCGCACGCGAAGAGTAGCCCGAAGATGAAGCCCAGCGGCACGAAAGCCACGAACCACCACGCGTTGAGCACGAGGTCGCGGATGCTGGTGGACATGGTCGGCATCCAGTGCGCGTGCGTCTTCACCCCCACGAACACGAAGAGGCCCGCCAGCGACGCGCCCGCCACCGTCGCGAAGTACACCAGGGCCAGCATGCCGTCGTAGGCCTCGCGCAGCGTGCGCAGCACCCTGGCGTACGTCGCGGGATCGAACGGGGTGCGCTTCGCGTCGCGCTCCACCCAGGTGAGGAAGGCGCACAGGGCGAAGCCGCCGAGGACCACCCACCACAGGTTGAGCGCGGTGGCCTTGAAGCTCTCGGGGAAGGTCGCCCCGGTGATGCCGAAGGCCTGGTACGCCTTCTCCGGCATCTCGTGGAAATCGTGGTGTAGCACCGCGGCGAGGACCAGCGTCCCCAGCCCGACCGCGATCGACGCGTGCGCGCCGCGCTCGAAGTCGCGGATGGCCACCGCGCACGCCACCGCGCACAGGGCCGGACCGCTGAAGGCGACCAGATCGGTGCGCGCGCTGAGGTAGCCGTGCGCCACGAGCGCCACCGCCGCGCCCACCAGCACCGCCACCCGGGCCACGCTCTCGCGCTCGCCCACCGCGCCCACGCGCCCCGGCGGCGTGATCAGCAGCCGGCCGAAGGCGAAGGGCAGGAACGCGCTCCACGGCGCGAGCGCGTGGCCGATGGCCCCGATGTAGAACTCGTAGGTCGGGTACTTGGACGGGACGTGGAGCATCGACCCGATCCACAGGTTCAGGTCCTTGCTGTCGCCCGCCGCCGCGATGGCGCGCGCCGCCATGACCGCGACCCCCACGCCCGCCGCCAGCGACACGGCGCCGACGAGGTCGCCGGGCAGGTCGGACGTCTTGCGCGACGCCGACACCCGCGTGACCCCCCAGGCCAGGCCGACGCCGAGCAGCGGCACGCCGAGCCCGAGCAGCCCGCCGCGGCTCTCGTAGCCGACGAACAGGCCCGCCGCCGCCATGCCCAGCCAGGGAAGGCGCGCCACCGCCGAGGTCGGCCCGTCCTCGTCGCGGTCGAACGACGCGACCGCCAGGCCGCCGAAGGCCATGGCCAGGCCGGCCATGGTGCACACGTCGCCGAGCATCGACCGCGCCTGCACGAAGTAGAGCGGCATGGTCGACAGCGCGATGGCCGCGTACGCCCCGGTGCGCCGGTCGAAGAGGCGCGCCACGAAGGCGTACGTCGCCAGGACGCCGAGCAGCCCCCAAAGCGCCAGCGGCAGCCGGCCCGCCCACTCGTGCAGGCCGAACAGCTTGAAGCCGAGCGCGATCGACGAGAACGGCAGCTGGGGTCGCCCGAGGTCGTTGAGGTGCGGCAGCGAGTTGTCCGCCCCGTCGAGGGCGAGGCTGGCCGCGCCGTAGAGGTTGAGGGCGACGCGGCGCGACAGGTCGGCCACGTTGAGCTCGTAGGGGTCCCACAGGCCGCTGCGCGTCAGGGGCGGCAGCAGCAAGAAGAGGAGCGCGGGGACGCCGGCGGCGACGGCGAGCGGCGCCCAGCGTTTCCAGGCGGGGCGCGGCTCGTCCGTGGCGGCGGCGGGCTCGGGGGCGACTTCGGCGTCGGTGGCGGCTTGGTTCTCTTCGCTGGGCATGGGCACTGCTCTTAAGAGGACGAAGCGCGCGAACATACCGGCGCGGGCGGGCGGACACTACTTCCAAGGTCCGGGGCGGCGCAACCGCCGCATGCTAGAAGGCGCTGCCCCCTTGCCCGCCTCTCCCGTCCCGCCTCCGTCCCCCGGCCCGCCGAC
>DATBQU010000396.1:0-2510 GCA_036560665.1 Polyangiaceae bacterium
CGCGGCAGCTCGCGCACGAAGGCCACGGGGGAAGCGTGGATCCCCAGCATGTGGAAGCACCCGGGGCGCTCGTCGTAGCGGTGGAACGGCTTGAAGTTGAGGCCGATGTGGGCGATGGTCCCCGCCGCCACGGCCAGGTAGTCGCGCTCGTCCCAGCGCGTCCCATCCTCGAGCACCACCGAGCCGCGAAAGGGCCGCGCCATCCGGCGGATGGTCTCGCCGCCGATGAAGGCGCTGCCGATCCCGCGCGCGAGCGTCTTGGCGGCCACGAGCGGCGTCGGCGGCTCGCCCCCGCGGTAGTACTCCGCCAGGAAGCCCTGCACCACGCCGGTGCCGAAGAGGAATCCGTAGTGCGTGCGCTGCCCCGCTGGCCCCGCCCCAGGGTCGCGTGGCCCGATGCGCATCACGTGGCGCTCCACGTTCTCGAGCGGCTCGTTCGCGCCCTGCGCGTAGTTGCGGATGAGGCGCCCCAGCAGTCCCTCCGGCCTCCCGCGCGGCACGCCGACGGAGTTGGCCACGGTGTTCATCGTCCCACCGCGCAGCAGCGCCACCCTGGGCATGGTCTCGCCGCCGTAGACGTCGATGAACCCCGTCAGCGTCACGTGGTTGGTGCCGTCGCCGCCGCTGATGGCCAGCACGTCGATGTCGTCGCGGCGGAAGTCCTCGGCGATCCGATAGAGCTCGTCGATCGAGCGCGCCTCGCGGACGACGCCGTGGTCGCCCAGGGTGCGCGCCAGCCGCAGGGCGGCGCGAGGGTCGCGCAGGTTTCGCCTGCTCTTCGGGTTGAGGACGACTCCGATGCCCGCCACGACGCCTCATATGGCCATCGGATCTCTCTGTCGTCAACGCGGGGCGTGACGAGGACCGGGCGCGAAGCACCGTTCGCGCTTATGTTCTGCGCCATGGATCCCCGCAGTCCCCATCCAGGCGCGCAGGTGGAAGCCGCCAGGACAAGCGCCCTCGCGGTGCCGCACGCCGAGCTGGCCACGCTCGTCGTCACCGGTGGCGACCGCGTGTCGTGGCTCAACGGGCTGCTCACGTGCGACCTCGCCAAGCGCGCCCCGGGCGCCGCCGTCTACGGCCTGGCCGTCGCGCGCAACGGGCGCGTGCTGGCCGACGCCATCGTGGTGTTCGACGACGCTGCCGGGCGCGTGCTGGTGGCGGTGCCGGCCGAGGTGGTGGAGTCGCTGCGCGCTCACCTCGATCACTACCTGGTGATGGAGGACGTCGAGATGGCTCCCGCCACCGACGCGTTCGAGGCGTGGTCGTTGCACGGACCGCGCTCGGGGGAGGCGCTGCGAGCCGCCCTCGCGGTGGGGGCGGTGGGCGGCGCGCTCGATCGCACGGGCCTCGGCGGGGCGTTCCTCCTCGCGCCGGCCGACACGCGCGGCGCGGTGCGGTCGGCCCTCGCGGCGGAGGCGGCGGTGGGCGACGAGGCGGGCTGGGAGGCGCTGCGCCTGGCGCGCGCCGTCCCGCGGTTCGGCGTCGACTTCGACGACAAGACCTACCCGCAGGAGGCCGCGCTCGAGAGATCCGCCGTCAGCTTCGACAAGGGCTGCTACCTCGGGCAGGAGGTGGTGTGCATGCTCGAGCTGCGCGGGCACGTGAAGCGCCTGCTCGTGCCGGTGGTCCTCGACGCACCGGTCCCGCCGGAGCGCGGCGCCGCCGTGACCGACGAGGCGGGTGCTTCGATCGGCGAGGTGACCAGCTCCGGCGCCTCGCCCACACCGGGCAAGTCCGTGGTCCTGGCCATGGTCAAGCGCGCGCAGGCGGAGCCCGGCAAGAGCGTGGTCGTCGGCGGGGCTCGCGGAGAAGTGGTCGCGCGGCCCGCATGACGCTATGACGGCGGCGTGAGAGCGCTCCGGGCCGTTCCTCTCGTCGCCCTGCTGGCCTTCGCCGCGACGGGCTGCCTCGTTCCGAAGAAGGACTACGACCTGGTCGTGGCCGACGCAGCGAAGGCCAAGGCCGACGCCGAGGCCAGGCAGAAGGAGGCGGCGGCGCAGATCCTCGCCCTTCAGCAGCAGCTCTCGGCCGCCGAGTCAGCGACGCAGGACCGCGACACGAAGCTGAGCGAGCTGTCGACGTCCAGCCACAACCTCCAGGCGCAGCTCGACGAGGCGACGGCCATCAACCAGCAGCTGCGCGGCGAGCTGCAGCGCCTCGGCAAGGACGTCGACAAGATCCTGGCCGAGCGCGGGACCCTCTCCAAGGCGCTCGACGACGCCAAGGCCCGCCTCGACGAGCTGCGCAAGGCGCAGGCCGCGGCCGAGGCGCGCACGCTGCTCTTCCGTGACTTCGAGCGTCGCTTCAAGCCGCTCATCGACGCGGGGCAGCTGCGCGTCGAGTCGCGGCGCGGGCAGCTGGTGATGAACGTGAACGGGGACCTGCTCTTCGACCCCGGGCACGCCGAGCTCAAGACCGTGGGCAAGGGCGCGCTGATGGAGATCGCGCGCGCGCTGGGGTCGACCGCGGCCGGGCGCTTCCTCGTGACCGACCACGTCGACGACGAG
>DATBQU010000397.1:0-3570 GCA_036560665.1 Polyangiaceae bacterium
TCGCGGTCGCGGTCGCGGTCGCGGTCGCGGTCGCGGTAAGGAGTGTCGCTCCCATCTCCGCCATGACAGTACCTGAACGGTGATGGGAAACCGCCCGCTCGGGCTGAGGACCGCGACCGTACCCGCGACCGCGCCCTCCCCCCCTAGCCAACCCCGCCACGCCGCACTAAACCGCCGTGTACCCCATGCCCGTCTCCCTCGAGCACCCCGATCGCTTCGTCCGGCGTCACATCGGCCCCGACGGGGCGGAAGCCGCCGAGATGCTGCGCGTCGTCGGCGTCCCGTCGCTCGACGAGCTGATCGACCAGACCATCCCCCCGTCCATCCGCTTCCGCAGGCCGCTCGACCTGCCGCCCGCGCGGAGCGAGCACGAGCTGCTCGAGCTCTGCCACGCCATCTCGCAGAAGAACGAGGTGTGGCGGAGCTTCATCGGCATGGGGTACTCCGACTGCATCACGCCGCCGGTCATCCAGCGCAACGTCCTGGAGAACCCCGGCTGGTACACGCAGTACACGCCCTACCAGGCCGAGGTCTCGCAGGGTCGGCTCGAGGCGCTGCTCAACTTCCAGACGGTGGTGAGCGACCTCACCGGGCTCGCCATCGCCAACGCGTCGCTGCTCGACGAGGCCACGGCGGCGGCCGAGGCGATGCACATGATGGAGTCGTTCCGGGGCGCGGAGGACCGCCGGGCGCTGCTGGTGAGCGACCAGTGCCACCCGCAGACGATCGAGGTCATCCGGACGCGCGCGGCGGCCCATCGCATCGAGGTCGTGGTGGGCGATCCGCGGTCGTTCGACTTCGCGAAGAAGCTCTTCGGCGTCGTCCTGCAGTACCCCGCCACCGACGGGGGGCTCGACGACTGGAAGGGCTTCATCGAGCGCGCCCACGCCGAGGGGGCGCTGGTGGCGATGGCGTGCGATCTGCTCGCCCTGACGCTGCTCGTCCCGCCGGGCGAGCTGGGGGCCGACATCGCCGTGGGCAGCGCGCAGCGCTTCGGCGTGCCGCTCGGCTACGGCGGCCCGCACGCCGCGTTCTTCGCCTGCACGAACGACCTGGTGCGCAAGCTCCCGGGGCGCATCATCGGGGTGAGCGTCGACGCGCACGGCAAGCCTGCGCTGCGCATGGCGCTGCAGACGCGCGAGCAGCACATCCGCCGGGAGAAGGCGACCAGCAACGTGTGCACGGCGCAGGCGCTGCTGGCGAACGTGGCCAGCTTCTACGCCGTCTACCACGGCCCGGACGGCCTGCGCGCCATCGCCGCGCGCGTGCACGGGATGGCGGCGTCGCTGGCGCACGGGCTGCGCAAGCTCGGCGTGCGCGTGGCGCGCGACCGCTTCTTCGACACGCTGCGCGTGGAGGGGGAGCCGGCGAAGGTCGAGGGGTGGATGCGGGAGGCCCGCGCGCGGCGGATGAACCTGCGGCGCATCGACGACGGGTCCGTCGGCGTGGCGCTCGACGAGACGACCTCGCCGGCCGAGGTCGACGCGCTGCTGGCGGTGTTCCACGACGGGCGCGCGCCGGGCTTCACCTGCGAGGAGCTGGCGCGGCAGGCGTCGCCGGCCATGGCGGGGCTGGAGCGCCGGAGCGCGTACCTCACCCATCCGGTGTTCAACGCGCACCGCTCCGAGACGGAGATGCTGCGTTACGTCCGCATGCTCGAGTCGCGCGACATCTCGCTGGTGCACTCGATGATCCCGCTCGGCTCCTGCACCATGAAGCTGAACGCGACGGCGGAGATGATGCCCATCACCTGGGCGCGGTACGGGCGCATCCACCCCTTCGCGCCGCCGGAGCAGGCGCAGGGCTACCAGGTGATCGTGAAGCAGCTCGAGGCGATGCTGTGCGCGATCACCGGCTTCCCCGCGGTGAGCCTGCAGCCGAACTCGGGGGCGCAGGGAGAGCTGGCGGGGCTGCTCGTCATCCGCAAGCACCACGAGTCGCGCGGAGAGGGACACCGCGACGTATGCCTCATCCCGGCCAGCGCGCACGGGACCAACCCGGCCTCGGCGGCCATGGCGGGGATGCGCGTGGTGGTCGTGGCGTGCGACGAGAAGGGCTACATCGAGCTCGGCGACCTGGAGGCGAAGGCGAAGGAGCACGCCCGCGATCTGGCCGCGCTGATGGTCACCTACCCGTCGACCTACGGGATCTTCGAGGAGGAGATCGCGCGCATCTGCGCCGTCGTCCACGAGCACGGCGGGCAGGTGTACCTCGACGGCGCCAACCTCAACGCCCAGGTGGGGCTGTGCCGGCCGGCGGACGTGGGCGCCGACGTCTGCCACGTGAACCTGCACAAGACCTTCTGCATCCCGCACGGCGGCGGCGGGCCGGGCATGGGGCCCATCGGCGCGGCGCAGCACCTGGCCAGGTTCCTGCCGCGGCACCCGGTGGTGCCGGTGGGCGGCGAGCAGGGCATCGGGCCGGTGAGCGCGGCGCCGTGGGGCAGCGCCAGCATCCTGCTCATCTCGTGGGCGTACATCGCCATGATGGGACCCGACGGGCTGAAGCGCGCCAGCGAGATGGCCATCCTCAACGCCAACTACGTGGCCGACCGCCTGCACCCGCACTTCCCGGTCTTCTACCGGGGCAAGCGCGGACGGGTGGCGCACGAGTGCATCCTCGACACGCGCGGGGCCAAGCGCACGGCGGGGATCGAGGTCGACGACATCGCCAAGCGGCTGATGGACTACGGCTTCCACGCGCCGACCATGAGCTTCCCCATCGCCGGGACGCTGATGGTCGAGCCGACCGAGAGCGAGGACAAGGGCGAGCTCGACCGCTTCTGCGAGGCGATGATCTCCATCCGCGCGGAGATCCGCGCGGTGGAGGAGGGCAAGATGCCGCGCGACGACAACCCGCTCAAGCACGCGCCCCACACGGCGGAGGCCATCGCGTCGAGCGAGTGGAAGCACCCGTACCCGCGCGAGCAGGCGGCGTTCCCGGCGCGCTGGACGCGCGAGCGCAAGTTCTGGCCCTCGGTCGGCCGCATCAACAACGCGGCGGGCGATCGCAACCTGATGTGCACCTGCCCGCCGCTCGAGGCGTACGCCGAGCCTGCCGCGCGTCGCTAGAGATCCTTCGCGAACCACACGCTGGTGTAGGGGTTCTCGTTGTAGCGCGGCACCCGCTGGTAGCCGCTGGAGTCGTAGAGCTTCATGGCCTCGGTGTGCGAGTCGAGCGTGTCGAGCACGATGCGGCGGAAGCCCGCTTCGCGCGCCGCGCTCTCGATGGCCTCGAGGAGCTGCCGTCCGTAGCCGTGGCGGCGGGCCTGGGGCGCCACCCACATGCGCTTGATCTCGCAGACCCCCGGCTCCCAGGAGCGGATCCCGCCGCTCGCCACCGGCGTCTCGCCCTCGTAGGCCACCACGAAGCGGCCGCCGGGCGGGTCCATGTCCTCGGGCGCCGCCTGGCGCGAGACGTCGAAGCCGAAGCGCTTGCGGATCTCCTCGTAGTACCCGGCGAGCATCTGCCGCGCGTGGGGGTGCGAGGTGGGGACGACGGCGAACCGGAGCGGCACTCTGGCGATGGTAAACCAGCGGCGTCGTGTATGCTTCGCGGCCATGCGCACCC
>DATBQU010000398.1:0-4933 GCA_036560665.1 Polyangiaceae bacterium
GCAGCGGGAGCAGCAGCGGCGGCAGCAGTGGCGGCAGCAGTGGCGGCAGCAGTGGCGGCAGCAGCGGCGGCAGCAGCGGCGGCAGCAGCGGCGGCAGCAGTGGGGGCAGCAGCGGCAGCAGCTCGGGGGGATCGCCCTGCGCCCTGCCGGGCCAGGCTTGCGCCTCGGAGGCGTGCTGCCAGGGCAGCAACGTCGGGCCCTACGGTGCGACGTGCATCGCCAACGACGGCGCGTGCCACGCGAACTGCAAGCTCAACAGCGAGTGCAACAGCGGCTGCTGCGCCGAGGTCAAGGGCCAGAGCTACGGCGTCTGCGCGCAGGCGTCCGACTGCTCCTGCGTGCCGGCCACCGTGTCCAACAACTGCTCGGTAGCGGGCGATCGGGCGTGCACCTCGTCGGCCTGCTGCAAGCCGGGGACGCCCTACTACTGCCCGTCGACCAACCTCTGCTACGCGACGCCGGAGGCGGCCTACGCGGCGTGCCCCTCCCTGGCGTGCATCTCCTGCCAGTGATCGGCTTGCGGTAGCATCAGGGGCGCCATGGCAGAGCGTCATCACGTCGGCGTCTACTGGGGCGATCGCCGGAGCGCGAAGGAGCAGGCGGTCGCGACCATCCTCGACATGACAGCCCGGCTCCGCGCCCAGGACGCCCTGCTGTCGCGGTGGTACCCGCAGCTCGCCACGCGCGAGGCCTCGCGGGCCTCGGAGCTCACCGGCGAGCACGCCCGCGAGCGCCTCGACGCGGCGCTCGCTCCCGGGGTCGAGGACGATCCCAATCACGGCTGGGCCATCAAGCTGTGGAACGGCCACGACGAGTCCCTCTCGGCGCGGATCGAGGTGTCGGTGGGGGCCAGCCTCGGTCTTCCGTTCTGTCCGGCGCCCAACTCGTGCGTCCTGCAGCTGCCGCGCGGGCTGCACGAGGCGCCCGTCGATGCCCTCCTGCGACGCGAGCGGATGGTGACGCTGCTCGCCGAGCTGGCCCGCGTGTGGGAGGCCGACTGGGGGATCGTCAGCACCGACGAGTACATGCTGAGCGTCCCTGCCTCGCGCCCGCCGCATCACCCCCGTGTGGGGTGGGTCACCTTCCTGCACGAGCGTCGCGGCCCCATCCCGAGCCTGGCCAAGGCGCTGGTCACGCCGGTGGAGGGGCTCGGGGTCATCGTGAGCACGCCCCACGAGCGCTTCACCTCGAACGACGGCGACGCGGTCGAGAACGTGAAGTGGATGGAGGACGCGCTGGCGAACGCCGGGGCGCTGATGCCGACCGGCGAACAGCGTCCCGCGCGCACGGCGAGCCCGCAGGCGACGCGTGCCGCACCCGCCGAGGGCGCCTACGGGGCCGCCCTCGACGTGGCCGGCGCGGTCGACGCGCTGGCGTCCAGGTTCCCCGGGCGCCGCGCGGACCTCATCGACACCATGCTGCGCGCCGCGACGGCGCTCGTCGTCGCCGTGTCCACGCAGGGCGACATCGCGCGAGCGGCCGGCGAGATGCGTGCGCTGCTCGACGTCGCCGAGCGCATTCACACCGGAGCCGGCGACGACGATCTGGCGCGGGCGCGCGCGGCGCTGGCGCGCGTGTAGGAGGTCGGCGTCCTAGCCGGCCAGCGCGCGGAACACGGTGTTGATCCACTCCACCGCCGGCTGCGGCTCCGGCTCGGCCTCGTTGTCTTCGGCCCACCGCAGCGCCGCCACCAGCGGCATCACGTTCCCGCCGCCCTCGCCGCTCTCGAGCCGCGTCATCCCGGCCGACAGGTGCGTGGCCAGCGGCACGTTGCGGACGTGCTCCGGCGCCCCCGTCACGCAGTGCTCGGCGGGCGACGTCACCAGGTACTCGCGACACACGACCGGTCGCTGCGCGTGGATCGAGCACGACTCGTCCTCGAGGAAGGGGCACGCGATCCCCTGCGCGAGGTAGCGCCGGGCGAGCGCCTGGCGGTCGTCGGGCGGAAGGGAGTCGACGTGCACGGCGGCGTCGAGCAGCCCGGCCGTCTCCAGGTGGGACAGCGCTCGCTCGAAGCGCGCGCGGATCTCGGCGCGCCTCGGCTCGGGCAGCTCGTCGACCAGCGTCCGCAGCGCGCGAGCGTCGGTCCGGGTGACGGGGACGAGCTGCCGGCAGCAGGCGCCGCATCCCGCCCGGCAGGTCACGGTGTTGCCGTCCCGAGCGGCCTCGCGGACCGCGACCTCGACCAGGCTGTCGGCGATGCCGTGGAAGAACGGCAGCATCCTGCGGGCGGGCACCGGGGCCTCGGGGACGGTCCCCTCGACGCGGATGCGCTCCTGGCCCACCTCCATGTCGAACCCGATCTTCACCGTCCCGCCCATGGTCCCCGGCCCCTCCTCTCAGGTGGCCCCGCCCTCGCCGAGCGTCTTTCCCGTCATCGCACGAAGCACCTCGTCGATCCACCTCATCGCCTGGCGGCGCTCGGGCTCGTCCGAGGCGTGCTCCTCGGCCCAGGAGAGGGCCATCACCAGCGGGATCCGCCTCGACCGCCCGTCCTTCATCTCGAGCCCCACCACCGCGCGCGACACGAGCGCGCGCAGCGGCACCGTGCGAACGGTGCCCTGCGACGGGTCGACGCAGCGGTCCGCCGGGGTCGTCACCAGGTACTCCCGGCACACGAGGGGTCGCTGCGGGTGGATGGAGCAGGACTCGTCCTCGAGCAGCGGACAGGGGATGCGCAGCGCCATGTAGCGGTGGGTGACGGCGAGCCCCTCCGCCTCCGGAACGGCGTCGATGTCCCGGACCGCCTCCAGCATTCCTTCTGCGTCGAGCCGGGTCAGCGCGGCCTCGAAGCGCGCCCGCACCTCGGAGCGCCTGGGCTCGGGCATGGCGTCGACCAGCGCCCGGAGCGCCTGCGCCTCCGCCCCCGAGATGGCGACGAGCTGGCGACAGCACGCCCCGCAGCCCGCCTTGCAGCTCACGTGCTCTCCGCGCTTGCCGACCTCGCCCACGGCCGCGTCGACGACCGAGTTGGTCAGCCCCCGGAAGAGCGGGAGCAGGCGTCGCGCCGGGATGGGCCCGGCCTCGACGTTCATCGAGACGCGGACGCCCTCCGCGCCGAGCGCGAGGTCGAACGACACGTTGATCTTGTCGGTCATGCCCGGGCCGCTCCCTCCTCCATCACCAGGGCGCACAGCTTCCACAGCGCCCTGCGGTTGGCCGGCAGCGCGGCGCCGAACTCGCGCATGCACACCCGCACCGCGCCCGCCGAGAAGCGCAGGTTGGCCCGCGCCTCCGACCGACGGTGCAGCTCGAGCACGCACGCGGCCGTGCGCCGGTCCAGCAGCTCGCCCACCGCGTCGTGCGTGTAGGCCACGTGGCGGTCCTCGTCTTCAAGGACGTGGGCGACCACGGCGCCGGCGTGCTCGCTCCGCGCCCGCTCGCACGCGTCGAGGTGCCACCGCAGGCTGCTGGTGATGCGCTTCTCGAGGTAGTGCGCGTGCGCGCAGAAGTGCGCGAGCTTGAGGCGGCGCGCGGCCTCGTCGTCGGCCTCGTCGATGCGCCACGGCAGCGGGGTGCAGTCGCGGATGACCTGGTTGAAGACCAGGGCGCCGCCGAGGTCGAGCACCGGCTGCCCCATGCGGCGGATGGCGCGCTCGTACATGCGGTCGTGGCGGCGCTCGTCCTCCCGGTGACGGTCGAACGACGCGGCGAGCTCCGGCCACGGGACGTGCCGCGAGGGGAAGTAGTCGTCCACCGTCTCCGGGTAGCGCTCCCCGGCGCGGTACAGGTTGAGCACCCAGGCGTGCGTCGCCGGCCGCGCCACGAGGTCGCGGTGCCACAGCTGCTTGAGGGAGCGCACGACGACGGACGGCATGGCCTTCAGTGGCTCGAGCACACCGCGTAGACGAGGCCCACGAACACGATGACGCCCAGGATCCCCAGGCCCGCCATCGCGCCGAACACGACCAGCAGGATCTGCCACCACTTCCACTCGCCGCTCGGCTTCTGCGGCGGCGGCCCCTGCGGCCATCCCGGCGGCGGCTGCGGTTGCTGTTGCGGAGGGGGCGGTTGCGGCGGCATCTCGGGCGGCTGCTGCTGGCTCACGACGTCACCTCCTGGGCGCCGCGCGCGCGCGACCCCCTTGCGAAGAACGACAGCGCGCCCAGCGCGATCATGACGATCGACAGGGCCTGGTACACCGAGAGCGCGCCCCCCAGCGACTTGGGCGTCTCGCGCAGCGGCTCGGTGGCGAAGCGAAAGGCGCCGTAGAGCATCAGGTAGAGCGCGAAGAGGCGCCCCACCAGCGCATCGCGGCGGACCAGGCGCACGAACAGGAGCCCTACCGCGAGCTGGAACACCATCTCGAAGACGGGGGCCGGCCAGCGCGGGATCCCGTCGTCGTAGACGACGCTGAGGGCCCCCTCGTGCGGCAGGCCGCGGCAGCAGCCCCCGAGCAGGCAGCCCAGGCGGCCGAGCGCGATGGAGAAGGGGAGCTTGGCGGCGAAGTGGTTGTTGGGCGGCAGCGTCCAGCCGACGAGCGGCTTGGTGGCCTCGGCCGCGAGGAAGCCCCCGATCAGCCCGCCCGTGATCGAGCGGCCCGACCACAGGAGCGTGTGCCAGCCGCCGAGCGGGACCACGGGCCAGCCGAGGTCGCCCGCCAGCATGGCCAGCTTGGCGCCGACGATGGCGCCGAGCAGCGTGACCACCTGGAGCGCCCAGTAGGTGAGGCGATCCCGGCGCCCGACGATGGCGCGCGACGACGGGACGAGGAAGAGCAGGAGAAGGCTGGCGGTGACGAGCGTCGGATAGATCCACGCGTTGGCGCCGTCGTGGATCCTCATCGCAGCGCCCCGGGCAGCACGCACAGGGCCACCGCCCCCATGGCGAAGGCGAAGAGCGCCAGGTGCGACTTGGCGTGGACGTCGCTCTCCTGGGCGGGCAGGCCGCGGTGGAAGGCGAACTCGTCGAGGCTCCCGAAGACCGCCACGCC
>DATBQU010000399.1:0-5306 GCA_036560665.1 Polyangiaceae bacterium
CGGGTGGCGCTTCGTACGGGCCTACACCACGACGTTCCTGGTGATCGCCAGCTACTCGTGGCTGTCGCTGCGCGCGCGCTTCTTCGGGCGCGCCTGGCGCGACGACCGCATCGGCCAGGTACACACCCGGAACGCCCGCCGCGTGTACGCGACCATCCTGCGGCTCCAGGGCCTCTTCATCAAGGTGGGACAGCTGCTCTCCATCATGGCGAACTTCTTGCCGCCGGAGTTCCGCGCCGAGCTCGAGGCGCTGCAGGACCAGGTGCCGCCGCGTCCCTACGCGGAGATCGCCGACCGGCTCAAGCGCGAGCTCGGCGACGCCATGAAGGCCATCGCCACCCTCGAGCACGAGCCGATGGCGAGCGCGTCGCTGGGGCAGGTGCACGCGGCACGGCTGGTCGACGGGCGGCGCGTGGCGGTGAAGGTTCAGCACCGCGACATCGACCGCATCGTGCGCCTCGACCTCAAGACGATCCGGCGCATCATGGCCATCGTCCAGTGGTTCGTGCCCGTGCAGGGGCTGGACGCGTACTACCACCAGATCAAGGAGCTGCTCTCGGAGGAGCTCGACTTCGCCCTCGAGGCCGACCACATCGAGCGCATCGCGAAGAACTTCCTGGCCGACCCGCGCGTCGTCTTCCCTCAGCCGGTGCGCGAGCTGTGCACCCGGCGCGTGCTGACCACGACCTTCGTGGAGGGCGTGAAGGCGAGCGACCTGGGGGCGCTGGTGGCGCTGGGCGTCGACCGCCGCGACGTGGCGACGCGTCTGGTGCGCCTGTACTGCCAGATGATCTTCGTCGACGGCGTGTACCACGCCGATCCGCACCCGGGAAACGTGCTGGTGCAGAAGGACGGAGCCATCGTCCTGCTCGACTTCGGCGCGGTGGCCGAGCTGAGCCCGCAGATGCGCGAGGGCATCCCCGAGTTCCTCGAGGGGGTGCTCCGGCGCGACACCGACCGGCTGGTGAAGTCGATGCGCAAGATGGGGTTCATCTCGCGCACGAGCGACGCCGCGGTGAGCGAGAAGATCATCGAGTACTTCCACCGGCGCTTTCAGGAGGAGGTGCGCCTCGACAGCTTCAACTTGAAAGACCTCAAGATCGACCCGCAGCGGGGCTTCGAGAACCTGCTCGATCTGCGGCGGATGAACATCGGCCTGCGCGAGCTCTCCGGCGCGTTCCACATCCCCAAGGACTGGGTGCTGCTCGAGCGGACGATCCTGCTGCTCTACGGGTGCTGCTCGCTGCTCGATCCGGAGCTGAACCCGGTGGCCATCATCCAGCCGTACCTGCGCGATTTCGTGCTCGGCAACCGCGACTTCGCGCAGATCGCGATGGAGGCCATCCGCGACATGGCCATGGGGGCGATGACGCTCCCGGAGGACATGCGACGGTACCTCACCAAGGCCAACCGCGGCGAGCTCGAGGTCCGCGTGAGCGGCCTGCAGGAAGGCGCCCGGACGGTCTACGCGGCCGCGCGGCAGTTCATCTACACCGCCATCGGGCTCTTCGCCGGCGTCGAGGCACTCGAGTCCTGGCGCCACCACGAGGTCGCCCTGGCGCGCGGTCTCGGCATCGTCGCTGGCGCGATGGCCGCGCTGCTCCTCCTGTCGAGCGTCTTCTCGCGTCCTCGCCGGCGGTAGACCCCGCGTCCTCCGCGTCCTCGCGTCTGCGCGGTCCAACCTCATCTCTTGTCGAAGAAGCGGTCGCGCCGGAAGGTGGCGCGCGCGACGACGAAGACGATCGCCGCCAGCCCGAGCAGGATGCCCTCGGCGGCGAAGACGTTGCGCCACGTCAGCGGCAGCCCGAGCGCGCCCCACGCGGCCGCGATCGCGCCGAAGAGGACCATGTTGAGCAACGCGGTCATCTGCTGCGCCGAGCGCGCGACGGGAATCTTCATCGACATCAGGATGGCGACGCCCGTCGACAGCGACGCCGAGGCGAGCGCGCCTCCGAGCGCACCGGCCACGAGGGATGGCGCCGGCAGGAAGACCGAAGGAGGCGCGGCGGCGACGTTCACCGTCACCACCGCGCAAGCGAGGGCGAACGCGGCGACGGCCATGGCGAAGGCGAGCGCCGCGGCGGCCTTGCCGAGCAGGATGGGCCACTCGCCGAGCGGCGTCGCCAGCAGCGTCTCCAGCGTCCTGCGCTCCCGCTCCCCCGCGAAGGCGTCGGCGGCCACCGTCACCGCCAGCACGCCCGGCAGGAACGCGAAGTAGAGGATGGCGATCGGGCTCGCGTCTACCCATGCGCGCACGGTACCCAGCGGCAGCAGGACCCCCAGAGCCAGGACGGACACGATCGACTGCACCATCCCGCCCCGCCGGGAGTAGCGCTCGCCCACGACCTCCAGGAGCTCCTTGCGCAGCACCGTGACGACGTCGCTCACGACTGCGGCTCCTTCGGCGCGACGAGCGCGAGGAAGGCGTCCTCCAGCGACGCGCGGACGGTGGTCAGCTCCTGGAGGGCGACGCCGCGCTTCACCAGCTCCGTCCCCAGGCGGGCGCGCTGCTCCGGTGTGCAGACGACGCGCGCAGCGGCGGGAACCCCGTCGATCCGCGTGAAGGACACGAGCCGGCCGTCGGCCACGAGCGAGGTGAGGAGCGCCTCGTCGAGCCCTTCGCCGCTCACGGCCACGTCGACTTCGCCACTGCTCGCGCCGAGCTGGTCGATCGTGCCCGAGGCGATGACGCGTCCCTCGCGCAGGACCGCCACGCGGTCGCAGGTCTTTTCCACGTGCGCCAGATCGTGGGTGGTCAGCAGCACGGTCGTCCCCTGGTCGCGCGCCAGCGTCACGATGCTCGCGCGAAGCTCCGCCGCGGCCACGGGGTCGAGCCCGGTGAAGGGCTCGTCGAGGAGCACCAGCCGCGGGCGGTGCAGCAGCGCGCGGGCGACGGCGAGCTTCTGCCGCATGCCCTTGGAGAAGGTGGCCACGCGGTCGCCGCGGCGATCCCACAGGGCGCACGCGCGCAGCAGCTCCTCCACGCGGCCCGCGCGCGTTCGGCGCTCCAGACGGCGGATGCGCGCGTGGTAGTCGAGGTTCTGCGCGGCGGTGAGGCGATCGTAGAGGCCGTCGTTCTCGAGCAGGACGCCGGTCGCCTCGCGCACGCGACGCCCGTCTGTGCGCGGGTCGAGGCCCAGCACGCGCACGGTGCCCGCGTCGGGCCGGACCAGGCCGAGGAGCACGCGCAGCGTCGTGGTCTTCCCTGCGCCGTTCGGTCCGAGGTAGCCGAACACGGTCCCCGGCGCGACGGCGAGCGCCAGCCCGTCGAGCGACTGCACGGCGTCGAAGCGCTTGGAGACGTCGCGGAGCTCGATGGCGAGGTCGGGCATGCGCGCGGCGCAGCATACCCGTATCCTCGGCCGAGACGCCGGAGCAGCCATGTTCGACTACGTGATCATCGGTGCCGGCTCGGCCGGATGCGTCCTCGCCAGCCGCCTGTCGGAGGATCCGAAGGCGCGCGTCCTTCTCCTCGAGGCGGGCGGGCGGGACAACTCCATGCGCGTGCACACGCCGGGGCTGGTCGGCCTGCTGTGGCGCAACCGCTTCGACTGGACCTTCTTCACCGAGCCCCAGCGCCACCTCGAAGGCCGCGAGATGCACTGGCCACGCGGCAAGGTGCTCGGGGGCACGAGCTCGATCAACTACATGGTCTACATGCGGGGGCACCGCGACAACTACGACCACTGGCGCGACCTCGGCAACGAGGGCTGGGGGTACGCGGACGTCCTTCCGTACTTCATGCGCTCGGAGAACAACGCGCGCGGCGCGGACGCCTTCCACGGCACGGGCGGCCCGCTCCACGTCGGCGACATCGAAGTCAATCCCATGAGCGATCTGCTGGTGGACGCGGCGGCGAAGGTCCTCGGCGCCGCGCCGAACCGCGACTTCAACGGCGCGGAGCAGGAGGGCGTGGGGCGCTTCCAGACCACGATCCACGCCGGACGCCGGTGCAGCACCGCGGTGGCCTTCCTGCGCCCGGCGCTCTCCCGGCCCAACCTGACGGTGGAGACCGACGCGCTCGTGACGGGAGTGATCCTCGAGCGCGGGCGGGCGACGGGGGTGCGCTACGTCCGGAACGGCGCGGTGCAGCAGGCCGGCGCGGAGCGGGAGGTGATCGTCTCGGGCGGCGCCATCGGCTCGCCGCACGTCCTGCTGCTCTCGGGGATCGGCCCGGCCGACGAGCTGCGAGCGCACGGCGTGGAGGTGCGGGTCGACCTGCCCGGGGTCGGCAAGAACCTCCAGGACCACATCGTCACCGGCATCGCCTACGAGGACAAGGCGGGAATCACGGGCAACGTGAGCCCCCTCAGCCTCCTCGGGTGGCTGGCCCGCTATGCCATCGGACGCAAGGGGCCGCTCGCCTCCAACGTGGCCGAGAGCGGCGGGTTCGTCCGCGTCGGTCCCGGCGCGAAGCGCCCGGACCTCCAGTTCCACTTCCTCCCCGTGGGCAGCCCGCAGACGTCATTCGACGAGGAGCCGCTGAAGGCCGAGGGGCACGCCTTCACGATGGTCCCCACGCTGCTCTACCCGGAGAGCCGCGGAGAGATCCGGCTGCGGAGCGCCGACCCTGCGCGGCCTCCGGCGATCGACCCCCGGTACTTCTCCGAAGAGGGGGATCTGCGCCTGCTGGTGGAGGGCGTGCGCCTCTCCCAGCGCATCGCGCGGTCGCCGCTCCTCGACCACTGCCGCGGCAAGGCGCTCTCACCGCTCTGCGATGCGGAGGACGACGCGACGCTGCGCGCGGAGGTGCGCCGCCGCGCCAACACCGTCTTTCACCCGGTCGGCACGTGCAAGATGGGCAGCGACGCGGCGGCGGTGGTCGACGACCGGCTGCGCGTGCGCGGCGTCGAGGGACTGCGCGTCGCCGACGCGTCGATCATGCCCACCATCGTGGGCGGGAACACCAACGCCCCGGTCATCATGATCGCGGAGAAGGCCGCGGACCTGATCCGCTCGGCGCACTAGCCGGCCCAGGCTCCTGCGCACGCGTCAGCGCGGCGACACGTAGAAGCGGTACGACAGGACGCCCGGCTTGCCACCGAAGGGCCCGACGTGCACCGAGCCGAGCGCGTCGGCGACGCACTGCCCCGTCGCGGTCCCGGTGAATGGAACGCCGACGGTGACGTGGGTGACGGAGCCGTCGTTGCCGAAGGTCACCGTGGCCGAGGCGATGCCCCAGACCTTGCCGTGACGGCACTGCGAGACCTCGTGGGCGGTCGTGTCGAGCGCCTGCTTGGCCGTGGCGGCCATGAAGTGGGGCGCGGGCGCGGGCGCGGGCGCGGGCGCGGTCGCGGGCGCGGGCG
>DATBQU010000400.1:0-1591 GCA_036560665.1 Polyangiaceae bacterium
AGGAGGCGGCGCGATGAACCAGATCGAGTGGAGCGAGCCCCGCACGCTGGCGGAGGCCATCGGGCAGCTCGGCCCGACCTCGGTGGCCAAGGCCGGCGGCGTCGAGCTGATGGACCTCATGAAGGAGCGCCTGGTGACGCCGGCGCGGCTGGTCAACCTGCGCGGCGTGCCGGGGCTCGATCGCGTGCAAGACCGCGGCGCCGAGGGGCTGCGCGTCGGTCCGCTGGTCACGCTGGCGCGGCTGGCCGAGGACGCGACGGTCCGCGCCCGGTGCCGCGCGCTGGCCGACGCCGCCGGGCACGCCGCGACGCCGCAGATCCGCAACATGGCCACGGTGGGCGGCAACCTGCTGCAGCGCCCGCGCTGCTGGTACTTCCGCAGCGAGCAGTTCCCCTGCCTGCGCAAGGGGGGCGACCGCTGCTTCGCCCACGACGGCGAGAACGCCTACCACGCCGTGTTCGGCCACCGCGCGTGCTGCGCCGTGCACGCGTCGTCGCTGGCGCCCGCGCTGGTCGCCCTCGGCGCGAGCGTCGAGCTCACCGGGAGCCGCGGGGCGCGCCTGGTGCCGCTGGAGCAGTTCTTCGTCCCGGCGGAGACGGTGACGGTGCGCGACACGGTCCGCGCGGACGACGAGGTGCTCACCGACGTGGTCCTGCCCGCGCCGGCGGCGGGGGCCTCCTCGGCCTACGCCAAGGAGGCGCAGAAGGAGTCGTACGACTGGCCGCTGGTCGAGGTGGCGGTGGTGCTCGAGCGCGCGGGCGGGACGTGCTCGCGCGCGGCGGTGGTCCTCGGCGCGGTCGCGCCCACGCCGTGGCGGGCGCGCGCGGCGGAGGCGGCGCTGGTCGGTCGCGCCGTCGACGACGCGAGCGCGCGCGACGCGGGGCGCGCCGCGCTCCAGGGCGCGGCGCCGCTGCGCGACCACGGCTACAAGCTGAACCTCATCGAGGTGGCGGTGCGCCGCGCCGTCCTCGCCGCCGCGGAGGGAGTGCGATGACCGAGGACGACCGCATCCACCTTCCGCTGTCTCCGCGCGTGATTGTGTGCCGCAAGCTGCGCACCAAGACCGCCTTCGGGACGCTCGAGGGCCTGACGCGCGACTGGCGCGAGGGAGCGTCGTCCACCGCGGTCTTCTGGTGCCTGCGCACGATGGAGGCGTGGGGCACCGACGGCCGTCCGGCCCACGCTCGCGAGTGCCGCTCGGGCCGCGTGTGCTTCGCGGCGCCGGACGGCGAGGAGATCGCGTAGGCCGAGGCGGAGGCCGGTACTGCTCCGCTTAATCGTGGCGATCCGGTGACTTGGCGGCCAGCCCGTTTCGCTCGCAGGCGAGAGCGCGAGGCGGGGACGGGTGCGGGCGCGCCCGAGCCGCGAGGGGCCGCGGCCGAGTCGCGAGCGTCTGCGGCGGAGACGCGAGCGTCTGCGCCCGAGCCGCGAGCGTCTGCGTCGGAGACGTGAGCGTCTGCGTCGGAGCCGTGAGCGTCTGCGTCGGAGACGTGAGGGGCTGAGGCGGAGACGCGAGGGGCTGCGGCGCAGACGTGAGGGGCTGAGCCAGATCCCCGAGGGATTGAGCCAGGGTCGTGCGATGCCGTGAGCG
>DATBQU010000401.1:0-19580 GCA_036560665.1 Polyangiaceae bacterium
GGATGACGTTGGCGACGGTGAAGGTCTTCCCCGACCCGGTGATCCCCAGGAGCACCTGGTGCTTCTCCGAGGCCTTCAGGCCGCGCATCAGCTGGTCGATGGCCTGGGGCTGGTCGCCCTTGGGCTCGAAGCTGGTCTGAAGGCGGAATTCCGAGGCCATGGGCAGATTGGCAACTATCGCCGCGCAGGCGCGCTCGCGCAAGTCGGGGGAGGGCCCGGAGCCCGTGCTAGAGGCAGGCCATGCACGCCAGTCGTGTGGGCCGCGTGGGATTCGTGGGGCTCGGCAACATGGGGGCGCCGATGGCCCGCCGCGTGGCGGCGAGCTTTTCCCTCACCGTGTGGAACCGGACGCGGCCGCGCGCCGAGGCGCTCGCCGACGTGGCCACCGTCGCTCTCACGGCGCGCGCGTGCGTGCGTGGGGCCAGCGTGGTCGTCACCTGCCTCGCCGACGGGCGCGCGCTCGAGCAGGTGCTCGCGGGCGACGAGGGCGTGCTGGCGGGCCTCCAGCCGGACGCCTTGGTGATCGACATGTCGACCATCGGCCGCGCCGCGGCCCGCGAGGCGGCCCGCGCCATCGAGGCCCGGGGAGCGCGCTTCGTCGACGCGCCGGTGAGCGGGACGGTGGGCCCGGCGCAGCGGGGCGAGCTCCTCGCGCTCGTGGGCGGGGCCGATGCCGACGTGGAGCGCGCGCTGCCCGTCCTGGAGACGATGTGCAAACGCGTCCTCTACGCGGGCGGCGTGGGCCAGGGGCAGGCGCTGAAGGTGGTGCTCAACGGCGTGGGCGCTCACCACTTCGTGGCCTTCGCCAGCATGCTCGCCCTGGGCGAGCGCGCCGGGCTCGAGCGCGCGACCATCGTCGAGGCCTTCACCGCCGGGGCGTTCGCCACGCCGAGCTACGTCAGCAAGCGCCCCAAGGTGCTCCAGCGCGACTACGCCGCCCCCGAGTTCTCGCTGGCGCTGGCGCTCAAGGACGGCGCGCTCAACCTGGCCCTGCAGGAAGAGGTGGGCCTGGCGCTGCCGGTCCAGCGCGAGATCACGCGCGAGGTAGCGCAGGCCGTCGCCGAGGGGCTCGGCGACGAGGACCTCTTCGCCATGGAGAAATACTTCGAGCAGCGCAGGGGCTAGTCGGCCCCGGGGGGCTCCAGCGCGACGCGATCGACCACGCCCGCGCCCGCGCCGAAGACGATGGCGTCGAGCAGGACGTCGTCGTCCACCAGCGCGAGCGACGGGTGGTCGCGACGGATGACGACCGTCCCGCCGGCGCCGCCGAAGCCACACGCCGCCGCGCCTTCGACGGAGCCTTCGCGCCACAGCTGCTCGGCCGGCGTCCCGCTCGCGGGGCGGAAGGTGACGCGAGCGCGCGTCCGCAGTCGCTCGTGCGTCTCGAGCGCGCGCAGATCCTCGATGGGATCGGTCACCACGTGGCTGTCGACGCCGGTGCAGAGGCGCACGCCCGCGGCCCGCAGCGCAGTGAGGTCGGGCAGGCCGTCGCCCAGATCCCGCTCCGTCGTGGCGCAGACGCAGGCGAAGGCATGCGCGTCGCCGAGCAGCTTCGTCTCGTGGGCCAGGAGGTGGGTGGCGTGGACGGCGACGAAGCGGTCGGACAGCAGTCCGTGGTCGGCCAGCAGCTCCACCGGACGCCGCCCCGTCTCGGCGACGCACTCGTCCACCTCGCGCCGCTGCTCGGCGACGTGCATGTGTAGCGGCAAGGCGTTCCGCGCGGCGTGGTCACGCAGCGGGGCGAGCCAGGCGGGAGGTACGGCCCGCACCGAGTGCGGCGCCAGCCCCACCACCACGTCCGGATCGTTCGCCCACCGTGCGCGCAGGGCGTCGACGTCGGCCAGCACGTCCTCGACGCGCGGGTCGCAGAACCGACGCTGGCCCGACTCGGCGGCGCGCCCCGGCCCGGCGCGATGGTAAGCGACACGCAGGAGCGCGATGCGCAGACCCGCCTGCTTCGCGGCGTCGATCACCGCGTCGGCCAGGACGGTGCGGTCCGCGTAGGGCGTGCCGTCCGCCTGGTGATGTACGTAGTGGAACTCGCCCACCGTGCGCACGCCCGCCGCGGCCAGCTCGCGGAACGCGACCAGGCTCGTGGCGCGTATGGACTCCGGTGTCAGTGACGAGGCCAGCGCGTACATCTGACCCCGCCACGACCAGAAGTCGTCGCCTCCCCCCCCCTCGCCCCCCTCGCGCGCGGGCCGCTGCGCGCGACCACGCATGGCGCGCTGGAAGGCGTGGGAGTGGGCCGTGGCCAGGGCGGGGAGACGAAGCGTTCCGTCGGGGGCGCGGGAGAGCACGACGCGCCTCGCTCACTGGCGCATGTCACGGGCGCTCGCGCGCGTGACGTAGAAGTAGACCGGCCAGTGCCGGTGCCAGGTGGCGTGCAGGATGGGCGCACCCTCGGTGGGCGAGACGTCCTGCCCCAGGGTGCCTACGACGCGCACCAGCGACCGCTGCGCCACCGAGCGGGGGCCGATGTCGTCTTCGCCCCGCAGGGTGACGAGCGCGTAGACGACGCCGAAGTCCTTGTCGCTCACGGTGACACGGCACGAGTCGTCGTCGTGCTCGTTGCCGCAGAGGTTGCGCGGGTCGAGCCGGCGGACGGACAGCTTGAGCAAGGCCTGCCCGCCTGGCCCCGCCGTCCGGCTCTCGACCACGCCGAAGAGCGTCACCTTGCCCTTGCGCCACTCGTCGGGCTGTCGCTCCACCATGACCGGGTCGTACTCGCGCGCCCCGGCGGAGACCGCGGTCTCCTCGTCGAGCTCGACGTACCGCGGGGAATGTCCGTAGGGGCCGGCGCCGGAGCAGCCGGCGAGGACCAGCGCCGCGACCAGGACCCGGACAGGCCGGCGAGAAGCGATGGGCATGCGCGCAACATCAAGCCTCAACGGGACGCGCCGTGGCAAGCGCTACGTCCCTTCCAGCGCTTCCTGTGATTCCAGTCTGCGCCGCGACCAGGCGCGCAGCGCCATCTCGAGCGCCAGGAGCCCGAGCAGGGCCAGCGCCACCTGCCCGCTCACGTCGACGGAGGCGCGCCGCTCCCCCAGGCCGGCCCCCGCGGCCGCCGACGCCGCGGCGCGCGGCCGCAGGTCGAGCTCGCGCGCATCGGGTGCTGCGACGCGCGTCTCCGCCCTTCCGTCGACGACGATCCGATACGCTCCGACCAGCGGCGGCACCGCACGCGGCACGCCATCTTCGCGCGCCACCGCGACCGGACCTGCCGGACCGCGGACGTCCACCCCGTGCGCCCCGGGGAAGGTCCAGGTCGTGCCGACTTCACTCCGCTTGGGAGCGGCACGCTCGCGCGCGGTGCGAACCCAGGCGTCGAGCAACGCCAGGAAGGCGGGCCGCAGCGCGAGATCACTGGCGTCGACGGAGAAGGGCAACGTGACCAGCCAGGCCTCGCCGCGCCCCACCGCGCGCCGCGCGACCAGCGGCGCGCCGTCCGCCCACTTGACCAGCGGCTCGAACGCGCTCACGTCCTCCGGCGCGAGGGCCGCGCGCCGCGCGGCGTCGAGGCCGGTCAGGCTGCGCGCCGGCTCCGCGAGCTCGCCCACGGCGCTGGCCGGATCGGCGCCGGAGGATCGGTTCTCGCCCCACCCGACCGCGTGCCCCAGCAGCGGCTCGAGCGACGCCCCCAGCGGGGCCGCCGCGGCGTGCGAACCCAGCGCCACCATCACGACGCCCCCGCCGTCGAGGAAGGCGGTCAACGCGTGCCGCTGCTCGGGAGTGAGGCCGGGCGGGTCGTCGAGCAGGACGCCGAGATCCGGCGCGAGGTCCTCCGCGCGATCGGGAAACGCGGGGATGGGGCGCACGTCCACGTCGAGCTTGAGAGCCGACAGGGCTTGCTCCACGATCGGCGCGCCGCCGGTGGCCACGGCCTCGTCGGTCGAATCGGCCACCACCGCGATGGCCCCACGGCCCGCCTCCGGGAGCACCGGCGCGGCGTCGTCGCTGGCCACGGCGTCTACTCCGGCGAGCCGGGCCTGCGCCGGCAGGGCCTGCTCCGAGGGGAGCAGCAGGGTCAGCTCCATCGAGGTGCCGGCCTGCGGCGAGGCGCGGCCGAGGGCCTTGCCCTCCGCGTCCTCGACCACGAGCTCGCGCCCCGCTGCGCTCGCGCCGGGCCCGCAGGCGACCTGCACCCGCACGCGGGCGCCGCTCCGGTCTGCGCGCATCACTGCGCAGTCGGCCGCCGGCACGCGCAGCTCGGGCAACGCGATCCAGACCGGCACGGAGCTCGCCTCGCCGAGCGGCGCCCCGTCGGGGTGCCCGTCGGCGAGATCGCTCAGGAGCACGATGCGCCGGTCGACCTGCGGGAGCGAGGAGACCAGTCCGCGCGCCAGCGTCACCGCTCCGTCGAGATCGGTGGCGCGATCGCTCTCGGCGAGAGAGTCGATGGCGTTGCGTGCGGCTCCCAGGTCGGTCGTCGCCGCCAGGGAGACGCGCGCCGGGGCGCCGGCGAGCACCACCGCGATGGCGTCGCCCTCGCGCGCCGAGGCGAGCAGCTCGCGCGCCCCGTCCCGTGCCCGTTCGAAGCGCGACTTGCCGCCGGCCGCCGCGCGCATGCTCATCGAATCGTCGACGACGATGGCGATGGCGACCGACGCGCCGCCGGCGCGCGACAGCGACAGGCGGGAGCAACGCACGAAAGGCGTGGCCCCGAGCACCGCCAGCGCGAGCACGGCGGCACCCCGCGTCGCGAAGAGAGCGCGATCCTCGAGCCGCGAGCGGCGGCGGGCCCGCGGGGGCGCGGGCGCGACCAGCCGCGCGGGCGGGAACGGCTGTTCCTCCGCACGCCGCCTGCGCAGCCGGTGCGCGAGGTAGGGCGCGACCACGAGCAGCGCGACCGCCAGGGCGAGCGAGCTGAGGAAGGTCATCGGACGCTGTCGACGACCGTGCGTACGACGTCGATGGGGTCGTCCGACGTCGTGGCGCGCACGAAGCGTCCCCCGCGACGGAGCACCGCGTCCTGCCACCGGCTGGTCAGGGCGGAGAGCGCGGCGAGGTAGCGTTCGCGCGTGGTGTCGGCGTCCGTCTCCACCACCGCGCCCCCTTCCAGCGCGCGCAGGCGGACGGTGCCGGCGTACGGGAAGTCGACCTCGGCCGGATCGAGGGTCTGCACCACCGACAGCACCCTGCCGCTCGACGCGAGCGTCGCCATGCGGTCGGCCGCCTCGTCGGGCAGATCGACGAGGTCGCTGAGGAACACCACGATGGCCCCGCGCCGCGCCGCGCGCGACAGCGAGTGAAGCGCGCGCTCGAGCATGCCGCGATCGAGGTGGGCGTCGCCCCCGGGCTCGACCGCCTCGAGCGCGCCCACGACCCGCTCGAACTGCTCGCGGCCCACGGAGCGCGGCACCGGCGCGTCGTGCGCACCGCCTCCGAGGAAGGTGAGGCTCACCGGATCGCCGCTCGCGAGCGCGACGCGGGCCAGCGCCGCCGCCACCACGGCGGCGAAGGCGATCTTGGCTCCGGGCGCGCGAGGTCCGCGGAAGCTCATCGACGCCGACGCATCGACCACCAGGCAAAGGGCGCGATCGGTCTCGGTCTCGAACTGCCGAACCACCAGCCGCTCGTGACGCAACAGCGACCGCCGGTCGAGCCAGCGCAGGTCGTCTCCCGGCACGTACTCGCGATAGCCGCCGAACTCGACGCCGGCGCCGCGGCGCGCGCTGCGGTGGACGCCGGCGTACACCCCCTCGGCCACCTGGCGGGCGCGCAGCCGGAGCGGCGCCAGCTCGCCCCAGTCGATGGCCTGGCGGATGGGGCGCAGCGCGCTCAAGGG
Organism: Polyangiaceae bacterium; assembly: GCA_036560665.1. GTDB lineage: Bacteria > Myxococcota_A > Polyangia > Polyangiales > Polyangiaceae > Palsa-1150. Next base: position 5,789 of record DATBQU010000401.1, read on the forward strand.
ATGGAGACGTCCGGCGGCAGCGGGCCGCCAACCTGAGACTTGCCGGGGTCGAGCATGTCGCGCGCCAGGCTCACTTCGCTCAGGGCGAGGCCGGTCCCGGCCACCACCTGCCGCAGCAGCTCGTCGCCGCCCTTGGTGTCGCCCGCCGCGCGGTGGTCCATCGCCGCGTAGAAGAGACCCTCGTACTTCTGGATGGGATTGGAGGCGCGCGCCAGGAGCTCGTCGCCCTTCAGCTTGCCTTCGCCGAAGCGCGCCAGGGTACCCACCCAGCGCCCGTCGTCGTTCACCGAGGCGAACACGCGGTCGGGCGTCCCGTCCGTCGGGACGCGCAGCTGCCGCTCCAGCAGCCGCACCCACAGCGCGAAGTACACCAGATCCCCGTCGTCGAGGTCCGTCGCCATGGCCCGCTGCAGCCCCTCGCGCGCCGAGGGCAGGTCGCCGCGCACGAACGCACGCCCGATGAGAAGCTCGATGGTCTGCGTGGCCTGGTGCTTGTCGCCCGGCGCCGCCGCGTATGCCCGCTCGAGCGCGCGCTGCGCAGGCTGCGCCGCGCCGAACCGGTCGAGCACCCGGGCCAGCACGCGCTCGACGCGCGCCCGCGAATCCGCGTCCTGCACGTTGCGCGACCCGACCAGCTCCTTGAGCGCTTCCGTCAACGGCGTCCGCGCGGCGGCGACGTCGCCCTTGTCGTGCGTCACGTCGCTGATGGTCAGCAGGATCTCCCCGCGCAGGGCCGGATCGCGCGCGGAGTCGTGCGCGGAGAGCGCGTCGCGCAGGTGGTCGAGCGACGACTGCGTCTGCCCGTCGCGCCACTCGATCCGCGCGAGCGAGAGCAGGACGCTCCCCGTCTTCTCCTCGTCCGCCGACTGCTTGAGCAGCGCCCGCGCGTCCTCGATGCGCCCCTCGCGCAGCTCGATCTCACCCATGGCGGCGCGGACGCGGGCCGGTCCGGGGTGCACCTTGCCGGCCAGCGCCTTGTCCGACGCGGCCGCCAGCAGCGGCTGCGCCGCCTTGAAGGCACGCCTGGCCGCCTCCGCGTCCCCCGCGTCTTCCTCCGACGCCATCGCATCGAGCGACAGCGCCAGCGCCTCGCTCGCCACCCGCGCCTCGGGGTGCGCCCGCAGCGCCTCCACCAGCACCGCGGGGGTCGCCTCCGCCATGCCCAGCTCTTCGAGCGCCACGCCCAGCGTGAGCGCCACCTCCGGGACCGTGGGGTCGAGCCGGTAGCACTCGCTGGCCACGCTGAACGCCGCCGCTCCGAAGAGGTCGCGGTCGTCGGCGAAGTCCTCGTCGTCCCGCGCCGGCTCTCGTCCCGCGAGGGGACGCAGCTGGTGCAGCAGGTCGATGCAGCGGTCGACGCTGGGCTCCTTGGCCGCCGCCTCCAGCGCGGCAGCGAACTGCGGCCGCTCGGACTCGAGCAGGTCGCGCGCCTGGGCTCGGTCGATGGCGGCGACTGCTCCCGACGCGTCCGCGTCGCGCAGGTAGAGCGCGGCCAGCACCACCGGCCCCGTCTCGAGCGCGCGCCACGCCTCGGCGCCCTCCTCGCGCGGCGGCTGCACGCGCGTCTTGCGAAAGCGATCGCGCAGCGTGATGGCCCGCTTGATCCACTCGCCCGTGGCGTTGGCCGCGGTGTTGAGCGCGTCCTGGCTCGGCTCGAGCAGGCGCCGGTGAACGGCCACGCGCTCGAGCCCACCGGCGCTCCCCACGGGCCCGCCGGTCGCCACGGCGTCTCGCGTCCACGTCTCGAGCGCCGCCACGTGGGCGCGCGCGTCGGAGCGCTCGGCCTCCGGGGCCACCTGCAGGAAGAGATCGAACAGCGCACGCGCTCGCCCCTCGTCGCCCTTGAGCGACAGCTCGCGGGCGGCCGCCTTCAGCGCGTCGGGACCGTGAGGGCCGAGGATCCCCTGCGCGGGCTCGCCGACGCGCACCAGATACAGCCCCCCGCTCACGGCCGCCAGCCCGCGCTCCGACGCGTGGGCGCGGAAGCGCGCGTCGGCGCGGGTCATCTGCCGCGCCTCGACGGCGCCGAGACGCACCGAGCGCTCGGGCGTCCCGGGCTCGCTCACCAGAAGGTCGTGCACCGCGGCGGCGAACTGGTCGTCCCCGACCTCTGCCACCGCGGGCGCGACGCGCTCGGCGTGGACGGCCGGCCCGCGGACGCCGCCGCGGGCGCCGCATCCCACGAGGAACGGCGCCACCAGCCCCAGAACGAAGAGCGACCGTCGAAGCAGCATGTGTGTTGGAGTCTACACGCCGCCACGGCTTGGGCGAGCCGCCCGAAGCGCCCTGATCAGAAGGCTGCCGCGGCGCCGAGGCGAACGCCGACGAAGCCGTTGTCCGACGGCGGCCCGGCGACCGGGACGATGACGCCGGCGTAGGGGCGAACTGGCCCGAACTTGAGGACCACCTGGGGCTCGATGGCCACCGCCGTCTGCTTGTCCTCGTCGCTGCCGGCGTAGCCTACGTTGACCCAGCCCTTGACCCCCAGCTCGAACTGCTTGTGCACCCAGTAGCCGACGCGGAGCCCGCCCACGAGCTCGCCGACGTACTTCTGCTCCAGCGCGGTCGACGTCGCGACGAGGTTCTCGACCTTCACGTACGGCTCGACGCTGAACCCGCGGAGGCGGTAGACGACGCCCACCTTGGGGATGATGCCCAGGCGATGCGGCTCGAACAGGGCGTTGTCCTCGTAGCCGCGCGCGGAGGCAGCGGCGCGGCTGAGCGACCAGCGATCGAAGGCCGTCGCGTCGACGCTCCCCGCGCTCGCGTTGGCGAGGTCCGGCGGGATCTCGTCGCCCACCGCCGTGGGCAGCGCCACGCCGAGAGCGCCCACGAAGTGAAGCCCCTTCGTGATCGACGTCTCGTACTCGCCCGCTACCTCGACGTTGCCGAAGCCGGTGGTCGAGCGCGCGGCCGACCCGTTGGGCGAGAACCCCGCGAACGTGAAGGGCACCCGCAGCTCGAGGCCCACGTGCTCCGTGACCTCGAGGGAGCCCAGCGCGATGAAGGACTGCACGTTGGACGAGGTCTTGTCCGCGCGCGTGTAGGTGATGCTCGGGTTGCTGGCGGTCGGCAGGTTCTGGACCGCGAAGGGCACCTTGCCCCAGCCGAGCACCAGATCCAGGCCCACCATGCCCTTCTCTTCCTCGTGCTCGTGCTCGGCTTTCTCGTCGCCGCCCTCCACGGGCGCGCCGGCCTCGGCGCTCGCGGCGACGCCGACCTGGGCGTCGGCCTTCTCGGGCTTGTCCACGTCCCCGTGCGCGCTCGCGCTCCCCGCCGCAACCAGCGCCGTCGACATCACCCCCAGCCCCGCCAGCCATGTGCTGTTCATCTCCCTGCTTTGTCGCGCGAGGCGGGGGGCCTTGTAAAGGACTCAGCCATGCGACTGCCCCCGGAATGGCCGGCGCGCCACGGGGCGTTTCGCGACTACACTCCCCCCGATGGCCCGCGCGCACCTCCTCGTAGTCGACGACGAGCCCTCCATTCTGACCACGCTGCAAAAAGCCCTGTCGCTGGAGGGCTACGGCGTCGACGTGGCGGGGGGCGTCAAGGTGGCCGAGGAGAAGCTGAAGAAGCGCACGTACGACCTGTGCCTCTTCGACGTGATGCTGCCGGACGGCGACGGCGTGGAGCTCCTGCAGCGGATGCGCGCCGGAAAGGCCGACACCCCGGTCATCATGATGAGCGGGCACGCCACCATCGACACCGCCGTGCGGGCGGTGCGCGTCGGCGCTCTCAACTTCCTCGAGAAGCCCCTCAACACCGACGCCCTGCTCATCGCGGTGGAGACGGCCTTGCGCCTGACCCGCGCCGAGGCCGAGGCTCGCGACCTGCGGCGCGCCGCGGGCACCACCGGGGAGCTCGTGGGCGGCAGCCACGCCATCAAGAAGCTGGTCGAGCAGATCGGGCGGGCCGCCAAGAGCGCCGCCAGCGTGCTCGTGACCGGCGAGCGCGGGACCGGCAAGGAGCTCGTGGCGCGCGCCATCCACACCATGAGCCCGCGGGCCAGGGGGCCTCTCGAGAAGCTCAACTGCGCGGCGCTGCCCTCGGAGCTCATCGAGTCGGAGCTCTTCGGCCACGAGGCCGGCGCCTTCACCGGGGCGACCAAGCAGCGGCGCGGCAAGTTCGAGCGCGCCTCGGGCGGCACGCTCTTCCTCGACGAGGTGGGTGACATGCCGTTGCCCATGCAGGCCAAGCTGCTGCGCGTGCTGCAGGAGCGCGAGATCGAGCGCGTCGGCGGCAGCGAGACCATCACCGTCGACGTCCGCGTGGTGGCCGCCACCAACCGCGACCTCGTCGCCGCCTGCGAGAGCGGCGCCTTCCGCCCCGATCTCTACGACCGGCTCAACGTGCTGCCCCTGGCCATCCCGCCGCTGCGCGCCCGCCGCGAGGACGTCCCGCAGCTGGCCCGCCATTTCCTCGAGCTGGCCGCCAGCTCCAACGACCGTCGAGACATGCGCCTCGAGGACGACGCCATCGGCGTGCTCGCCAGCTACTCGTGGCCGGGCAACGTGCGCGAGCTGAAGAACGTCATCGAGCGCCTGGTCATCCTCACGCCCGACGACGCCATCCGCGCCGACGACGTGAAGAACTGCTTGCCTGGCGGCAGCGCGGTCAAGACCGCGGGCCTCTACCGGGCCGGCGTGCCCTTCCGGGTCCTCGTCGAGGAGGCCGAGCGCGTCATCCTCCAGGAGGCGCTGACCCATCACGCCGGGCAGATGGCGGCCACGGCCCGCGCCCTCGATCTCGAGCGGAGCCACCTCTACAAGAAGGCGCGCGCCCTCGGCCTGCGCGGAGACAAGGGCGACATCGCGGGCGACGAAGAAGGCTGATTCGCCGCCGCCCCGTCGCGGTACCATGGGCGGACGGTCGATGATGGGCTCCACGCCCGACGAGGCCACACGGCGGCAGCGTCCGGTCTCGCAGGTGCGCTCGCGCACGGCGACGACAGGCCCGCGGCATACCTGGAGCGACCGCGGCGAGGATGCCGACGCCGAGGAGCGCAGGCAGGCGCTGCCCAAGATGTTCGGCTTCGTCCTGGTGGGGTGGCTGCTCTTCGGGCTGCTCGACGTGTACATCGCGCTGGTGGTGGCGCCGTCGACGCCCCGCGGGTGGATGGCGGGCTGGCGCCTGGTGGGGGCGGTCCCGCCGCTGGTGGGCTGGCTGCTCACGCGCAAGCACCCGCGCCCCAGCGCGCTGAGCACGGCCCTCGAGGTAGGGACGTTCGTGGGGATGGCGCTCTGCGTCGCCATGCGCGCCACGCGCTACGGAGGCCTCGACAGCCACATCATGCCCGGCATCTCGCTCATGGTGATGGTGCAGACCATGGCGGTGCCGTCGCGCTGGCAGCGCTCGCTGCCCATGGCGGTGGCCACCTACGCCGTCTATCCGGTGGTCATGGCGCTGGCCGCGCTGCGCGACGCGACCATCGCCGCGCAGTGGCACGGACACGAGGCGGCGGTCTTCGTCCAGGACTACGGCATCGTCGCCGCGTGCGCGCTCGGCGGCGTGGTGGGCGGCAACATCATCTGGGGGATGCGGCGGCAGCTCTACTACGCGCGCCGCCTGGGGCGCTATCGCCTGAAGGCGCGCATCGGACACGGCGGGAGCAGCGAGGTGTGGCTGGCCTGGGACGACGCTCTGCGGCGCGACGTGGCCCTGAAGATCCTCGACCGCAGCGTCTCCGGCGACTCGATGGCCATCACCCGCTTCGAGCGCGAGGCCATGGCCGCCAGCGGACTGCAGAGCCCGCACACCATCCGCGTCTTCGACTTCGGTGCCAGCGACGACGGCGTGTGGTTCATGGCCATGGAGCACCTGGAGGGGCTCGACCTGGCGACGCTGGTCGACGACGTGGGCCCCCTGCCGCCGGCACGCGCGGTGCGGTTCGCCCGCCAGGCGTGCGCCGCGCTGTCCGAGGCGCACGACGCGGGAGTGGTCCACCGCGACGTGAAGCCCGACAACCTCTTCGTGTGCCGCATGGGCGACGAGCCGGACTTCCTCAAGGTGCTCGACTTCGGCATCGCCAAGATCGAGGGCGCCGAAGAAGACGCGTCGGTGACGCGCGCCGGCTGGGTGCACGGCACGCCCGCGTACATGGCGCCGGAGGTCTGCAACGGCGGGCGCGCCGACCCGCGCAGCGACGTCTACTCGCTGGGGTCGGTGCTCTACTTCCTGCTCACGGGCACGCCGCCGTTCACCGCGCCGACGGCGGCCGCGGTGATGGTGGCCCACGTCAACGACGTGCCGGAGCCGCCCAGCCGCCGCGCGCCCGTGCCGGCGGACATCGAGCGCGTCGTGCTCCGCTGCCTGGAGAAGGAGCCCGAGGACCGGTACCAGAGCGCGCGCGAGCTCGACATGGCGCTGGCCGAGTGCAAGGACGCGGGCACCTGGACGCGCGACCTCGCCGAGGCCAACCGGCGCGCCTCGGGGATCCCGCGCGTGCGGCCGGCCATCGCGTCGCGTCCCGGGCCGCTCGAGGAGGTCGACGAGCAGGCGGCGACGCGCGCGCGGCCGTCGGTGCCGGGCGGCATGAAGCTCGGCTGAGCGAGGGCAAACCAGGCCAGCCAGGGTGGCGCGCCGGCCGCGGAGGCTCGCGAGCCGCTCGCGGCCCGTCGCGAGCTGCGCGGCCCGGATCGCCCGCGAACCGGCCCGAACACCGCGGAACGGGGGTGGCGCCGGTGGAACGGGCGGTGCACTCTGCCGGGCCCATGCGCCTCCTGCGCCTCTCGCTGCTGGCCGTCCCCGCCGTCGTGGCGTGCAGCGCGTCGCCCGGCGGCACCCCGGGCGAGCCCGCGCGGGGGCCGCTGGCGCAGCGCTTCGAGGCGGAGGCGCGCGCCGCGGGCGTGCCGGCCGACCTGATGATCGCCATCGCCTCCGTCGAAGGGGGCCTGCTCATGCCGCGCACGCGCGCCGTCGAGCCCGACGCCGCGGTGCCCGTGGCCGGTCCGATGGAGCTGCGCCACGGCAAGCTCGACACCCTGGCCCTCGGGGCGTCGCTGGCCGGTGCGACAGAGCTCGCGCTTCGCGTCGACGCCGATCTCGCGCTTCACGCGGGAGCGCTGGTGCTGGCCGACGTCGGCGCCCGCACCGGGGCCGGCGCCCTCGACCTCGCGAGCTGGGAGCCCGCGGTCGAGGAGCTGAGCGGCTACCTCGGCGACGACCACCGCGCCGCCTACGCGCACCGCGTCTTCCAGCTCCTCGCGCGCGGCGGCGACCTGCCCGCCCGCGACGGCGAGACCGTCCACCTCGCCCCGCACGCGCTGCCGCTGGCGCTCACGGTGACGGTCGATACCTCGGTGCACGCGCTCGACACCTCGGACTATCCCGCCGGCGCCACGTGGTTCCCCACACCGTCGACCAACAAGTGGACGGCGGGCCGCGGCGGCAACCCGGTCGACACGGTGGTCATCCACGACACCGAGGGCGGCTGGGACGCCAGCGTGGCCACGCTCCAGAACGATCCCAACAAGAGCGTGCACTACATCGTGAACACCGACGGCGCGGTCGGGCAGTTCGTGCACGAATCGGACACGGCCTGGCACGCCGGCAACTGGTACGTGAACCAGCACGCGGTGGGCATCGAGCACGTCGGCTACTACGTGCAGCCCTACCCGGAGGCGCAGTACGCGGCGAGCGCGAAGCTCGTGGCGTACCTCACCGGCAAGTACGGCGTGAAGAAGGACCGCGCCCACGTCATCGGGCACGACCAGGTGCCCAACGGCAACGTGATGGCCGAGAGCTCGCCGGCCTGCGCGCAGTCGCCGGCGCAGTGCGAGACCGGCACGAGCTACGGCGGCTCGAGCAACCACCGCGACCCGGGCGACTGGGAGTGGTGCCTCTACATGCCGAGGTTCGGCGGCACCTGCAAGTGCGACGACGTCTGGCCGCTGTGGAACTGCTCGAGCGACCACACCCAGGCCATGCGCTGCCAGAACGGCGTCGTGCAGGTGGAGACGTGCGACGGCCCGGGCGCGTGCGTATCGCAGCCGAACGGGACGGACGACGTGTGCAACATGGCGCCGCAGCCCGAGGGCGGAGCGGCGGCGGACGCGGGCGGCGGAGACGACGGCGGCTCCGGCGTCACGCCCGAGGGGGGCGCGGGCGGAAGCTCGGGCGGGGGTGGGAGCGGGGGCGCGGGCGCGGACGGGAGCGCGGGTGGCGTCGCGGCGAACGCGCAAGCTGGCGGAACTGCTGGATGCGACGTGGCGCGCGGGCCCGGCCGGGCGGCGCCAGGGTCGCTGCTCGCCTTGGCGCTCGCCGCGGGTGCGGCCGTGCGCGGACGGCGCCGTCGCTCGTAAGCTATCGGATTCACCGGCGTCCATCGCGTGGCGACGAACGGAGACGCGCTCGCGTCCTATCCCGACACGGATGCGTCCGGGCGCGACGCGTACGTGTCCTGGCCGGACGCGTATGCGTCCGGGCGCGACGCGTACATGTCCTGGCCGGACGCGTATGCGTCCGGGCGCGACGCGTACATGTCCTGGCCGGACGCGCATGCGTCCGGGCGCGACGCGTACGTGTCCTGGCCGGACGCGCATGCGTCCGGGCGCGACACGCACGTGTCCTGGCCGGACGCGCATGCGTCCGGGCGCGACGCGTACGTGTCCGGCGAGAAGGAGAGGCCGCCAAGCCGCCAGCAGACGGAAGGCCGGCCGAGCCTCCCTACATCCCCGTGACCGCCACGGGCGTCGTCAGCGGGGTCGCCGACGTCGTGCCGTCGCCGATCTGGCCGCTGGTGTCGTTGCCCCAGCACCACACGTGGCCCGACGCCGTGAGGGCGCAGGTGTGGCTCGAGCCCCCGGCGACGCGCGCGCCGTCGCTGAGGGTGGCGACCGGCGCCGGGTAGGCCGAGTTGAAGCTGGTGCCGTTGCCGATCTGCCCGCTCGTCCCTTGCCCCCAGCACACCACCTGCCCCGCCGGCATCACGCCGCAGGTGTGGTAGCCGCCGGCCGCGATCGCCGTCACGCCGCTCAGGCCCACCACCGCCACCGCCGTGCTCGCGCTGTTCGTGGCCCCGTTGCCGAGCTCCCCGTCCGCGCCGTAGCCCCAGCACGACACGGCGCCGCCGGTCACCAGCGCGCACACGTGCTCGATGCCCGCGGCGAGCGCGGTCGCACCCGTCACGCCGAGCACCGCGACCGGCACGTTCGACGGGGCGCCCATCTGGCCGTTGCCGAGATCGCCGTACTGGTCGTATCCCCAGCAGACCACCGAGTGGTCCTGCCGGATGGCGCAGTCCTGCCCCGAGCCGACGCCGATGGCGACGGCGTCGGTCAGGCCGCTCACCGCGACGGGCACGCTGGAGTCCACCGACGCGCCGTTGCCGAGCTCTCCGTCCTGGCCGAAGCCCCAGCACACCACCGAGCCGGCCTGGCGCAGCGCGCAGGCGTGGTAGCCGTCGACGCCGAGCGCGGTGGCGTCGGTCAGGCCGCTGACGGCGACCGGCGTGCTCGAGGCCGCGCTGGCGCCGTTGCCGAGATCCCCGTTGGCGCCGTGCCCCCAGCACATCACGCCGCCGCCCTTCAGCAGCGCGCAGGTGTGCGCCCAGCCCGCGCCGATCTGCACCGCGCCGGCGACGCCCTGCACGCTCACCGGCGTGGCCGAGGCGACGGTGGTCCCGTCGCCGAGCTGCCCGGAGTCGTTGGCCCCCCAGCAGGCGACGGTGCCGTCGGGCCGCAGCGCGCAGGTGTGCTGGTCGCCGCCCGCGAGCTGCGTCGCCGCGGGCGGCCCGGCGTCCACGGGCGCGGCCTCGGCTCCGGTCCCGGTGTCGCCGACGGCGCCCGTGTCGGGCGTCGTCCCCGCGTCGAACCCGCCGCCCCCGGAGTCGTGCGCAGCCGCCTCGGGCGCGCCCGTGCTCCCCTCGTACGCCCACGTCCCCGTGTCGGCGACGCCGGCCTCGTTGCCCGCGCTGCCGAGGTCGAAGCCCGGCGAGCCGTCCCCGCTGCCCGATCCCGCGCACGCCGACAGGCTGACGAGGCCGCAGAGCCCCACGACGACGGACGCTGCGGCGCCGGGGAGGGGAACGAAGGCAATGGCGAAGCATGTGCGCATGCCGGCCCCCGAGCACGCGGCGTACCGGGGCAAAACCACCGCCCTTTGGGCGCCTTGCGGCCGCCTGGCTTGCGCCTCGAGCGCAAGCGCGCGTCCGCGAGGTGCAAGGTGCGCTTCGCGTTCCAACGCGCGATGGATGCGTGGCATCATGGCGGGGCCACGATGACCCTCGGCGACTCCATCCGCTTCTACGCCGCCACCGACGTGGGCAAGGTGCGCGACCACAACGAGGACAACTTCCTCGTCGACAAGAAGCTCGCCCTCTTCATCGTGGCCGACGGGATGGGCGGCCACGCCGCGGGCGAGGTCGCCAGCGCCATCGCGGTGCGCACGGTCCACGAGGAGATCAAGCGCGAGAAGGAGCTGCTCGACGACTACGCCTCCGGCGCCACCGGCGCGAGCAAGGTCACGCCCAAGGACGTGGTGGCGCTGCTCGAGCACTCCGTGCAGCGCGCCTGCTCGAAGATCCACGAGGAGGCGCGGGTCGACCCCGCCAAGCGCGGCATGGGCACGACGCTGAGCGCGCTGCTCATCGTGGGGCACCAGGGCTTCATCGCCCACGTGGGCGACAGCCGCATCTACCTGTCGCGCGGCGGCAAGGTCCAGCAGGTCACGGAGGACCACACCGTCTACAACGAGCTCATCAAGCGCGGGAAGCTGACGCGCGAGCAGATCGAGAAGGTCCAGCAGAAGAACGCCATCACGCGCGCGGTCGGCGTGTACGAGCGCGTCGAGGTCGACACCCTGGTGATCGAGCTCATCGCGGGCGACACGCTGGTGCTCGCCAGCGACGGGCTGCACGGCTACCTGGAGACGCCGGAGGATCTGCGCGAGCCGCTGGCGCTCGAGGGCGACGAGAGCGTCAAGGCGCTGATCACGCTGGCCAACGACCGCGGCGGCAAGGACAACATCACCACGCTGATCGTGAAGGTCGGCGACGAGGGCGCGGTCGATGCGGCGCGCGCCAAGCGCCTGGCCCTCAAGCGCGACGTGCTGGCCAACATGCCGCTCTTCTCGCGCCTCACCGAGCGTGAGCTGTTGCGTCTGATGCAGGCCGTCGAGGTACGCGAGTACAAGGACGGCGACATCGTCATCCGCGAGGGCGACAAGGGCGACGAGCTCTTCATCGTGCTCGACGGCAAGGTCCGCGTGTCGCGCGGCGAGCAGGTGCTGGTGCATCTGGGTCAGGGCGAGCACGTGGGCGAGATGGCGCTCATCCGCAGCGTTCCGCGCTCGGCCACGGTCACGGCGGTGGGCGACGCCGAGCTCATCACCATCCGCCGGGCCGACTTCTTCGAGATCCTGCGCAAGGAGCACGAGGTCGCGGTCAAGATGCTCTGGCAGTTCCTGGGCGTCCTGGCCGACCGGCTCGACCAGACCAACAGCCAGCTGCACAACGCCAAGCGTGAGCTCGCCGCCGAAGACATCACGGCCGACATCTTCCCCGTCGACATCGACGACGTGCCGCCGGCCCCGCCCAGCATCTCGCGCTAGGTCATGCGCGCCTGCGCGATCTCCTCCGCCCTCGCGGCCGCCGTGTTCGCGACGATGGCCGGGTGCGGGGCCTGCGAACCGGAGCGGTCGAACGGGGCGGAGGCGGCGCCAGGCGCCTCGGACAGCGCCGCGGCCTCTGCCCCGCTCATCCCGCCCGGGGTGAGCTCGCGCGTCGCGCACGTGCCGCCGGTGCGCCTCGCCTGCCGCGTGATCGCGCTCGACGGGTACGTGAGCGTGGCAGGCCAGGCAGGCCAGGCAGGCCAGGCGGGCGAGGCGGGCGGCGACGCGGCCGGTCCGCCGCTGCTGCTGCAGGGGCTGGTCGCGCCCGAGGCGTGGCTCGACCTGCCCGCCGGCGCGCGCTTCGTCGCCAAGGACCCGCGCACCACGCGGGAGACGACGTTTCGCGGCCCTGGACGGGTGCGCGCGTGCGTGGGCTACGCGGAGGAGTCGTGGCTGGCAGGCGGGTCGTTCGAGAGCACGGTGGGCGCGGGCGAGTCGCCGGGCGCCGAGGAGTGGGTGGTGACGCCCTTCGGGGTGGTGCGCTACGTCGCGGCCAAGCTGTCGCTGGCGGTGCGCGCCAGGGGGGCGGAGGTGAGCGTGGAGAGCGGCGTGGCGTTCCTGTGGACCACGGCCTCGGTCGACTGGAAATCCAGCGACCCCAGGGTCGACGCGGGGGCGCTCGAGGAGAGCTGGCTCCGCCTCGCCCCGGGCCGCGCCAAGGTCGCCCCCGGCGATCGCCCGCCGCTCGGGCCGCTCGACGAGGCGCGCCGCTCCGTCCAGCGCTGCGCCGACGAGGCGAAGAGCACCCGCGCGCTGACCACCCAGGTGATGGCCCCCGGCGGCGCGGACGCCGCGACCATAGGGCAGCAGGTCACGGCGCGTCGCACGGCCCGAGCCGCGTGCGCCGTGGCCACCCTGCGCGTCCAGACGCTCCCCGCGCTCCCGGAGGTGGCCGGGCTGAGCCGGCAGCTCGCGGAGGCCGACGCGGCGTGGAGCGCGCTCACCGTCGCCGCCGCCCCGTCCCCGTGAGGAGGGCGCCCGGCGGAGGCCGTTGTTGACACGCTTCGCACCCCCCCGTTAGCGTCCTCGGGAGATGCGCGCGACGGCTCGGCTGGGCATCTTGGGAGTGCTCGCGCTGCTGGGCGTGGCACGTCCGGCAGGCGCCGACGAACCCGTGGCGGCCCGAGAGCCCCCGCTGATGAGCGAGACGTCCGAGATCACGAACGTGGCCGACGCGTTCGACGGGCCCGACCCCTTCGACCTGAACCTCGTCCTGGGCTTCACGCAGTCGTTCAAGCACGCCAGCGTCCGCCGGGAGACGCAGCTGCAGCAGCCCGGCCTCATCGGCGCGCCGGGCCAGTCCGCCGGCTTCATCCCCGCCACGCAGAACGTGGCCAGCTACTCGTCGTCGATGTCGACGCTCGACGTCGGCGCGGACATCGGCATCTACCACGACCTGGCGCTCATCCTGCGCGTCCCCGTCATCCTGAGCTGGTCGCAGAGCCTGGGTGACCTCAACGGCTCGCAGGCGGTCGCCGCGCAGGTCCTGAACGACCCCATGGGAGGGCAGCTCTTCGGCGTCCCCTTCACCAGCCCGACGCGCAGCGGCATCGACTGGATCTCGGGCGGGCTCGACTGGGCCATCTACAACCAGCAGCGCGACGAGACCAAGCCCACCTGGGTGATCGGGATCGAAGGGCGGCTGGCGGTGGGCGCGCCGCTGCACGCGTGCAACCAGAACCCCGGTCCCGGCATCGCGCAGTGCCCCGACCCGCTGAACCCCTCCGTGAACCGCGACCCGGGCATCAGCCGCGGGATCCACTCGGTCATCGGCAAGAGCATCTGGTCGCGGCGCTTCGGATACGTCGAGCCCTACAGCGGCTTCTGGGTCCAGGCGGACTTCCCGGGGTACGGCGACTACGGCGCGTGGAACGTGGAGAACAACCTGGCGCGGACGCCTCCGCTGCTGGGAAGCTTCGCGCTGGGGCTCGAGGTCATCCCCTTCGAGGAGCGGGAGCAGTTCCAGCGCCTCAGCGCCGACTTCCGCTTCAAGGGCACCTACCACTCTCCCGGCCGCGAGTACTCGGAGCTCTTCGACGCGCTGGGGTCCTCGCAGGCCGCGTCGCTGCGCACGCCCAATCCGGCCTTCTACCAGGCCAACAGCGCAGGGACCGGGAGCGCCTCCACCAACGGCACCGAGCAGGTGTACTTCACCGGCATCACCGAGCAGCAGGCCTACGGCAGC
>DATBQU010000402.1:0-5065 GCA_036560665.1 Polyangiaceae bacterium
ACCTGCCGGGAGGCGAGGAGCGCTACCCCCTGGGGCTGACCGACCCCTGGCCGCGCGGGTACGTCGCGCAGCTCGTGCACCCCTTCGTGCGGGTGCTCCGGAGGCGCGACGAGATCACGCTGCCCGCCGCGGGCGGATCGCCAGCACGATCGCGCCGGTGAGGGCCTCGCCGATCATGGCGGCCACGAAGTCCGCGCGCGGCGCCCCGTCGAGGACGACGCTGAGCAGCCGTCCCATCGCCTGCAGGAGCAGCGCGAGGCCGCACAGGTCGCCCAGGATGACGAGCTCCGGGCGACGCGCCGCCGTGAACAGCATCGCCGCCAGCCCCAGCCAGAAGCCGGTGAAGACGGCGCGGAACTCGTTCATCGCCTCGCCATCGAGCTTCAGCCCGTAGCGGGCGGCCACCGCGTGCGGCCACACCACCGCCGCCACGGCGATGACGGCGAACACCACGCCGCTTCCGGCGAGCAGGATGCGACGGAGAAGCGGGATCATCAGGCTCTGTCCTCAGCGCGCGCGACGCGCGACGGCGGCGAAGAAGCCGTCCATGCCTTCGTCGCCGCCGTCGGGGTTGCCGTCGAAGCGCCAGGTGCGGAGGTACTTGCCGTCGGGGGTGGCCACGCGCTCCGTGCGGGCACGCCCGAGGACGTCGCACGCCGTGACCAGCGTGAAGTCAGGCCGCTCCGACAGGAAGAAGTCGATCGCCACCTCGCCCTCGCTCGGCAAGAACGAGCACGTCGCGTAGACGAGCCGCCCGTGCGGCGCCACCAGCCGCGCCGCGGCCCGCGTCAGCACGGCCTGCGACCGCACCAGCCGTGACAGGTCGTCCGGGCGCAGCCTCCAGCGCGCCTCGGGGTTGCGACGGATGGCGCCGAGCCCCGTGCACGGCGCGTCGACCAGCACGCGCGACGCGCTCCCTTCCAGGCCGTCCAGCGCATCGCCCGGATCGAGCAGATCCACCACCACCGCGCGCACGTCGCTCGCCCCCGCGCGGCGCGCGCGACGCCGGAGCTCCTCGAGCTTGGCCTCGGAGGTGTCGAGCGCGATGACGTTCCCCTTGCCGCCGAGGAGCGCGGCCAGGGCCAGCGTCTTGCCCCCCGCCCCCGCGCACGCGTCGATGGCGCGTGTCCGCGGCGGCGGCGCCACCAGCTCGGCCACGAGCTGCGACGCCTCGTCCTGCATCTCCAGCTCGCCGCGCGCGAAGGCCTGCGTGCGGAACGGCGAGCGGCGCCCGTCGAGCACCACGCCGCACGCCGCGTGCGCGGTGGGGCGGGCGGTGACCCCTTCGGCCTCCAGCGCGCCGAGGCAGGCCTCGCGCGTCGTCTTCAGCGTGTTCACCCGCGCCACGCGGGGCGCCAGCTCGTTCATGCGCGCCAGCACCGCCTCGAGGCTCGCCTCGCCGAGCTCACCGCGCACGAGCTCGACCAGCCAGTCCGGGAAGGAGTAGGCGACGCCCAGCCGCTCGGTGAGGTCCTCGATCCGTTCGAGCCGCGCGTCGAGCCTGGTCTCGCCTCCCGACAGCGCGAAGAGCGCGTCGTAGCGGGCGTCGGCGTCCTCCGACCCGCAGGCGAAGCCGAGCAGACGGTCGTACTTCACCAGGGCCTGCACCGCCGCCGCGACCACGCCCCGGTCTTGCTCGCCGGCGCCGCGCAGCGCCTGCTCGAGCACGTCGCTCAGGAACGGCCAGCGCCGCGCGCGCGCCTCGGCGTAGGCGCGCACGACCAGCGGCCGCACGCGGGACGCCTCGTCTTCAGTGCACGCGACGACGATGGGGTGCATTCCGGCTCGTGGGGCGGTGCCGCTCGGGGGGCACCAGGCACTTCGGTCCGTGCCCGATGAGATCCGTCCTGCCCGCTCGCGTCAGCGCTTCGCGCGCCAGGGGCTGCTGCTCCGGGTCCCAGTAGTAGAGCAGCGACTTCATCAGCTTCTTCTCGCGCAGATCGCGCACGACCGGCACGGGCTCCATGGTCAGCGGGTCGAGGCCGGTGAAGAACATGGTGGTGGCGATGGCCATCGGCGTGGGGATGAAGTCCTGCACCTGCCGCGGGCGCATGCCCCGGGCCTTGAGCCACAGCGCCAGCTCCACGGTGTCCTTCAGCGTCGATCCGGGGTGCGCGGTGATGAAGTAGGGCACCAGGTACTGCTCCTTGCCCGCCTGCTCGCTGGCCTGGCAGAACGCCTGCGCGAAGCGCTCGTAGTGCTCCACCGGCGGTTTCTTCATCTTGTCGAGCACCTCCGGGCTGGTGTGCTCCGGCGCCACGCTGAGCTGACCGCCGGTGTGGTGACGGGCGAGGTCGCGGATGAACTCCGGGCTGCGCGCCGCCAGGTCGTAGCGCACGCCGCTGGCGACGAAGACGCGGTCGACGCCGGGCTCCTCGCGCACGCGCCTCAGCAACGAGACGAGCGGCCCGTGGTCGGTCACCAGGTTCTCGCAGATCCCCGGGTGGACGCACGACAGCCGCCGGCAGGCGCTCTCGGTGCGCTCGTCCTTGCACGCCATCTTGTACATGTTGGCGGTAGGGCCGCCGACGTCGGTGATGGTCCCGCGGAAGTCCTCCATCCGCGACAGCGCCCGCACCTCGCGCAGCACGCTGTCCTCGCTGCGGCTCTGGATGATGCGCCCCTCGTGCTCGGTGATGCTGCAGAAGGTGCAGCCGCCGAAGCAGCCGCGCATGGTGACGATGGAGTGCTTGATGGTGTCGAAGGCGGGGATGCGGGCTCCCTGGTAGCCCCAGTGCGGTGCCCTCACGAACGGCAGATCGTAGAGGCCGTCCATGTCCTTCTCGTCGAGCGGCAGCGCGGGCGGGTTGAAGTACACCGCCTCGTCGCCGTGCTGCTGCACCAGGGGCCGCGCGTTGTGGGCGTTGGTCTCGTACTGGAGCATGCGCGACATCCGGGCGAAGGCCGCCTTGTCGCGCGCCACCTCCTCGTACGACGGCAGGACGACGGGCTTGCCGTCGGTCACGTAGCGGCTGGGGTGGGCCGCGACGTCGGACCACGCGGCGCGGTTCTTCCGCACGTGCGCGGTGCCGCGGACGTCGGTGAGCTGATCGACGTGCTCCCCCGCCTCGAGGCGGCGGGCGATCTCCCAGGCCGCGCGCTCGCCCATGCCGAAGACGAGCAGGTCGGCCTTGCTGTCGAGCAGGATCGACCGGCGCACCGAGTCACTCCAGTAGTCGTAGTGCGCGATGCGACGCAGCGAGGCCTCGATGCCCCCCAGGACCACCGGCAGCCCGGGGAAGGCCTGCCGGCAGAGGTTGGCGTAGACGATGGTGGCGCGGTTCGGGCGCATGCCGGTGCGGCCGCCGGGCGAGTACTGATCCTCCGAGCGCACCTTCTTCTGCGCCGTCAGCTTGTTGAGCATCGAGTCGAGGTTGCCCGCGCTCACGCCCACGAAGAGGCGCGGGCGGCCCATGCGGGCGACGTCGTCGACGGTGGTCCACGCGGGCTGCGCGACGACTCCCACGCGGAAGCCTCGCCCCTCGAGGAAGCGCGCGATGAGCACCGGGCCGAACGCGGGGTGGTCGACGTAGGCGTCGCCGGTCACCAGCAGCACGTCGAGCTCGTCCCAGCGACGCGCGTGCATCTCCTCCCGGGTCGTCGGCAGGAACGCGGTCAGGTCCCGCGCCGGGCGGCCGCGCGAGGAGGTGCGGAGGGAGACGAGGGACACGTCGCGTCGCCGTCTATAGCGCGTTCTCGGCCGGGGGCGGTCCAGGGGCGTGTTATCACGGGGAGAGATCGCCATGGGCCGCCTCTACGCCGCCGTCATCCTGGCCTGGGCGCTCGTGCGCTCGCTGCTGGCCCCCCTGGTGGGGGCGCGCCGCGGGTTGGCGGACTTCCGCCGCAGTTACGCGCCCGACCGGCTCCCGCCGATCTCGCCGGAAGAGCGCCGCGTGCTCCCGCTCCTCAGCGGCTGCATCGCGTGCGGGCTATGCGACGTGGGCGAGGGGGCGAGCATCGCGCGGTCCAGCGGCACCTACGCGGGGGTCATGGACCTGATGCTCGCAAGCTCCCGCAACATACCGGATTTCGACGCTTCGGTCCGCTCCTTCGACGCGGTGGGCGACGAGCGGCTCGCCGTGCTCGAAGCGCGTTGCCCGGCGCGGGTTCCGATGCGCAAGGTGGCTGCGTTCGTCCGGGCGAAGGCCGCGGAGGTGTCCGCCCCCGTTCCCGTGAACGGAAAGCTCCGTGCAAACCGTAACGCAGCGTAACACTCTGGCACACATCAGGCGCAGTTACGCCGATTGTTACGCTGTTACGCCAGGGGACGGCTGAACCTTCCCCGGTATTCAACGCAGAAAACGAGGGGATTTCTGCGAAGCGTTCGATTCCTGAACTCTGGCACGACGGCTGCTCTAGGGCCCGGCGCCGGCCAACGCTGCCGGCAACTTCTGAAGGGAAGCAAGCCATGGGTTCGTCGGCCGCAGCGCAGGTGCAGGTTCGGGTTCGTCGGGACAGCGGGGTCTTTCTGAAGGGCGTCGTCCCCCAGGCGCCGGAGAGCGTCGAACGCGACGAGCCGAGCGGGGTCTTCGCCATTCCCCGCCCCGATGCGGACGACGAGCGGGCGCTCGTCGACGCGCTCATCGCCAACCGACCCACCGCCTGGCGCGAGTTCCAGCGCCGCTACGATCGCCTGGTGATGCGCTGCATCACCAAGGTCACCAAGCGGTTCGCGGCCGTGTCGCAGGACGACGTGCGCGAGATCTACGCGCAGCTCCTGGTGTCGCTCCTCGCCAACGACAAGTCCAAGCTCCGCGCCTTCGACCCGGCGCGCGGCAGCCGCTTCTCGAGCTACGTGGGCATGCTGGCCATCCACTGCGCCTACGACTGGCTGCGCGCCATGCGCCGCGAGCCCCAGCGCGAGGCGCTGGCCGAGGCGGCCGACCTGACGAGCGATCTGCCCGACCCGTTCGAGGCCGCGGCCCAGGCGGAGCGTGCGGACCTGGCGGCCCGCGTCATGGAGGGTTTCAGCGAGCGCGACCGCACCTTCGCCGCCCTCTACTTCGGCGAGGGCATGGAGCCGCACGAGATCGCCCGATCCATGAAGATCAGCGTGAAGACCGTG
>DATBQU010000403.1:0-2134 GCA_036560665.1 Polyangiaceae bacterium
CCGCGGCCCGGCGTCCGCGACCCGCGATCCTCTGGCTGGCTGCCGCAGCGACGGTGACGGTCGCCGGGGGTGTCCTGTACGCGGCGCTGCACCAGGCGCCCTCTCCGGCGCCCCCCTCCCCCACCCCGCCGCCGTCGACTCCGCCGCGCCCGCCGTCGTTCGTGCCCGATCTGGTCGCGGCGGCCACCCTGCGGCGCGAGGCCACCGCGGCGTGCGACGCGCGCTCGTGGAGCGCGTGCCTCTCGAAGCTCGACGAGGCGCGGTCGGCCGATCCCGCCGGGGACGAGACGCCGGCGATGAAGAGCCTGCGCGCGCGGGCGCTCGAGGGCATCGAGGAGAAGCGACGGCCGGAGCCGCCGCGGTGACTAGAAGCGTATCCCCACGAAGCCCGGCGGGCCGGCGGCGGCGGAGGCCGCCTGCACCTCGACCGAGGGGCGCGAGAGGTACAGCCACGCCGCGACGGCCAGCGCCACCACGCCGACGCCGAGGGAGACGTCGGCGACGAGGAACTTGGCGTCGATCCCGCTCTTCTGGTCGGAGGGGCAGCCGGTGTCGCAGTGGTCGGTCCCGCGGTCCATCACGCCCAGCGTGCCGAAGGTCGCGAAGCTGATGAGCGCGAGCCCGCTCACGCCGCCGGCGAGCCACGCCGCGACGGGCACCGGGCGCTCGCTGACGGTCGCCGTGCTCGTGGCCGGCGTGGTCGGGGACGACGTGTCCGGGGGCGCGCCGAACGTGGCGAGCACTTCCCGCTTCTCGCCCTCGCGGAGCATCACCTGCTGCTTCACGTCGGCGCTCCCCTCGCGCTGGAACACGAACGTGTGCGACCCGGGGTCGAGCCGGACCGCCCGCGTGCTCATTTCGGCCGGGGGCTTGCCGTCGATCGACACGCGCACGTCGAGCAGGTCCTTGCCCTTCGTGTCGCGCGCGGCCACGACGACCGACGGCAGCGCGTCGTCGACCTGGCGCGCCCAGCGCATGCAGTCCTCGACCACCTCGGCCGGGCACGTGTTGAGCGAGCAGCTCGCGAAGCGATCGCGCGCGTCGAGCAGCTTGCCCGCGCGCTGGAGCTTCTGTCCCTCGACCGGCGCCGCGAGGCAGGCGTCGGAGCCGCCCGCGGCGCGCGCCGGCGCACCCGAGGAGACGGCGACCGCCACCGCGGCCGCCACGGCGGCGAAGGCTCCTGGCCGTCTCGTCATCGGCACTCCTTCACGAAGTGCTTGATGCCCGATTCGTCGATGTACGCGCGGATGGCGCAGGGCTTCGACGCCGTGGCAGTCGCGGGGGGCGGGACGTGCGCGATGACGGGCCTCGGGACCGGAGGGGCGGGGACCGGCGGCGCCGACGCCGCGGGGGCGGAGGGCGCCTCCGTCGAGACGGGAGGTGCGACCGGAGGCTCGCCGGGAGGGGGCGACGCCGCGACGGGGGTGCTCGACGCCTCGGCAGGCGCGGGCGGGCGCGAGCGGGTGGCGCTGAAGGCCACGACGGCGATCGCGGCGGCGACGACGCCGGCGGCGAAGTAGGCCAGGCGACGCCTCGCGCGCGGGCGCTGCGTGCGCGCTGTGGCGGAGACGGAGATGCTCGAGACCTGCGAGGCCTCCGGCGCCGGGCTGCTGGCGACGACCACGGGCTGCCCGCTGTTCGAATCGCTCTCGATGCGGGCGACGGACTTCGCGCGCTGGAGGAGGACCTCGCCGACCAGCCCTTCGACCCACCCCGCCACGCGCGTGGGGCTGGCGATGGGAACGACGCCCTCGAGCGCCAGCGCCATCTCGCGCGCCGTCTCGAAGCGGCGCGCGCGGTCGCGGTCGAGCGCCCGCAGGACGACCTCGTCGAGCCCCTCCGGGAGCCCGGGCACCACCGCCCCCGGCGGCTGGATGGGCTGCTCGAGCACGCTGGTCATGACACCCGCCTCGCTGTCGCCGCGGAAGAGGCGGCGGAGCGTCAGCGCTTCCCACAGGACGATGCCGGCGGCGAACACGTCGGTTCGGCGATCGACGACGCCGTGGCGGAGCTGCTCGGGCGCCATGTACGCGAGCTTGCCCTTCACCTGACCCTCGCGCGTCGTCTGGATCCGCCCGGCCGCCTTCGCCACCCCGAAGTCGAGCACGCGGGGAACGCCGTCGGCGCCGACGAG
>DATBQU010000404.1:0-8161 GCA_036560665.1 Polyangiaceae bacterium
GCCCCTCGGGCTCCGCCCCTCCAGCGGCTCGGGCGACGCGCGTCACCGGGCGCGCGAGCGAAAGCGCGCCTTCGCCCGCGCGGTGCGCCGCGGCCTGCTCGGCGCCCTGGTCCTCGCCGCCACCGCCGCCGTCGTGCTCGCGCTCCGACCGCGCCCCGTGCCGATCGACGCCATGCGGGTGGTCCGCGGCCCGCTGGTGTCGGCCGTCGAGGAGAGCGGCGTCACGCGCGTTCAGGACCGCTATCTGGTGTCGGCACCCGTCAGCGGAAACCTGTCGCGACTGGTGCTGGAGCCCGGCGATCCCGTCCAGGAGGGCGACGTCCTCGCCGCGGTCGCGCCGGCGCAGTCGCCCCTGCTCGACGGTCGGGCCCGGGCGGAGGCGGAGGGGCGCCTCGGAGCGTCGCTGTCGGCGCTCGAGCAGGCGCGCGCGCAAGCGTCGCGGGCGGCGGTGGCGAGGGAGCTCGCCGACCAGGATCTGTCGCGCGCGAGGGCCCTGGTGGCCTCGGGCTCGGCACCGCGACAGTCGCTCGATCAGGACGAGTTCGAGGCGCTCATGCGCGCCCAGGAGGTGGCGTCGGCCGAGTTCGCCACGAAGGTGGCCACCGAGGAGGTCCGCATCGCGCGGGCTGCGCTGGCCACGGGCGACGGCGCCCGGGCGGTTCGCCACGTCGACGTCCTCGCCCCCGTGTCGGGCCGCATCCTTCGCGTCAACCAGAAGAGCGCGGGGATCGTGCAGGCGGGGACGCTGCTGGTGGAGGTCGGCGACCCGTCCGCGCTCGAGATCGTCGTCGATCTGCTCACGACGGACGCCGTTCACGTCACGCCGGGGACACCCGCGACCATCGAAGGCTGGGGCGGCGACGCGCCGCTCTCGGGCCGCGTGCGCCGCGTCGAGCCCTCCGCGTTCACGCGCCCGTCGGCGCTGGGGGTCGACGAGCAGCGTGTGAACGTCGTCATCGCGCTGACCGATCCGCGCGAGCGCTGGTCCGCCCTCGCCGACGGGTATCGCGTCGAGGCGCGGCTGGTCATGTGGCGCGGGGACGACGTCCTGCAGGTGCCTCAAGGCGACGGTTCCGTCACGGCGACGGGTGGGCCGCCTTCCGCATCGATGGAAGCGTGGCGCACCTGACCCCCGTGGTCGTCGGTCATCGCGGCGACACCACCGTGGAGATCGTCTCCGGCCTCGTCGTCGGCGACACGGTCGCGGTGCACCCGGGCGATCGCGTGAAGGACGGGGTGAGGATCGAGGAGCGGTAGCTCAGGGCTCGTCCAGATCGGAGTCGGAGATCCCCTGCGCGCGGAGCTTCTCCCACAGGTTCTTGCGCGAGATGCCGAGGAGCTCGGCCGCGCGGGTCCGCTTGCCCTCCGCGATGGCGAGCGCCTTCAGCAGGTGCTCGCGCTCGGCCTGCTTGAGGACGGCCGCCAGCGGCGCCACGCTCCGCCGCCCGGGCCCCGTCGCGCCGGCCACCTTCACGATGTCGTCGGGCAGGTGCTCGAGGTCGATGGGGCCTCCGCGCGCCAGGACGACGGCGTGCTGGACGGCGTGCGCGAGCTCGCGCACGTTGCCCGGGAACGGATAGGTCGACAGCGCCTGCCACGCGCGCAGCGAGATCTCCGGGGGCGCCGCGCCCGCCGGCAGGAAGCGGGCGAGGAAGTGGCTGACCAGCAGCGGCAGGTCCCCGGGACGCTCGCGCAGCGGAGGCAGGTGCAGGGCGACGCCGTGGATGCGGTAGTAGAGGTCCTCGCGAAAGCGCCCCTCGGCCATGGCCTTCTTCAGGTCGCGGTTGGTCGCCGACACCAGGCGAACGTCGACGCGAACGCGCGCGTTGGTGCCGAGGGGCTCGACCATGCCGTCCTGGAGCACGCGCAGGAGCTTGGCCTGGGCGGGCATCGGCATCTCCGCGATCTCGTCGAGGAACAGCGTCCCGCCGTCGGCCGCCTTGAAGCGTCCGTCGCGCTTTCGCGTCGCGCCGGTGAAGGCGCCGCGCTCGTAGCCGAAGAGCTCCGCCTCGAGCAGGGTCTCGGGGAAGGCGGCGCAGTTGACGGCGACGAACGGGCCGGACGCGCGGGGGCTCCGCGCGTGGATGCGCAGCGCCGCCAGCTCCTTGCCGGTGCCGGTCTCGCCCTCGACGAGCACCGGGGCATCGCTCGGCGCCACCGTCGCCAGCCGCTCGAGGACCCGCACCATGGCCGGCGAGGCGCCGACGATGGCCACGTCCGCTCCCCCCGCCAGCTGCGCGCGCGCCGCCTCGAGCTCGCGCTCCAGGTCGCGCCTGCGAGCGATGGCGGCCACGCGGATGACGAGCTCGTCGACGTCGAACGGCTTGGTCAGGTAGTCGTGCGCGCCCTCCTTGAGCGCCCCCACCGCGTCCGCCACCGACGCGAACGACGTCATCAGGATCACGTCCGTGCGGGTCGTCAGCCGGCGCGCCGCGCGGAAGACGCTCAGGCCGTCCACCTTGGGGAGCCGGATGTCGGTGACCACCGCGTCGAAGACGGCGGCCGACAGCCGCTCGAGCGCGGCGGCGCCGTCGGCGGTCTGGACCACGACGTGACCCGCCCCGGACAGGGCCGATGCCACGTGCTCGCGGACGTCGGGATCGTCTTCCACGAGCAGGATCCGCAGCACCGTGGAAGCGTACACCCGCCCGCGCAGTCCGGCCGTGCGCGCCGGCTCGCGACACGCCGTCACCGGACGGTAACGCCGTCACCGGGGCGCGACGGGCCGAGGATCTCGGACGGCAGGTGGCTCAGGTCGATGGGCCCGCCGTCGGCGAGCGCCATCGCGTGCTCGAGGATCCAGCGGAGCTCCCGGACGTTCCCCGGAAAGGCGTAGTCCGAGAGCGCCTTCCACGCTGCCGGCGTGAGCGCGGGCGGGATCATCCCGGGCGCCTCGAGCTCCTGGATGAGCTGCACCACCAGCGGACACAGATCGGCTGCCCGCGCCTCGAGCGCCGGCACGTGCAGCTGGACGCCGTTCAGGCGGTAGTAGAGAGATTCGAGGAGCTGCCCCGAGGTCGCGCGGTCCGCCAGGCTCTCCCTGGAGAGGGTGATGACGCGGATGCCGAGCGGGTGCCACCACGGGCTGCGCCGTGCCGCGGCGCCGGGCGCGTCGATGGCCCGCAGCAGTCGCCCTTGCGCGCGCGTGGAGAGCCTCTCCACACCCTCGAGCACCAGCGTGCCCCCGATCGCCTCGCGGAAACGATGCTCGGGCCGCAGCTCGAGCTCGTCGCCGTCCTCCGGCGCCAGCAGCAGATCGGCCAGCAACATGCCGTCCGCCAGGACCAGCGGCCCCTCCCGCCGCGGCCCTTGCGCGTGGATCGCGCGCGCGACGAGCTTCTTGCCCGTGCCCCGGTCGCCGATGACGAGCACCGGCGCGTCGGTGTTCGCCAGCACCTGGACCCGGTCCATCACCGCGCGCATCGCCGGAGACTCCGCCACCAGGACCGCGCCGGTGGCGCGCCCCACCATCGCCGCCCGGGCGCGATCGAATGTCTTCCGGAGACCGCGCCGCTCCGCGATCGGCGCGACCACCCGGCGCGCGAACTCGACGGGATCGAAAGGCTTGGTCACGTAGTCGACGGCACCGTCGCGCATCGAGCCCACCACGTCCGGGATCTGCGCGAACCCGGTCATGATGACCACCGCCGTGCCCGGCGCCTCGCGCCGGATCCGGCGCAGCAGCGCCATGCCGTCGAGCTTCGGCATGTGCACGTCGCAGATGGCGAGATCGAAGACGCGCGATCCGAGCAGCTCCACGGCCTGCGCTCCGTCGCTCGCCTCGGTGACGCGGTGACCGGCGCTCACCAGCGCGGAGGCCACGGCTTCGCGCACGATGTCGTCGTCGTCGGCTACCAGCACTTCCATCATGCGGCGGCCCCTCGCAAACACCGGACCGCGCTCGATCCACGCGGGAACCCGCGTGAGGGCGGGCTCGGAAACACCGTCGCGTTACCGGACGGTAACGTGATCCGCGTCACGTCGAGACCAGGCCGCGGCTTTGTCCGCGTGGTCTGCTCCTCGCATGGGCGCGGGCGGTGCCCGTCTCCGCTCCCTCGAAGGCAAGGCTCACCCTCGTCGTCGCCACCGCTCTTGCGTGCGTCGCTCAACGAACGGCGTGGGCCGGAGGAGGCGCTGCGACCGACGCCTACGACGGCGTTCGCGAGCGCGCGCCGGTCGACGTGCACGCCCTGGCGGACCTCTACTTCCAGCTGAAGGAGCCCCGCGGCGGAGGCCCGCAGCTGCGCGCCTTCGACGACCGCGCCGACGTGCCAGCCGTGAACCTGCTCCGGGTCACGCTCGCGCACCGCCCGGACTGGCTCGGCTTCCGCGTCGACGTCGGCGTCGGCGACATGCCCGACCAGTTTCGCGCGTCCGATCCGGCGAACACGAGGTACCCGGAGCTGTCGCGGGGCCTGTCGTATGCGGAGCAGGCGTTCGTGAGCGCGGCGCTTCCCGTGGGCCGCGGGCTCGCCGTCGACGCCGGCAAGTTCGGCACCCCGGTGGGCCTCGAGGACAACGAGACGCCCCAGAACTGGAACTACTCGCGCTCGCTCCTCTATACGTTCGCCGAGCCCACGTACCACACCGGCCTGCGCGCCACCTACGACCTCGCCCGGGATCTCGCCGTGTCCGCCTTCTGGCTCAACGGCTGGAACACCAACGTGGCCGAGGGCAATGGCATGCGCTCCTTCGCCGTCGCGGCGACGTGGGACGCCGACGCGAGCACGCAGGTCGTGGTCGACTACGCGGGCGGGCTCGAGCGCGCGCCGACCCAGCTGTCGGATCCGCGCCTGTCCTATCGCCACGAGCTCGACGTCTACGCGGTCATCTTCGTCAGGACCTGGCTGAGCTTCGCGGCGACGGTGGACTACGGGCACGACGCGCGCGACGACGGGGCGTCGTGGTGGGGGGTCGGCGGGTACATGCGGTGCCGCTTCCTTCCCTGGCTGGCCGGCGTCGTGCGCGCGGAGCACCTCCACGACGCGGACGGCTTCACGACCGGCACGGCGCAGCGCCTGGCCGAGGCCACGCTGACCGCCGAGGCGACGACGCAGGCCGGCCCGGTGAAGCTCATCGGCCGGCTGGAGTACCGGCGCGATCAGTCGGACGAGCCCATCTTCCAGGGGGCCGGCGCGCGGCCCTTCACGCATCAGGACACGTCGACGCTCGGCGTGATGGCGCTCTTCTGAGCCGCGCCGGCGGCGTCGGGGGTCGATGCCTGCGTGGCCGCGTGGTCCGGTGAGCGCGGCAGCTCGAACCAGAAGACGGTGCCACCCTCCATGCGCCGCACACCGACGCTGCCGCCATGGCTGGTGGCGAAGCGCTTCACCGTGGCGAGCCCCAGGCCCAGACCCGGCTGGGTCACCCCCGGAGCGCGCACGTACGGCTCGAAGATGGACGTCTCGGAGCCCGCCGGTAGCCCCGGCCCCGAGTCCTGCACCTCGATTCGTACGCGCTCGCGCCCGACCACGGGGCGCACGACGATGCGGCGCTCGGGCGACTCCAGGGTGTACTTGGCCGCGTTGCTCAGGAGGTTGGAGAGCATCACCCCGAGGACGGCCTCGTCGCACGCCAGATCGCAGTCCTCGAAGGGCGTGATCTCGACGGTGGGGGGAGCCCCGGCCTCCGCCGTCAGCAGCTCCTCGACCGCGCCGCGCACGCTCAGACCGAGGCGGGAGCGCGCCCCGGGCACCGGTCGCGCGCCCGACCGCGCGAAGTGGAAGATGCCGTGGACCATCCGCCGCGAGCGCTCGAGCGAGCGCAGCGCGCGCTGGATGGTCTCCCGGGTCTGCCCGTCCGGGTGCCGCCGCTCGATGGCTCCCAGGCTGAACACGACCGCCGACATGGGGCTCAGGAGGTCGTGCGCCACACGCTGCGCGAACGTCTCCAGCTCGTCGGCGCGCGCGAGCTGCAGCTGGGTGTTCCGCTGCAGGACGCTCTCGAACCGCCGGGAAGCGCGCACGGCCAGCCAGCCCGCCGTCAGCGCCACGAGGGACGACACGAGCTCGAGCACGAGGGCGATGCGCTCCGAGTGCCTGCGCTGCTCGAGGATGCGGGCGGTGGTGCGGTAGCCGCCCTCGTGGTTGATGTCGAGCACCTGCGACACCGCGCGGTCGACCGCGTCGGTGTCGAGGAAGACGCCGCGCACGGCCTCCAGCCAGGCCGCGTCGCCCTGGGCGGTGCCGAGCGTGACGAGGTGGCTCCAGTCGCGGTCCAGCCGGTCGACGGCGGGCTGGAGGAGCTGGTCGTACCTCTCGCGCTCGCCCGGGTACCAGGGCGTGCTCGCCGCCGCGTCGAGCTCCCGCTGGAGCGCCCCGCGGAGCTCCTTCGTCCGCTCGAGGATCGCGGGACGGGCGGCCTGCGGCGCCGGTCCCATCGCGTCGAGCTCGACCAGCATGTGCCCTATCTCGTTGCGGGCGGCCGACAGGTGCGTGACGCTGGGCAGCGAGTTGCTCTGCAGGTCGGCCACCTCGCCGTCGATCTGCGCCGTCGCGCGCTGCGAGACGACGGCGGCGACGACGAACACGATCCCGACGGCCGTGAACGCGCCCACCAGGCCGTAAAGGTGCCGTCCCTCTGCGCTCGCCACGGGGTCCCGGAGAGTGTGGGAACGACGGGGGGCCCCGTCAATCGCGCGCAGGCGCGCCTTGCGCTGCCGCAAGGTCGCGCCGTCCGGTTCGCCTCACATCGTGTGCTGCCCGGAGTCGGCCATCGCGTCCGGCTGGATCGGCAGCGCGTCCGGGTCGTAGGCCCCCGCGTCGTCGCTGCTCGGAGCGTCGACGCTCAGCGAGGCGTCCTCCGCGGAGGGCGCGGGAAGACAGACGTTCTCCACGGCGGACGAGCTGCCCACGCCGAGCTGCACGCACCCGAAGCCGCTGGCGCACCCGCGACGGGGATCGCCCGGATCGCAGTAGACGCGGCACACGCCGGGAGCGCCGGAGCCCGCCAGGGCGACGCAGGTCTGGAGGTCGCCGCACGTGACCTGCCCGATCTGCAGCTGGCAGGCGTCGCCCGGTTGCTTGCCGGCGCTGCCCGCGCACTCGAACTGCGGCGTGCAGTCGGTCGGGCTGCAGCCCGTGCCGGACGGGCAGGTGCACTGCTGCGGCCAGCAGGTCTTGCCGGCGCCGCACTGGAAGGGATCCTCGTTGCACGGCGTGGCGGGTGCGGCAGGCGTGGCGGAGGCGCCGCACCCGGCGCCGACCGCGACGCCGGAGATCGACGCCGCGGCCACGGCGAGCAGGACGACGGCGCGCATCGCGAGAAGCCGCCGCTCAGTTGTACTGCGAGTAGTAGTCGTAGAAGTACTTCAGCGGCAGCTGGAGCCGGTAGGCGGAATAGCCGGACTCGCCGCTCCCGTCCTCCTCCGCGAAGTAGATGTCGCTGTTGTAGTTGAACTGGATGACGAAGGTCGCCACGTTCCGGTCGCGGTCGGAGATGACGTACGCGTTGCGGTCCTGGATGTACGACCAGATCCAGCGCCGGAAGCCGGGTCCGAGGAACTGGTTGTAGACGTCGGAGTGGAAGCGGACGAGCGGGTCCTCCGGCGTCGCCTTCACGCGCGGATCGTAGGTGCAGTCCGCGATCGACGTGCAGTAGTGCGTGGGGTTGCCCGACGTGTCGTACTGATCCGCGAAGTGGTTCTGGACGGCGAGGTCCCGGAAGAAGTCGAGGAAGTCCTGGAGGCGGCCGAAGGTGTGTCCGCCGATCCAGTCGCGGGTCTCCGGTCGGTTCACGACGCTCGGGAAGTTCACGTCGTGCGTCGCCTGCGAGAAGGCGAGCACGGCCGAGGGCGTGGCGTAGTTGAAGATGTCGTACCCGCCGCCGATCATCGACTTGACCGCCTGCTCGGCGACGGTCGAGTACGCCGCGTCCCCCGTCGAGAACGACGCCAGGTACCCGCCCTGCGCCTGGTTGGGATCGTAGTTGTCGGTCTTCCACAGCGAGGTGAAGCCGGTGATGGCCACGAGCTTGTCGACGATGATGCCCTGCTGCGTGGTGTCCCCGTAGTAGGGGTCGAAGGTCGTCTTGAACGGACGCTGGCCCGACGACTGCTGCACGATGGCCTCGTAGGCCGCGGCGGACAGGCTGCTCGCGGCCGCCACCTCCGCCTCGAACTTGTTGGTGAGCTGGTCGTAGTACTGGCCCGACGGAGAGCCCG
>DATBQU010000405.1:0-4878 GCA_036560665.1 Polyangiaceae bacterium
CGACGGCCGCCAGCCCCTCACCGAGCTCCGGGCACAGCGACCCCACCGGCGGTGGCTCGTCGCGGTCGATCGCGATGAGAAGCTCGGTGACAGTGTCCCCGCGGAACGGCCGCCGGCCGGTGAACAGATCTCGCACGCCACCCGCGCGCGCTCGGCGGTCGTCGGCGCCGTCTGCACCCAGGCGTCGAGCGTTTCGCCATCGATGAGCTCCATCGCGATGAACGCGACGTCGCCGTCCTCGCCCGCTTCGAACACGATGGCGACGTTGGGGTGCGTGAGCTGCGCCGCGTTCTGCGCCTCGCGGACGAAGCGCGCCCGCGGCGTCGCGTCGCTGCCGTGCGGCAGAACCTTGAGCGCGACGCGGCGGCCGAGGCGCTCGTCCTCCGCCTCGTAGACGACGCCCATGCCGCCCGCCCCGAGCCTGCGCAGGACGTGAAAGTGCCCGACCCGCTTTCCCAAGAGGTGCGCGCCCTCGGCCGGCATCGCGTCGGGCGCGCGCGCGATCGCCTTCAGCAGCGAGTCGTCGCGGCTTCGATCGTCCGAGCCCCCCATGCGGCGTGGATCCTAACACCGCCGTCGACGCGGGACGCTCTCCGGCCGCACCGTTTCACCTCGCCCCATGGTGCGGGTGCACGCGGTGGCGTCAGTACTCGTTGCCGCTCGCGCAGTACACGGCGTGGAACGTGCCCTGCGCGGTGCCCGCCGGGAACGTCGCGTCCACCGTGCCGTCCACGTTCGTGCCCGCCACGTACGCCGTCAGCGTGACGTTGCCCGAGGTGGCGCGGTACTCGGTCGTCGTCTGCCCGAAGCTGTAGTTGATCTCCGCCACGTTCGGTCCGGCGTGCGCGGCGGCGGTCACGGTGGTGCCGACGGTGGTGGTCCCCACGATGAGCTCGAGCACCTGCGTGGCCGCCGGGAGCCTCGCGCTCCACCCCGAGCCCTTGGACAGGTCGGCGCAGGTGACCGCCGTGGAGAACAGGTAGATGAACGGCCCGCCGCCCGACTCGGCGGGGTTGCTCGGCTTGCCGATCCAATAGGCGGCGACGATCGGCGCGATGGGCTGCGTGCCGTAGGTGCCGGTCAGGCTTCCGCCGCCCAGGTCGACAGCGCCGTCCCCCGTCGCGCCGTCGCCGCCGTCGCCGATCCCCGCCTCGCTCGCACCGTCATCGGCGCCTTCCGCGCCCGCATCGCCCGGGCCGGGGGTGGAGCTCGAGCTCGAGCAGCCGGCGACGCAGAGCGCGAGCGACATCGAAATACGGAGCACGTTCATGGGCGTCCCTCCTGGACCAGGGAGGGAGCCTACCGCTTCGTGAGCTCGAAGAGCGCCACCGCAGGGATCATCCGCTCGACGCCCGACACCTCGAACCCCGCCTCCCCGAAGTGCTCGGAGAGCTTCGCCACGGACTCGTAGCGGGCCACGTTCGACACCGACGCGCCGCGCCCCCGGAGCCCGTAGGTCAGGGCGGCGCAGAACAGGCGTCCGCCGGGCCGGAGCACGCGCCCCATCTCGCGGAAGGCGCGCACCTGCTCCAGGTAGAAGTGGCACGAGATGGTGTTCAGGGCGACGTCGAACGTCCCCGCCTCGAATGGCATCTCGTAGACCGACCCCTGCACGAACACCGGCGCCGGGCTCCGCCCCGCCACGACGCCGCGCCGCGCCTGCACGAGCATGGGCTCGGACAGGTCCAGCCCCGTGAGGTCGAGGTCGGGATGGTCGGCGGCCAGGGTCTTGAGGAAGACTCCCGTCCCGCAGCCCACGTCGAGCACCTTCTGGCCGGGCTGCGGCTGCCAGCGGCGAACGATGCGCCGGTGGGCTCGCCGGTAGAAGAGCTGCTGCGGAAGGGCGTTGTCGTAGAAGCGGCTCCACACCCGGAAGAGCCTGGAGACGGCGCGGGTGTTCTCGGTGGGCATCGACAGGCTCATGCGCGTTCTCCGCAACCCATGGGATGCCGGACGACACCCGTCGGTCGCGCTCCGGAGCGCGCGCGCCTAGCGCGCCGGCAGGACCGCCGTGTTGAGCGGCTTGAAGTTGGCGCCGGCCGGGTAGCCGTAGCTCACCCAGCGGGTGAACCTGGGGTTGACCTCGTCCTGCGTGCCGTTGTCCGTCGGCCAGGTCTGGTCGTTGCCCCAACCCCAGACGGTCACGCCGAAGCGCGCGTCC
The DNA here is from genome assembly GCA_036560665.1 of Polyangiaceae bacterium. Taxonomy (GTDB): domain Bacteria; phylum Myxococcota_A; class Polyangia; order Polyangiales; family Polyangiaceae; genus Palsa-1150. The sequence goes on from DATBQU010000405.1 coordinate 2,162, forward strand.
GGCGCGGTCGAGCCGATGGTGTGCACCCCGTTGTCGCAGCCGCCCACGCCCTGGAAGTTCCCCGTCGACAGATCGACGCGGGTGAACTCGTAGGCGCCGCTCGTGCCGACCGCCTGCCAGCCGCCGAGCAGGCCGGCGCAGTCGAGGGTGACGTCGGGCATGGTCCCGGCGGTGGCGTCGCGCGCCCGCACCACCACCAGGTTGGTCTCGGGGTAGGTGGGATCGGTGAAGAACGTGTAGCGCGGGAGGAACTGCGCGGGCGGCACGACGTTCACGAACTCCGGGTCGCCGGTGCCGTTGAAGGGCTGCCCGCCGGTCATGTAGCTGGCCACGTAGAAGGGGTGGTCGGCGTCCTGGCTCCTCACCACGAACGGCCCCGGAGTGTCGAACTCGGCGAGCTGCTGGGCCGAGATGGCCGACGGTGCGCCGGGCGGGGGCGCCGGTTCGTAGGTGAGTCGCGTCGCGTCCACCACGCCCACGATGCGCCAGGGCACCGACTCCTCCGCCCCCGAACGGCTGCGGTAGCGGACGGCGACGTACTCGCTCCCGAGCGCCCGCACCGGCGGCAGCATCTGCTCGGCGCTGTCCGCGCGCAGGCTGCCGAGCGGCAGATCGACCAGGGTGGAGGCGCCGATGACGGCCACCGGCCTGTCCGCCTGGACCGCGGTTCCGGTCAGCTCGGCGGGCTGGGTGATCTGGAGGTACTGCCCGCGGTCGAGCGCGTAGGTCACGGGCACGCCCGCCGTCGTCCCCGCCACCCCGGCGCCGGCGAAGATGTCCGCCGTCGGCTTGAGGCTCACGTGGGTGCCGTCCTGTCCGGCGATCACCACCGTGGTCGGTCCGGCGCGCGCCTCGGAGATCATCGACGGCAGCGGCGCGTGGTAGGCGTTGGCGACGACGTAGTTCACGTCCCAGGCGTTGGTGGGCAGGAGCAGCGTCGACCCGGTCACGCGCGCGCGCCCGCCGCCGTAGGGCAGCATCTGGTACGCCACGACCGGCACGTTGGTCTTGATGTGGAACGCGCTGGCCGTCCCCGTCCCGTGCAGCGACGCGTCGCCCTGGACGGCGGGCGTCACGCCGGGGGGGCAGTCGGCGAGGACGCGCGGATCGTCGACGATGGGATCGCTGCTGGCGTTCGGATCGCGCGACAGGAACAGGATGGCGATCTGGTTGGCCGGCAGCCCGGCGTTGCCGTCGTAGGGCGCGTAGGTGATCCCGGTCCCGTGCCCGACGGGGATGCGCGCGAACTGCTGGATGGGCAGGATGGTCGAGCCCTGGGTCACCTCGATCCTCGCCGGCTCGCCCGTCTTCCACTGGTTGACGACGAACACCGCGTAGCAGACGCCCATCACCTCCTGCGTGGTGTCCATCTCCACCGCGTAGAACTCGCAGCCGTTCGACGTGTCGTTGCCGAGGGAGTCGAGGCAAGGGTTCACGCACTGCGCGCCGCTCTCGCCCCGCTCCTCGCACTGCTCGAGGGAGCTGCACTGGTAGACGGGGACGCCGCACTTGTAGATGTACCCGAGGTTGGCGGGATCGCAGTACGTCGGCGTGGGGCAGTCGACCTGCACGTCGAGGGGGCCGCCCTCGAAGATCGGCTCCGGCGCGTCGCTCGCGGCGTCGGCGACCTCCGACACCGGCAACCCGGTGCGCGCCCCGCAGGCCACGAAGAAAGCCGCGGCGACGAGCGCCGCCCAGGGCAGCGCGAACAGAGGGCCCGCAGGGCGAAGCACGCGGCAATGCTACCGTAGGGATGCGCAGTGGCCACCCGCAAGGACGTCGACATCGCCCGCGTGGAGGCCCGCGCGCGCACGCGCCTCGGCCGCGCCGTCGCCGCGCTGCCGGCGCGCTGGTTTCACGCCACGCTCGAGGGCGGCGAGCGCATCCCGCGCGCCGGCGCCGCGCTGCTGGTGGGAAACCACGCCTTCATGGGGCTCGACGGCGTGGTGCTGGGCACGCTGGTGCTGCGCGAGACCGACCGGGTCGTGCGCTTCCTCGGCGAGCGCAACCTGTGGCGGGTCCCGGGGCTGGCGCAGCTCCTCACGTCTGTCGGAGCGATCCCGGGCGTGCCGGACGACGCCGTGGACCTGCTCCGCGCGGGACACCTGGTCGCGGTGTACCCGGGCGGCGTCGACGACAGCTTCAAGCTCGCCACGGAAAAGTACCGCCTGCGCTGGGGGAGCCGCGCCGGGTTCGCGCGCGTCGCCATGCGCGCCGGCGTGCCGATCCTGCCCGTCGCGGCGCTGGGGATCGACGACATGTTCACCGTGGTGGGGCGCGAGCGCTGGCTCGGACGACGCCTCTTCCGCGGCGCGCGCTACGATCTGCCCCTCGCCTACGGAGCGCTGGGGATGCCGGTGCCGAGGCGCGTACCCCAGCGGTACGTGGTGCTCCCGCCGGTGGACACGGGCGGTGATCCGGCGAACGACGGCGACGTCGAGCGCGTGCGCGCGGCCACGCACGACGCGATCGACGCGGTGCTCGCCACCGCGCGGCAGACCCTCGCAAGCGGAACGTCTGCGCAGGGTTCGTAATGGCGCAGGCCTCCTGTACGATCGAGGGCCCTGGAGGTGTCTGGTGGCGGACAAGTCACGGAACGATCTCAGCGCAGCCGTCCCGAAGTTCTGCCTGGCGCTCGAAGAGCACCGCCGCACGCCCGACGGGCGCGTGCGCACCTCCCAGGAGCTGCTGGCCTCCTTCTTCCCCTACGACGAGAA
>DATBQU010000406.1:0-7370 GCA_036560665.1 Polyangiaceae bacterium
GCGCTGCCGCTCGGTGTCGAGGACGCCCAGGGCACGCGCCGCCTTCCTCGCCGCGTCGGGCGCGTCGCGTCCCTTGGCGAAGCGCCTCTCCACGTCGATCACCATGGCGCCCGCGCGGTCGGCGATGCGTTGCCTCTCGGGGCGCGTCCACTGCGGGGCGCGCCACGCGAGGTAATACCAGCCGAGCCGCGCGTGGTGCACCTCGTCGGCCACGATGCTGCGGTAGACGCCGCGCAGCGCGGGATCGGTGGCGCCGTCGAGGCAGGCCGTGAGCAGCGCGCAGGCCAGCGTCTCGCCGATGGCGGCGATCTCGACCATGGTGAAGTCGAGCGTCTCCAGGTCGGTCGGCTTGCGCCAGCGCGCCTCGACCAGCCGCCGATCGAACTGCACCTCGACGTCGCGACCGCCGAGGATGCGCGCCATGCGGAAGGTGAGATCGGCGTGACGGATCTCGTCGCTGGGGACGCGCGCGCCGGCGGCGACGATGTCGAACGGCGCGCCGTTGAGGGCGAGCCCCGACGCGACGTGGGCGAAGAGATCGACGGCGGTGTACTCCCCGAGCGCGAGCGCTCTCTGGGCGTCGTAGGCGAGGTCCACCGCGGCCTTCGGGTACCGGGTGGCGTCGAAGCGGTCGAAGGGCACGGGCCTGTGGCGCGCCGAGCCGTGCTGCAAGATCGCGCGCTCGTGCAGCCGCGCGAGCGGCGTGTCGGTGAGCACGCGGCGGATCTTGACGTCAGTCGGCGCCGCCATCGCCCGCCTCGGACGTCGCCTCGGTGGCGCCGTCCGCGGGGGTCGCGTCAGCGCCGGCCTCGGCGTCCGGCTTCCCCGCGCCGGTGTCGAACCCGACGAAGACTCCGTACGCGTCGAACCCGCAGTTGCAGACGCCGAGCAGGACGTGGTCGTCTCCGCCGTCGCCTCCGCCGCCCGGCTGGCCGTTGCTGGCGCAGCTCGCCGCGAACACCGGGACGACGCCGATGCAGAGGGTGCCGAAGACCACGGGCGGGACGAAGCGCGTCCTGCGCTTCTTCACCTTCTTCGGCGCTGTCGCGCGGCGCTTCACGCGTCGCTCCCGTCGAACGCACAGCAGGCGACGCCGAGCGGCATGGAGTCCTGCGCGTCCGAGCCATCGGAGGCGTCGCCCGCGGCGTCGCCGGCGCCCTGGTCGGGCCCACCGAACGCGTCGACCGCGACGCCGCCGCATCCACCGTCGAACCCGATGCAGCCCACGCCGAGGTACTGCACGTCGTCCTTGCCGTCGATGGCCGCATCGCCGCCGGTGTTGCCGGTGCTCTGTCCGCCGCAGGCCGCGGCGGCCACGCAGATGGGGACGACGCCCGCGAAGGTCGCCTGGAAGACGCTCTTCGGGACGATGCGTGATCGCGCGCGCCGCGGCTCCCCCATCTCGTCAACCAGTGTACGCGGCGCCCATCGCGATCGCTACCGCCTTGCCGGCCACGCCCGCGAGCAAGATCCCCTGGGAGGCGTTAGGCTCCGCGCCGTGGCGCAGCAGCGGCTCCCCTTCTTCACCCGTCTCTGGTTCGCGTGGCTCTGCTCCCTCCGCGTGCTCTTCGACGCGCGCTTCGCCGCCCGGGTCTGGGCGGTGCGCGACGCGCAGCCGCTCCCGCCCGTCGCCCCGGCCGCCCCGACCTCTGCGCCGAGCCCCACGCCGACCCCCAACCCGAGCCCCGCGCTCCAGCTCCTCTCCCTCTTCCAGCGCGAAGGGCGCCTCGTCGACTTCCTCCAGCAGGACGTGGCCTCCTTTCCGGACGCCGACGTGGGCGCGGCCGCGCGCGTGGTGCACGAGGGGTGCCGCAAGGCCCTGCGCGCGCACGCCGACATCGAGCCGGTGCGGGAGGAAGCGGAAGGGGCGCGCGTGCGACTCGAGGCGGGCTTCGACGCGGACCAGGTGAAGCTCGTCGGGGAGGTGAAGGGGCAGCCCCCCTACGAGGGCGTGCTGCGCCACCGCGGCTGGCGGGCGACGCGGCTCGAGCTGCCGACGATGGTGGGCGCGCATGATGCGAAGATCCTGGCGCCGGCGGAGGTGGAGCTCGGATGACGCGCTTCGCGGTCGGCGTCGATCTGGGCACGACGCACTGCGCGCTGGCGGTGGCGCCGCTCGACGCGGAGCGGGCCGCGCCCGACGTCATGTCCGTGCCGCAGCTCGTGGCGCACGGTCAGGTCGAGGCGCGGCCGCTGCTGCCGTCGTTCCTCTACTTCGCGCACGAGAGCGAGGGGCCGCAGGCGCTGCCCTGGGACCCCGCACGGACCTTCGTCGTCGGCGAGCACGCGCGTGCCCGCGGGGTCGACGCGCCGGCGCGCGTGATCGCCAGCGCCAAGAGCTGGCTGTCGCACCCGACCGTCGACCGGCGCGCGGGCATCCTGCCGCCGGGCGCGCCCGACGACGTGGAGAAGATCTCGCCGGTAGAGGCGTCCTGGCGCTACCTCGAGCACCTGTCGGAGGCGTTCGACGCGCGTCATGGCGGCGGCGAGGCGGCCCTGGCCAGGCAGGATGTGGTGATCACCGTCCCAGCATCGTTCGACGCGTCGGCACGCGAGCTCACCGTCGAGGCGGCGCTCGCGGCGGGCATCGAGAAGGTGACGCTGCTCGAGGAGCCCCAGGCCGCCCTCTACGCGTGGGTGCTGGGGCGGGGCGACGGGTGGCGGCAAGAGGTGAAGCCGGGCGACGTGGTGCTCGTCATCGACGTCGGCGGGGGGACCACGGACTTCTCCGCCATCCACGCGGTGGAGAAGGACGGCGCGCTCGAGCTCGTGCGCGTGGCGGTCGGCGACCACATCCTGCTCGGCGGCGACAACATGGACCTCGCGCTCGCGCACCTCGTGCGGCAGAAGCTGGAGGCGGAGGGCAAGGCCGTCGACCGCTGGCAGCAGGCCAGCCTGGTGCACGCTTGCCGGGGAGCCAAGGAGCGGCTGCTCTCCGACGGCACGCTCGACTCGGCGCCGATCGCCCTCGCGTCGCGCGGCTCGTCGCTCCTGGGAGCGACGCTGCGCGCCGAGCTGACGCGCGACGAGGTGACGCGCACCCTCGTCGAGGGCTTCTTCCCGCGTGTCGCGGCCGATGCGCGTCCGACGGTGCGCGCGCGCGCGGGCCTCACGCAGCTCGGCCTGCCCTACGCTTCGGACCCGGCGTCGACGCGACACCTGGCGTCGTTCCTGGCGCGGCAGGCCGGCGCGCTGGGCGTTCCCGCCCAGGGGCGGGCGGCGAAGCTGCTGCACCCGACGGCCATCCTGTTCAACGGCGGCGTGATGAAGTCCGCCGCGCTGCGCACCCGGGTGGTGGAGACGCTCGACGCCTGGCTGCTGGGCGACGGGGCGCCACCGGTCCGCGTGCTCGAAGGGGCGGACCTCGACCTCGCCGTCGCGCGGGGAGCCTGCGCCTACGCGCTCGTGCGCCGCGGCAAGGGGCTCCGCATCCGCGGCGGGACCGCGCGCGCCTACTACGTCGGCATCGAGAGCGCCGTGCCCGCCGTGCCGGGCGTCGAGCCGCCCGTGAGCGCCATGTGCGTCGCGCCGTTCGGCATGGAGGAGGGGACGGAGGCGGCGCTGCCGCCGCACGAGCTGGGCGTCGTGGTGGGCGAGCCGGTGCGCTTCCGGTTCCTCGGCTCGACGGTGCGTCGCGAGGACAGGGCGGGGACGGTGCTCGAGGAGTGGAAGAGCGACGAGCTCGAAGAGCTGCCGCCGATCGAGGTGACCCTGCCTGCCGACGGGCGGCGCGAGGGCGACGTCGTGCCGGTCCGCCTGCGGTCGCAGGTGACCGAGGTGGGGACGCTGCTGCTCGAAGCCGAGCCGCTCCGGCCGCTGAAGGTCGGCGAGCGGTGGCGGGTCGAGCTGAGCGTGCGCGCCCAGGAGTAGGCCATGGCCGCGCGCTTCGCCGTCGGCATCGATCTCGGCACGACGAACACCGTCGTCGCGTGGTCGCCGCTCGAAGGGGGGGCCGCCCGTGTGCTGGACGTGCCGCAGCTGGTCGGACCCGGCGAGGTGGAGGCGCGCCCGTTCCTGCCGTCGGCGCTGTACGCGCCCGCGGACGCGGAGCGGATCGAGGATCCCTTCGGCGATGCGCCCTGGGTGCTGGGCGAGCTGGCGCGGCGGCGTGGCGCGGAGATGGCGGGGCGGCTCGTCGCGTCGAGCAAGAGCTGGCTCGTGCATGCCGGCGTCGATCGCACGGCGGCGATCCTGCCCTGGGGTGCGCCGGAGGGGATCGCGAGGATCTCGCCGGTCGAAGCCGCGGCACGCGTCCTGTCCCATCTGCGCGGCGCGTGGGACGCGCTCCACCCGGGGGCGCCGCTGGCCGAGCAGGACGTGGTGCTGACCGTGCCCGCGTCCTTCGACGAGGTGGCGCGCGAGCTGACCGTCGACGCGGCACGGCGCGCCGGGCTGGCGCCCAAGCTCCTCGAGGAGCCGCAGGCGGCCTTCTACGACTGGATGGCGAACGCCGGGGAGCCGGGGCTCTCGAGGCTGCTGGCGGCGGCGGAGGGCGAGATCGTGGTCCTGGTGGTCGACGTCGGCGGCGGGACGACCGATCTGTCGCTGGTGCGGGTGTCGGGGGTGGACCGCATCGCGCGCGTCGCCGTCGGGCCGCACCTGCTCCTCGGCGGGGACAACATGGACCTCGCGCTCGCGCATGCCCTCGAGCCCAGGCTCGTGGGCGAGGGAGCGAAGCTCGATCCGGCGCGGTTCACGCAGCTCGTGGCCGCTTGCCGCGAGGCCAAGGAGCGGCTGCTCGGCGACGCGCCCCCCGAGGATGCGCCGGTCACGGTGCACGCGGTGGGCGCGCAGCTCGTCGGCGCCACGCGGACCGCCCGCATCGCGCGCGACGAGGCGGAGCGCATCGTCCTCGACGGCTTCCTGCCGATGGTCGAGGTCGACGCGCGGCCGCAGCGCGCGCGCGGCGCCCTGGTCGCCTTCGGGCTGCCCTACGAGCGCGACGTCGCCATCACGCGGCACGTGGCCTCCTTTCTCTCGCGACACTTGCCCGCCGGCACGTGGCCCGGCGCGGTGCTGCTGAACGGCGGCGTGTTCCGGGCGGCGCGCATCGCCGGACGCGTGGTCGACGCGCTCGCCTCCTGGAGCGGAGGTCAGCCGGTCACGCGGCTGCCGGATGCCGATCCGGACCTCGCCGTGGCGCGGGGCGCGGTGGCGTACGCCCTGGCGCGCCGGGGCCGGGGCGTGCGCATCGGGGGCGGGACGGCGCGCGGGTACTTCGTGGCGGTGGCGCCGGAGCAGGAGCGCGTGCGCGCGGTCTGTGTCGTCCCGCGGAGCGCCGAGGAGGCCGTGCCTCACGTGGCCCTGGGCCGGACCTTCGCGCTCGCGGTCGGTCGTCCGGTGCGGTTCGACGTGCTGTCCAGCGACGAGGTCGACGCTCGCGCAGGGGACGTGGTCGACGTGGACGACGAGCGCTTCGCGCGCCTGCCGCCGCTGGCGACGACCATCGACGGCGGCGCCGGCGGGGAAGTGCAGGTGGCCATCGAGGGGGAGCTGTCGCCGATCGGGACGCTCGATCTCGCCTGCGTGGAGGTGGAGGGCGCGCCGCCGCGTCGCTTCCGCCTCGCCTTCCAGCTGCGCGAGCGCTCGGTGTCCTCGCCGGCGTCGACGCGTCCGACGGCGCCCCCGCAGGCCCCGCGGCGGGTCGAGCCGGCGCTCGAGCTGCTCGATCGCGCCTTCGGCAAGCCGCGCACGGACGCGACCGGGCGAGAGGCCAAGGATCTGCTGCGCGAGCTGGAGCGCGTCCTCGGCGATCGCGGGCAATGGACGACCGAGACCAGCCGCGCCCTCTACGACGCCCTGATCCCCGGGGCGCGCGCGCGCCGTCGCTCGGCCGAGCACGAGCGAGTCTTCTGGCTCCTCGCCGGCTGGTGCGTGAGGCCTGGCTTCGGCGCGCCGCTGGACGCGGGTCGCGTCGGCGCGCTGGCGTCGCTGTTCGACGAGCGCCTGGCGTTCCCGGGCGAGGCGCGCGGCTGGCAACAGTTCTTCATCGCCTGGCGTCGTGCGGCGGGCGGCCTCGGCGAGGCTGCGCAGACCCGCATCCGCGACTTCGTCGACCCCTACCTCGCGCCCGCCGAGGCGGGGCTCCGGAAGCCGAAGAAGCCGGCGCTGTCGCTGGACGACGCGCTCGACATGGCGTCATCGCTGGAGCGTGTCGCGCCGGAGCGGCGCTCGGGGCTGGGCGGATGGCTCCTCGAGCGCACGTGGACCGATCGCGATCCGCGCCTGTGGTCGGCGCTGGCCCGCCTCGGCGCGAGGGTGCCGGCGTACGCGAGCGTGCACCACGTGGTGGCCCCGTACGTCGTCGAGCGCTGGCTCGAGCACCTGCTGCGCGAGAAGTGGGGGACGGTGCCGACGGCGCCGCAGGCGGCGGTGCAGCTGGCGCGGCGGACGGGGGATCGTGCGCGCGACGTTGGGGAGCGCGTGCGTCGCGAGGTGGAGCAGCGGCTGGTCGCGATGGGCGCGGACGAGGCGTGGGTGCGGGCGGTGCGCGAGGTGGTCGCCGTCGAGGAGAGCGAGCGGGCGGCGTTCTTCGGGGATGCGCTGCCGCCGGGATTGAGGCTCGTGGGGTAGCGGCGTGGGCGCGAAGACGCCTCGGGCGCGGTGCGGGAGGCGATCAGGAGAAAGCGCCATGCTGAGGATTCACGATGACATGCTCGTTGCCATTCCGATGATGCAACCGATGATTCGCGCCATCGAGAGGCGCGATGCCGACCTCGCGAGGCAGCTCAGACGCGCCGCGAGCAGCGTCACGCTCAACATCGCAGAAGGGAGCGGCTCGTTCGGGGGGGGGCGCACCGCGAGGTACCGCACGGCGCTCGGGATCGGCACGCTCGTTTCAAGGCGGCCATCGGCACGCAGTTCCAGACGCGCGTGCAGTATTTCGGCCCGGTGTTCGGACAGTTCTACCGGCAGCGCCCCCAGGACTCGCCTTCGGGCGGGGGCATCGTGGGGCGCGGGGCCGTGGTGGGCGTCATCGCGGCGCTAGGCGCGGCAGCCACCGGGGTAGGTGGCTTGGCGATCCTGGCGACGGGGCTTGCAGCCTTCGACGCAGGAGTCTGGAACGACATTCTGAGCAACCCCGACCTCACGAGCTCGCTCACCAACGCGGTCGACAGCGCCATCAACGCCGTCCTGCCCCCCGACAATACGGACACCGGCCAGAGCGAGACCGGACAGAACCCGCCGACGGGCCCCGGCCCGGGGACGGATACTCAAGGCGGCTCCGGCAGCGATGGGTGCTTCGTGGCCGGCACTCCCATCAGCACGCCGCGCGGTCAGGTGCCCATCGAGCAGATCCGTCTGGAGGAGCGCATCGACAGCTTCGACGAGGGTGCCGCGAGGTTCGTGCAGAACCCCGTCGCGCGTGT
>DATBQU010000407.1:0-10684 GCA_036560665.1 Polyangiaceae bacterium
CGCCGTGCGTGCACGAGGGGCTCGAGCCGGGGGCGGCGGTGCAGTAGCGGCCGAAGTACGAGTCGAAGGAATGGTTCTCCTGCACGACGAGCACGACGTGGGCGATGTTCGTCGTCGCCTGGCCGGCGTCGTTTCCGCCCCCGTCGCCGTGGCCTGCTTCGCCGGCGCCGGCGTCGCCCGCGCCACCGTCACTCGTGCCCTGCCCGCCGTCGTCCCCGCTCGCGGGTCCGCCGTCGCCGGGCCCCGTCGCCTGGCTGCTGGACGCGGCCCCCTCCGAGCCTCCGCAGCCCGCGAGGCACGTAGACGCCAGGAGGATCGCCCATGCTCTCAGCGACACAGAGGACGAGTATGACCGGCGCGAGACGGGTTCGTAACGGATTCGTCACTTGCGCAGAAGTACGTACACCGCCCCCTCGCCCCCGTCGTCCTCGCGCGACGTGACGAAGGCCGCGACGTGCTCGCTCGAGGCTCCCTGCGAGAGCCAGGCGGAGATCTCGCCGCGGAGCACGCCGCTGCCGCCGGGCGAGTGCTCGCCCTTGCCGTGGATCACGAGGACGCACCGCTCCCCGCGCGAACGCATCGTCCGCAGGAAGACATCGAGCTGGCCGCGCGCCTGCACCACGCTCATGCCGTGCAGATCGAGGCGCGCGTCGATGGGCAGAAGGCCCCTCCGCAGGCGGCGCAGCGTGTCCATCGGTACGTCGACACGGCGGCCCTCGACGCGGCGTCCGTCGTCACCCACCTCGAAGCGCGCGCCTCCCTCCACGAGAACGCGCAGATGCTCGTGCACGGCCGCGGCCTCTTCCTGGGCGGCGGTAGGCCCTCGCGTCGCCACGCGCTCCACCGAAGGGGAGCGTTCGATCGGCTGCCTCGGTAGACGACCCCGGGAGCGATCGAGCGGCTCCACGCCGGCGAAGAGCCGGTGCAGCAGCAGCGCCTCGTCCTCCGGCCCCGCCGGCGCGGAGGGCCTCGGGGGAGCGGGCCGCACGGGGAGCCTCGGCTGCTCCTCCTTCTTGCTGAGCTCGTCCTTGAGCGCGCGCAGCGCGTCGAACGGCCCACCGGACGTCTTCTTCTTCCTTGCCGCCACCGCTCACCCCTCCAAGTCGCGGTGTCGCGCGCGGATCGCAGCCAGGACGCTCTGGATGCCCGCCAGGGTGCCGTCCTCGTACTGCCAGTCGAGGTCGCCCAGCTCGGGGAAGTCGTGGGGGTTGGCGATGTCCTCGAGGGTGAGCCCCGGTCGTAGACGGCGGGCAAGGTCGAGCACCTTGCGGCGCTGCAGCTCCTCGAGCTCGCCCACCAGGTCCTCGACCTCGCGCCACGTCGGGGTGCCCGCAGCCATCGGGGGCCCGAGGTTAGCATCGACGCACGGGGTCACACACACGCGCAGGATCCGAGCGCGTGGATCCGATCGGATCCACGATGGGCGAGGACGCCTGCGCAACATCTCGAAAAGGCGTGGCAACGTGTCGGGGCCGGGGCATGTCGAGCGCGGTTCGCCGGTTGCAATCCAAGGAAGGGCGAGCACCGCTGATCGAAAGAGCCACGTCATGGCACGCGCAACGCCGCTCATCCCGCCCCCTCAGACCGACATCCCGCTGGGTGACGGGCGGAGCGTACGCATCGGGGCGCAGGTCGGGCGTGGCAGCATGGCCACGGTGTACCGAGGGGTCTACGAGAGCGGGTTCGCGCTGACCCGTACCGTGGCGGTGAAGGTCTTCGACGTCATCGCCAGCGACGAGCACGACGCGGTCCTCGCCTCGCTCGCGAGCGCGTCGCGACGTTCGGCGTGCGTGCGTCATCCCAACGTGGTGCGGGTCGAGGACTTCGGCCTCCTCGGTCCGGCGCAGCCCTACGCCATCGAGGAGCTGGTGGAGGGGCGCACGCTGTCGACGCTGATGGCCCAGTGCGCGCGGCGCAGGGAGCGCGTGACGCTCGATCTGGCGCTGTTCCTGGGCATCGAGATCGCGGAGGCCCTGGCCGGGGCGCGCCTGGCGAGCTCGCCGGAGGGCGTGCGCCTCGGTGTCGTGCACGGCGAGCTGTCGACGTCCGACGTGCTGCTCTCGTGGCAGGGCGAGGTCAAGGTGAGCGACTTCGCCGTCGCCGCGGCCGCGCGGGCGGCCTCCATGGTGCGGAGCGTACGTGGGCTCGCCCGCCGGGTGCGGGCGCTCGCGCCCGAGGTGGCCCGCGGGCAGATCGGCGACGCGCGGTCGGACGTCTTCTCGCTCGGCGTCATCCTGCGCGAGATGCTGGTCGGTCCGCGCTTCCCGCCCTTCGTGAGCGACTCCGAAGCGCTGGCCTGGGCGCGTGAGGGCATCGTGCACCAGAGCATGTTCGAGCCGCACCTGCCCCCGCCGCTGCATGCGCTCCTGGCCCGCTCCCTCGAGCGCGATCCGATGCGCCGCTACCCGCACGCCGGCGCCCTGGGCTACGACCTGCGTCGCGTCGCCCTCACCATGGGAGTGGGCGACGGGCGCTGGGTCCTGCGCAACGCCCTGGCTCGCGCATTCGGAGAGGCCGGAGCCGACGACGAGGACGAGGTGACGGGTGAGATGAGGCTGCCGCGTCCATCGGGTGTCGTCGATCGCTTCGCGCGGCTGCGCGGAGACGGGCTCGACTCCGACGGCGTCCCCGCGGCGATGGAGAGCGGGACGGTGGCCATCGGTTGCGCGGTCGACCGGGACGACGACGACGCCGAGGAGGCCTGAGGCAGCTACGCCCCGCGCTTGCGCCAGAACGTCTCGAGCGCGCTCTGCACGAGGGCGTGGCTGACCTGGCCGCCGTCGAGCAGGTCGGCCACTCGCGCCGCCGGGATCAGCACCGTCTCCAGCTCTTCCTGGGCGTCGAACGACGTCGACGCGCTGGGGCGGCAGCCACGCGCGAGGAAGGTGAAACAACGGTTGCTCTGGATGGCGGGATTCGGCTCGACGACCAGCAACGGCTCGAACGCCTCCGCCTCGTAGCCGGTCTCCTCCCGCAGCTCGCGTCGCGCCGCGTCCACCGGCGCCTCACCCGGCTCGACCCCGCCACCGGGGATCTCCAGCGAGAGCGCCTCGGTGCCGAAGCGGTACTGCCAGACCAGGACGACGTGATCGTCGGGCGTCACGGCGACCACGTTGCACCAGTCGTCGCAACGGATGGCGAAGGCGTCGCCGCGCGCCTCGCCCTCGGCGTCCTCGAGCTCCAGGCGATCCACCGCGAAGACCCGGTAGGAGCCGACCCGCTCCACGCGGCGCCGGCGCCACGGGCGGATGCGGGGAGGCGCCAGGACGAGCGGATCGGTCACGCGGCGCACGAGCCTAGCGTAGTCGCAGGGGATGCTAAGCTCCCGCGAGAACGCGATGCCTGGGCCGATCCGCTTGGCGAAGAAGCTGCTGCGAGGAGCCGAGCTCGCCGCCGAGGACATCCGCGCCATCCGCGCCAACGACCCGGCCGCCCGCTCCGCGCTCGAGGTCGCGCTCGTCTACCCGGGGCTGCACGCCTTGTGGCTCCACCGCGCGTCGCACGCGCTGTGGAACCACGACCGCAAGCTCGGTGCCCGGTTGCTGGCGCATGCCAACCGCTTCGTCACGGGCATCGAGATTCACCCGGCCGCGCGCCTCGGCCGTCGCGTCGTCATCGACCACGGGATGGGCATCGTCATCGGCGAGACGGCCACCGTGGGTGACGGGTGCCTCCTCTACAAGGGGGTGGTCCTCGGCGGTACGTCGCTCGAGCGCAAGGTTCGCCACCCGCAGGTGGGCAACGACGTGGTCATCGGCTCCAACGCCTGCATCCTCGGCGCGATCCACGTCGGCGATCACGCTCGCATCGGCTCCGGCAGCGTCGTGGTGCGCGACGTCCCGCCCGAGGCGACGGTGGTCGGCGTACCGGCGCGGATCATCGTGCCCAAGCACGCGCGCTTCGACGCGTCGCTCGATCACGCCAACCTGCCCGATCCGGTGACGGACATGATCCGCGCGCTGGCCGAGCAGAACGAGCAGCTGCGCGAGCGGGTAGCGACGCTCGAGCGCAAGCTGGGCCTCGAGCGGCCCGAACCCCCGTTCCACTTGCCTTACGACGGCGAGGAGCTCCCGCGCGCCGACGGCGGCTGACGCGCCGAGGCCCGGGTCACCAGCCGACCTTGACCACCTGCGTGGTCTTGTCGAAGCCCACCAGCGTGGCCCGCGCGGTCTGCCCGACGCACAGGCGGAGGATGGCCCGCATGATGGCCGGCGTCGCCAGTCGGTAACAGTGGTCGTCGGCGAAGGGATGATGCTGGAAGGTCAGCGTCGCGTCGCGTTCACGCAGGTCGAGGGCCAGGCGGACGGGGCCGCGCCGGACCTGACGCAGGGCCGCTGGCAGGAGCCGCAGGAGATACCGCGGCGTAGTGACCGAGGCGAGCATCTGCACGAACCAGTGCGTCCCGAGCACCGTGCACGCCTCCATGGCGTCGTTGAACTTGTTGTCGTCGCGGGCGGCGACCGCCTCGTAGAACGCCGAGCAGGCGCCGAGCATCATGCGCTCGGGGTACCAGCGCGACAGCACCGGATCCTCGATGTCGGCGCGCCACTCCGCCGGCGCGGCCTCGATGTACCGTGCGAACACGTCTTGCCCGTGGTCTTGCAGGATGTAACGGCGGGCGGTCAGAAACCACGCGCCTTTCACCTCGCTGGGCATGGGGCAGGGCGGCATCCTAGCCGAGGATGCGTGCTAAGCATCGCCTCGATGGCCAAGGCGCAGGGTGACCAGCTCATCGTCAAGAACCGGCGCGCCCTGTTCGACTACGACATCGCCGATCGCTACGAGGCGGGTATCGCGCTCGTCGGCAGCGAGGTGAAGTCGATGCGCGCCGGCAAGGTCGACGTGGCCGACGCCTACGTGGCGGTCGAGAGCGGCCAGGCCTGGCTGAAACAGATGTTCGTCGCCCCCTTCCAGCAGGCGAGCGCGTTTCCGCACGAGACGCGTCGGTCGCGGAAGCTCCTCATGCACACGCGTGAGATCGGGGAGATCGACAAGGCGCTGTCTCGAGAGGGCGCCACGGCGGTGCCGCTCCGTCTCTATTTCAAGAACGGACGCGTCAAGGTCGAGATCGGCGTCGGCAAAGGCAAGAAGCATTACGACAAGCGCGCGGACATCGCCAAGCGAGACGCCGATCGCGAGGCGCGTCAGGTGGCCCGGCAGAGGGCGCGATGAGCGCCCACGTGAAATGGGCCAAGGGGGGCCACGCACGCGTCGTAGCCATCGAGGCGAACGCCATCGTGCTCCGGTCGAGCGTGCCGTCTCCCCCCGGTTCGCGCATCGAGGGGACGCTCGAGGGATCTCCGGCGGCGGCACTGCGAGTGAAGGTACACACCGCGCGGAAGCAGCCGGAAGGGGACTTCGTCCTCGAGGGGCGCCCACTCGACATGACGAGCGAGACGCGCGCGCGGCTCGAGGAGCTGCTGCGCCCGGTCGACCCGAGCTGACCCGGGGACTACCTCGGGTGCGCGCGGCGGACGGCGACGAGTATCCACACGAGCGCGAGGGTCACGAGGGCCGCGGCGCTGGCGCGCTCGGGCAGATCCATCGGAGAGGTACCGCCCAGCAGGTTGCGCAGGTGCGCGCGCGGCGTGAGGAGCGCCGAAGCGCCCCCGGCAGCGCCGAGCACCCAGTCGAGGACGAGCAGCACGGAGCGCCCACCGCCGCGCTTCCCGAGGCTGGCGCCGAGCGCGAACCAGGCAGCGTACGCCGCGCCGCCCAGTCCCCCGGCGTACGCGCTGGCGAACGCGTCTCGCGCGAGTGGCGGGTCGGCCTCCCCGTGGGCGACGAGCGCGACGGTCGAAGCGAGCAACGCTCCGACCAGCGTGCAGGCCACGACGGCGACGCCGACGGAGACCGCCGCGGCGCGCCCGGGCGGAGCGCCGAAGGAGACGAGGGGGGCGATCGATGCCGCCAGCGAGCGCGGACCGAGCGTGGCGCCGACGAGGACGTACGCCACGAGGGGCAGGACCAGCGCACCGTAAGCGCCGACCAGGACGTGATCCGCGCCATGCGAAGACTGCTGCGACCGAGCGACGATCGCGAAGCCCAGGGCGAGCACGCACCACGCGCCCCCGGTGAGCCACGCACGCGGCGTGCGGAGGAGTCTTCCGAGAGGCTGGCGAGCGAGCGCGGTGATCAAGGCGTGCCCTCCGGAGGCGGGATCCTGGACGAGGGCGACGCCAGTCCGGCGCGGGTCTGCGCTCGAGCGGCCTCGTACGTCGCGGCGGCGATGCCCGCGGAGGCCGCGCCGGCCTCCCCGAGGGAAGGCGGCTCGATCCGTATCTCCACCACCTCCACGCCCGATGCCAGGACTGCGCGCCCGACCGCCTCCGCGAGCGCCGTCGTGTCGCGTCCACGCGCGACGACCGCCGTTTCGCGTCGTGCCACCGCCTCGACCTCACCTTCGGCGGCCAGCGCGGCGAGCAGCGCGCGCGGGTCGCTGGCAACGACGCGTATGCGCACGCCCGACGGCGAGAAGGGCGCGAGCGTCGTCGGCGAGGCTGCCCGCCCCGCGATCGCCCCCGAGCGCAGCAGGACGTGGTCGTCGGCCAGCTCCCCTGCGTCGCGCAACGAAGCCGTCGCCAGGACGACGGCGCAGCCGTCGCGCGCACGCCCGCGCAGGACGAGAGGCAGACGCGCCTCCGCACGAGGGTCGACCCCGACCAGCGGCTCCTCGACGAGGATCACGCGCGCGCGCGTCGAGGTCGTCGCCTCCGCCAGCGCCACGGCCCGTGTCTCCGCGTCCGAGAGATCGCGCACCGCTCGGGCCGCCAGGGCCTCGACCCCCAGCGTCGCCAGGCGTGTCACGGGATCGCGCGGCGGCTCACCTCGTACGGAGGCAGCCACCTCGAGCACCTCGCCCACGCGCAGCGCGTCCGGCAGCGCCGGCCGGAGCGGCACGAACGCGACCTGCACTCTCACGGCCGCATCCGTGGGATCGGCCCCCAGCACGAGAATGCCGCCCTTGCGCGTCCGGGCCGCTCCAGCGACGAGCGCCAGCAGCAATGGCCCGCCGTCGGCCGGCGTTCCCACCACGGCGTGCACCCCGGGACCCCAGTCCAGGGTGATGCTCGCCAGCGTCAGCGGGGCTCGGCGCGCCGCGACGGCTTCGAGCGTGATCACGCCGGCTCCCCGATGTCGCGCTGGACGACGCGCGCGGCGACGACGACGAGCGAGACCGCCACGACCGCGGCCAGCCCGGCGAGCGCCCGGGCCAGATGCGCGGTGCCCACCGGTGGGTAGGCGATGCCCGACCGTACGGCGGAGAGCGCGGCGGGAATCGAGGTGAGCTCGTGCCATCCCCGGGGCAGGAGCGCGGACGTCCAGGGCGAGAGCAGCTCCGGGACGACCAGTACGGCCAGCAACGTGAAGTAGCCTCCCGCGCGCGTGCGGGCGCCGAGCGAGGCCATGGCCACAGGTCCGACGGTCGAGGCGAAGGCGAGCGCGTACACGATGGCGGCTGCGCTGGAACGGAGGACCAGCGTCGAAGGTCGCGCCACCGATGTGGCCGCGAGACATGCCACGAGCGTCGCGCCACCGACGGCGACGCCGAGCACCAGCGCAAGCCCCCCGACCCGACCCCATACGTAACCGCCGACGCTCCCGCCGCGCGCGCGGACGAGCGCCATCACGCCATCCTCGCGGTCGCGGCGGAGCGCACGCAGCGCCGCGCCGAACGCCAGCATCACCCCCGCGCTCCATGCAATGGCGCTCGAGGCCACCGTCGGAAGCTGGGCGACCCCGGCGCCGCCGTCTGCCGGCATCGCCAAGGCCACGACCACCGACACCATCGCGCCGAGCACGGAGAGCGCCAGGCCGACCGCCGCCAGGCCGCCACGGGCCGCGAGCCATGCGCCGAGGCTCAAGAAGGCTGCGCTCCGCTGACGGTGGGCCTGCCTGGCCAGCATGGCCCGTAACGACACCACAGCGAACGGCGGCGCGCCAGCGGACGTGCGATACCTTCAATGGCTGCGCCGGACCGTGTCTCGCCCGGAAGCGCCTCGTCGTCGCTCATGAGTACGCCCGCGAACGCCCAGCCGATCCGTCCGTGGAGGACGCGCCTCCTTCCCCTCGTGAGCGTCGCGTACGTGGCGGCGCTCGCGATCTGGGTGGATGGCGGGGCCGAGCCGCAGGCGTGGCTCGTGGGCGCCCTGGCGATGACCATCGCCCTCGTCATCACGCGCCGGGCGACGGGGCTCCCGCGCACGCTCGGCTGGGGGCTCGCGGTCGTCGTGGCCTCTCTCGGCGCCCGGGCGCATCACCGCGGTCTCGACGCGTTCGGCGCGCTCGGCGCGATGGCGTGCGCGATGGCGGCCTGTGTCGCGATCGCGCGCATCCACTCGGCGGGCGGGGTCGTGCGCGGGCGGGGGCTGTCGCCGGTAGGGAGCGCCGTGGTGATCGCGGTGGCCTGGTGGGCGGCGCTCGTCGCGCTCCTCGCCCCGACCCGCGCGGCGACGGCGTGGATGACCGACCACGCAGGCGCCTGGGGCGCTGGAGCCGCGGCCCTGAGCATGGGCGTGTTGCTGGTCGCTACCGAGTGGACCCTCCGGCGCCGGCGGATGGAGCTCGGCGTCGTCGAGCGCACGACGGCCATCCGGGGACTGCTCGGTACGGCCTCTGCCGCGGGGCTGGTGGTCGGCTTGATTGGCCGCGCCCAGGCGGTCGAGGTCGGGCGGCTCGTCGTGGCGTTGACCAGCGCCGTGATCGGGGCGGCTGCGCTCGGCGCGGACGCCGTCCGGGTGGCCCGTCTCACGCGACGGGTCGTGCTCCTGTCGATCGTGGGGGGCGGCGTCGCCCTCCTGGGAGCGTCGGCGGCGGCGGGCCGCGCCTGGGATGCGTGGGGCGCGACGCTGCTGACCGCCGCTGCCGCCCTGGCCATCGGCGCCGCCGCGCCCGCCCTCGAAGGGCCCCTCCGCCCGGCGCGCGGCGCGTGGCTCGACGCGTTTGCACAGGCCTGCGTCGAGGCTTCCCGAGCCGACCCGGATGATGCGGTTCGCGCGGTGCTCCTCGCGCTGCGCGCGCCGGGTGGCCCGTCGTCGCCGTCCCCCGAGCTGTGGACCTTCTCGCCGACGCGGCTGACCACGGTCGACGCAGCAGGGTACGCGCACGAGCGTGACGGTGAGCTGCCCGAGGCGCTCGTCCTCGTCGCGGCGGGCGAGCCGGAGGCCACTCTCCGTGCGGACGTGCTCGATGCGCTCGAGGTGCGGCGCCCGGAGCTGCGCCCGCTGGCCAAGTGGATGAACGACCGGCGGGGAATGCTGGCGACCGTCGTCGCTTCCGAGGGCGAAACGGAAGGCGTGCTGATGGTGCCGCGCGTGGAGCGCGACGAGCCGCCGACGCTCGAGGAGGTGCGGGCGCTGAAGGAGGTGGCCGATCGCCTGGCGGCGGTGTGCCGCGCGCGCGGGACGCTGGCGCGAATGCTCGCACGTACCCACGACGCCATGGCGCGCGCCGACGCGGCAGAACAGGGCGTCGAACGCTTGCGTCACGAGCGTGCGCTCGACGTCGGGCGCGACGGGCTCGCCGCCACGCGCCTCGCTCGCCCCGCCACGGTCGGCGTGTACTCGGCTGCGTCGCGGATGGCCCTGGAGGCGCTCGAGCGTCGTACGTTGGTCTCCGCCCCGATCGCGGTCGTCGCCCCGAGCGGTGTGGACCCGGTGCCGTACCTCGCGCGAGCGCACCTCGCGGGGGCCCGTCGCGACGCTCCGCTGGTGCTGGTCGACGCGACCAGCGGGCGCGAGCACGATCTGGCGCGCTGGGTGGACCCCAGCGCCTCGCCCCTCGCCCTGGCGGACCGAGGAATGCTCGTCCTCCTCGACGGGGCCGCCCTGCCGCCGGAGGTGCAGCGGCTCGTGGCGCGCGCGCTGACCGAGAAGCGCGTCCCGTGGGAGCGCCCCGGCGTGCTCGACGTCCAGCTCGCGCTGACGGGGGTGGTCCAGCCCGAGGCGCTCCTGGCCCAGGCGCGCCTGGACCCATCGCTCGTCCCACACCTGGCCGATGCCTGCTCCGCGCCCGTGGTGCTGCCGCGACTGGCCGACCGCCCCGAGGACCTGCGCGCCATCCTCACCGATCGCCTCGCGCGGGAAGGGCTGCGCCTGATCGGGCGGCCCGTGGGCATCGAGCAGGCGGCCTACGCGCGTCTGGTGGAGTACCCGTTCCCCGGAGAAGACGCCGAGCTCGCCGCGATCGTTCAGCGGCTGGTGGCGCGGTGCACGGGCGACATCGTCCGCGCCGGCGACGTCGACGCGCTCCAGCTGGGCCCGGCGCGGCAGGAGACCGGGGCACGTGAGCCGGGGCTCCGCCGCAAAGATCCGCTGTCGGCGTGAGGTCGCCCGGCTCGCGCACGCGCCTCGGGCGGCAAGGGACCCGAAAGCTCGGCCCAAAAAAGGGGCCTTGTCGGTCGTCTTTCGAGCGTGTTACTCGTCCAAAGCCGCGTTGTTTCGAGCGGGAGGAGACGAGAGGGCACATGCACACGTTGGCCAGGCACGCGCTGCGCACGCTCGGAATCGCCACGCTCCTCGCGGCCGCCGCCGGCTGCGGCGGCGATGACAATCCGTACAAGCCGCAGCCCGCGTGGTCCGGCAAGAAGGCGAATCTCCCCGCGCCGCCGTCGCTGCCCAGCACCCCCATCAAGACGGGCGACGGGTACACCGTCTACGGCGCCATCCACCAGCTGCGGAGCCTC
>DATBQU010000408.1:0-2949 GCA_036560665.1 Polyangiaceae bacterium
CGAGCTTCGACGAGGAGATCGCCCGCGCCGGCATCGGCTTCACCATCCTCGACACGCACGGCATCGAGCACGCGCGGCCGCGGCCGACCTACGGGGTCCACGCTCCCATCTGCAGCCCGTCGGGGGTCGCCTTCTTCGGCCGGGACGCAGAGTCCAGCAAGCAGGTGTGGTCGCGCGACGAGGGCTATCCGGGCGACGTCTTCTATCGCGACTTCTACCGCGACATCGGCTTCGACCTGCCGCCGGAGCAGCTGCAGGAAGAGGTCGCGGGCGACGGCTCGCGCCTGATGACGGGGCTCAAGTACTTCCGGATCACGGGCAAGGGCGCCGACAAGCAGGCGTACCAGCCGGGGATCGCGGCCGAGCGGGCGGCCGAGCACGCGGGCAACTTCGTGTTCAACCGCGCCGCGCAGCTCCGGCACCTGGCGGGCACCATGGCCACGGCGCCCATCGTCGTGGCCCCGTACGACGCGGAGCTCTACGGCCACTGGTGGTTCGAGGGGCCGATGTTCCTCGAGCAGGTGTTCCGGCGGATGCACGCGGCCGGAGGCGACGACGTCGCAGCCATCACGCTGCGCCAGTATCTCGACCGCCATCCGGTGTGCGCTCAGGCCACGCCGAGCGCGAGCTCGTGGGGCGCGGGAGGGTACGGGGAGGTCTGGGTCGGGCAGGAGGCGGCCTGGACCTGGCGGCACGTGCACCACGCCACGCGCTACGCCCGGTGGCTCGTCGACAAGCACCGCGGGGCCGAGGGCCGGGCCGGGCAGGCGCTCGACCAGGCCATCCGCGAGCTGCTCCTGCTGCAGTCGAGCGACTGGCCCTTCATCATCAAGACGGGCACGGCCACCCGCTACGCCGAGGCGCGCATCCGGTCGCATACCCACCGGCTCAGGCACCTGGGCCACCTGCTCGAGACCGGGCGCATCGAAGGCGAAGACGCGGCCTGGCTCGACGACGTCTGCCGGCGCGACAACTTCTTCTCGCAGCTCGGCGGAGCGGAGCTGCAGGCGCCCTTCGAAACGTGACCCCCACGCCGCCGCGCGCTACCGTCGCGGCATGCGCATCGAAGGCACGTACACCGCGCTGGTGACTCCGTTCCGCGACGCGCCGGGCGAGCCCATCGACTGGGATGCGTTCGACGCGCTGATCGAAGCTCAGATCGCCGGCGGCGTCACCGGCGTGGTCCCGTGCGGCACCACCGGCGAGAGCCCCACCCTGTCGCACGAGGAGCACGGCCAGGTCGTCGAGCGCACGATCGCGAAGGCCAAGGGGCGGGCGCAGGTCGTGGCCGGGGCGGGATCCAACTCGACCCGCGAGGCGATCGCGATGGCCGTGCACGCCGAGCGCGCCGGGGCCGACGCCGTGATGGTCGTCGTGCCGTACTACAACCGGCCGACGCAGGACGGCCTGCTGGCCCACTTCGTGGCGATCGCGAAGAGCGTGAAGCTGCCCGTCGTCGTCTACAACATCCCCGCCCGCACCGGCACCGATCTCGCGGCCGAGACGCTGGCGCGCATCGCCGAGGCCGCGCCCAACGTGGTGGCGACCAAGGAGGCGACGGGCAACGTCCTTCGCGCGCAGAAGATCGCGCAGATCATGGGCGCGCGCATGACGGTCCTCAGCGGCGACGACGCGCTGACGCTGCCGATGATCGCGGTGGGCGCGCGCGGGGTCATCAGCGTGACGTCGAACCTCCTGCCCGGCGACGTGGCGAAGGCCACGCGGCTCGCCCTCGACGGCAAGTGGGACGAGGCGCGGCGTGCGCACCTGGCCATGCTGCCGGTTCACGAGGCGATGTTCCTGGAGGCGAACCCTTCGCCGGTGAAGGCGGCGCTCGCCATGCGGGGCGCGATGAAGGACGTCGTGCGCGGCCCGCTCGTGGTCTGCACCGAAGGGGCGCGCAAGCAGCTCGGCGCGGTGCTCGACGCGTACGCGAGGGGCGGGCGGTAAATGCGGCTCGCGGTCATCGGCGCCAGCGGTCGCATGGGCCGGGCGGTCGTGCGGCTCGCGCGCGAGGCGGGCGTGGAGCTCGTGTGCGCGGTGGCCTCGACCGAGATCGGGCGCGACGTCGGCGAGCTCGCGGGCATCGGGCCGACGGGGATATGCGTGGTGGACGGGCTGGCCGCGCTCGAGCACGCGCGGGCGGACGTCGCGATCGACTTCTCGACGCCGTCGGCGACCGTCGCGCTGGCGCCCATCGCGGCCGCGGCGGGGACGGCCATGGTGAGCGGGACGACCGGGCTGGACGAAGCCGCGCGCGCCGCGCTCGATCGCGCCGCCGCGCGCGTCGCCGTGCTCTGGGAGCCGAACATGAGCGTCGGAGTCCACGTGCTCGCGCGCCTCGTCGCAGAGGCGACCGCGGCGCTCGCGGACTGGGACGTCGAGATCGTCGAGACCCACCATCGCGCCAAGGTCGACGCCCCCAGCGGCACGGCGCTGCGCCTCGCCGAGGCCGTCCAGGCGGGTCGCGACGGCTCGCCGCAGCTGGTGCACGGTCGTCAGGGTCGTCCCGGCGCGCGCCCGTCCGCCGAGATCGGGATGCACGCGCTGCGCGGCGGCGACGTCGTCGGCGACCACGTGGTCCACGTGCTCGGGGGCGGAGAGCGACTCGAGCTCACCCATCGCGCGACCAGCCGCGACGTGTTCGCGCACGGCGCACTGCGAGCCGCGACCTGGATCGCCGGCAAGGCGCCCGGCCGCTACACGCTCGCCGACGTGCTCGGCGGTCGCTGACGGCAGCAGCCGAGTCGAGCCGACGTCAGGGCGGCGTCAGGCTGGCTCAGAAGGTGACGCGCAGGTCGACCGAGCCGCCCTGGAAGCCGACCGCCGGCACGACGTCGAACTTGGGCTTGGATGCGCGGCGCGCATCGGCCGTCGGCGGCGATTCCGTCGACGAGTGGTCGGTCAGCAGCAAGATGACGCCCGTGCCGAC
Source organism: Polyangiaceae bacterium (assembly GCA_036560665.1). Taxonomy (GTDB): domain Bacteria; phylum Myxococcota_A; class Polyangia; order Polyangiales; family Polyangiaceae; genus Palsa-1150. Next base: position 2,933 of record DATBQU010000408.1, read on the forward strand.
GAGCCCTGCGCCGATGA
>DATBQU010000409.1:0-4196 GCA_036560665.1 Polyangiaceae bacterium
TGGAGATGGCGTGGCGCTCCACCCCACGCGGGGGCTCGCCCTGGAAGCGCCTGCTGCGCATCGCCCTGCGGGCCGCCATCGCCGTGGGGCCACTGCTCATCGGCTGCCTCTACTGCGTCGCCGTGTATCGCCGGCAGTACGTGTGGGACCCGAACATGTACCGGGACCCGACGCTGGAGGGGAGCGCGCCGCCGCTGTGGGAGAAGTTCATGTGGTTCGGCGCCTTCGCGACGGACCTGTTCTGGGACGCGAGCGACCAGGTCGTTCTGTGGCTGTCCATCGCGCTCATGGGCTGGTCGGAGTGGCTGTCGTGGAAGCGCCGGCGCGCGGGAGACGTGGCGCGCGAGGAGCCGCCGCCCGTCGTGGCGCCCTTCGTCGTGCTCGTGCTGGCGTACTTCGCGACGCCCATGGTCGCGGTGGGCACGCACCTCATCTTCCCGCGGCTCGCGCAGTGGGCCGTGCTCGGGGCGCTCCTGGCGACGCCGCGCTTCCCGCAGGCGCGGGCGGCCCGCGCGCACCGCTGGATGCTGCGGCTCGGCGTCGCGGCGGGCGTGAACACGCTCCTCCACTGCGCGGCGTACGCCTACGAGACGAACGACGCCTCCCGCGTCATCGACGACCTGCCGCCCGGAGGCAACGCCACCGCCGTCATCTGGGAGCCCGGCACCTTCGCCTTCCGCAACGGGACGCTCACGCACCTGGCGGCCTACTACGCCGCGCGCAAGCACGGGCAGTGGGCGTTCGCCTTCGCGCGGTACCTCAGCGTGCCGGTGCGCTTCAAGCCGGGCGCGCAGCCGGCGTGGCCCGCCCGCGGCTGGGAGTTCAGCGGAGAGGACTACGACCCGCGCTGCAAGTACGCGCGCGCGTTCCCGCTCGTCATCGTCAAGGCGCCCAAGGGCATGCCGACCGACGCCGCGGCCGAGCCCGCGGTGCGGAAGCTGGTCTTCAAGGACGACGCCGGGGCCGTCCGGCTGCTGTCGCACCACGGCCGGTACTGGGCCTTCGACAGCACGGGCCTGCCCGACGACGGGACGCTCTAGCCATCGTGCCCGCGAGCACGGCGACGTTCGGCCACAGACGTTCGGCTATGATCGCGGCGTGAGCGAGCCACGCACCCGCCCCGTTTCGCTGGTGGAGCGGGTCGTCACCACCCTGGCGGGACCGGCGCTGATGGTGCTCGCCACCCGCGTGCCGCTCCCCCACGTCGACGCCGGGCCCGCGGGGCGGGACATGTCGATCGCGGGTCTGGGGCTGGTCCCCTTTCTGACGGCGTACGGCCTGGTCGAGCTCGTCGCCCTCTGCGTCCCGCGATGGCGGCTGGCTCGGCACCGTCCGGCGACGCGGGCGAAGCTCGAGCGCGCCTCGAACGGGCTCGCCGTGCTGCTCGCCGTGCTCCAGGCGCTGGGGGTCACGGCGTTCCTCTCCGGGGAAGGCGCCCTGCACGGCTGGCCCCAGCAACTGACGGTGATGGCGACGCTGGTCGCGGGGACGTGCCTGCTCGCCGTCGCGGCGCGCTGGGTCACCCGCCGCGGGCTGGCGAACGGCTTCGTCCTCCTCTGGGCGACTTCCGCCGTGGCCGAGCTGGCGGGCGGCGACGCGCTCCGCCGTGCGTCGCGCGAGGGCCCGCGCTCCGCCACCGTGCTGATCGTTGCCATGATCACGATCTTCGTGGCGACGCTCGTGGCCGTGGGCGGGCGCAGGCGGCCGATCGTCCCCGTGCCCGCCAGCTCCATCGTCCCCGTGACCTTCGCCTCGGCGCTCCTCGTGCTGCCGGCCACGCTGGCGAGCTTCCACCTGCCCACCCGCGCGCTGGCCGAGCTCCTGGCGCGCGACCAGGGCTTCGTGCTGCTGGCGGCCGCGATGGGCGCCACGCTCGCCGCGGCGCCGCTCATGCACCGCACCGACGAGGTGGCGGCGCTGCTGCGACGGCTCGGTCTCGACGTCGACGTCTCGACCGCGGCCGGTGCGCTGTGGGGAGCCATGCCGCCGACCGTCGCGTACATCGCGCTGCTCGTCGTGGGCGGTCTGGCCTGCGCGCGGGTGGCGCCGGGCGCCGCCTACGTGTCCATCGCCATCGTGGCCGCCGTGGTCTGGGACGTGGCCGGCGCGCTGGCCATGCACCTGCGCCGGCGGGACCTCGTCGTCGTGGCCGAGGAGCGACGGACCTACGCCGCCGCCCCGCTGTGCGCCGCGCTCGCGCAGCGCGGGATACCGGCGTACGCGCGGGGCCTCGGCGCCGCGTCGCTCCTGCAGGCGTTCGGACCCTACGCGCCGGTCGAGGTCTTCGTCCCGTCGGCGGAGGCCGCGCGCGCGTCGGCCGTGCTCGGCGGACTGGGGCTCGATGCGCCGCCGGAGGAGGAGGCTCCGCGGGCGCCGATCGCCGCGCCCGTCCAGATGCCCCGCACCATCGCGCTCATGGGCCTGCTCGCCGTCGCCGTCGCGGTGTGGCGCGTGCCGCTGGTGACGGCCCCGGTCCTGACCGGCCCGCGGGCGCAGATCGCCGTGGTGCGGGTGGACGACGCCGCGGCCCCCTTCCAGGACGAGGCCGACGACACGGCGCCGGAGGGCGCGGCGTTCTACCGCGAGGCGGTCCCGCTCGGCCCGGGCAAGCAGGGCACCAGCCTCTACGCGCGGATCGTCCCCGGCGCCAGCGAGACCCGGGAGGCGGCGTGGGCGCGGCTGAAGCCCTGGCTGGAGGGGCACGCCCTGCCGCAGGGGGACCGCTGGGCGTGGCAGGAGGTCCTCGAGCCCGTCGACGACCCCCCGACCGTCTGGCGGCCGGTCGCCCTGCGCACGCTGGTCCTCACCGGCGACCCCATCCTCGGCACGGAGGACGTGGCTCACGCCGACGTCGGTCAGGAGACGGAGGGCCTCTCCGGCTGGTACGTCCTGGTCACCCTGCGCCCCCCCGCCGCCGAGCGCTTCCGCGTGGCCACGCGCGACTGGGTGCAGCGCCGTCTCGCCATCCTCGTCGACGGCCGCGTCGACTCGGCGCCGGTCGTCAAGTCGGAGATCGGCGGCGGGCGGCTCACCATCACCATGGGCGCGGGCGAGCCCGAGAAGCAGCTCGCCGACGCGCGGCGCCTCGCGGCCTCGCTGGGGGGCGACTAGCCCATGCTGCGCCTCGTCCGCGCGCTCTCGCTCTTCGCGCTCATCCTCGCCAGCTACCTCTGGCACTTCGCCCTGGTGCGGATCTTCCGTCGCCGCGGCGAGCGCACCGCCCCCTGGCTGAAGGCGCGCCGCGAGCAGGTCGACGAGCGCAACGCCAGGCGGCTCCTGCGCGGGATGCTGCGTCTGCGCGGCGTCTTCATCAAGCTCGGCCAGGTGCTGAGCATCCTCGGCGGCTTCCTGCCGCGCGCCTACACGCGCGAGCTCGAGAGCCTCCAGGACCACGTGCCGCCCCACCCCTTCCGCGACGTGGAGCGCACCTTCCAGGCGAGCTTCGGGAGGTCGCCCGAGGCGTGCTTCTCCTCCATCGAGCGCGAGCCCATCGCCGCGGCGTCGCTGGGGCAGGTGCACGCCGCGGTGCTGAAGGACGGGCGCAAGGTCGCGGTCAAGATCCTCTACCCGCACATCCGCGAGGTCATCCGCATCGACATGGCGACGCTCAAGGTCGTCATCCGCGTCATCAAGCGCTGGTTTCCCATGCAGCACCTGGAGACGGTGCACCGGTCGCTGGTCGACCTCCTGCGCCGCGAGACGGACTACGTGCACGAGGCGGCGTGCATGGAGCGGATGGCGAGGAACTTCGCCGCGGAGAAGGACATCCTCTTCCCCGAGGTGGTCCACGAGTGGACCGACAAGGACATCCTCACCATGTCCTTCATGGACGGCGTGAAGATCACCCACCTCGACGAGCTCGATCGCATAGGCGTCGATCGCACCCGCCTGGCCACGCGCCTGGTGCAGTCGTTCTACAAGCAGCTCTTCGTCGACCGCTTCTTCCACGCCGACCCCCACCCCGGGAACTTCCTCGTCCAGAAGGGGCCCGAGGGCGAGCCGCGCATCGTCGTCCTCGACTTCGGCGCCATCAGCGAGGTCTCGGACGAGCTGGTCGACGGCGCGCTCGAGGTGCTCCAGGGCATCATGACCCAGGACGGCGCCATGGCGCTGCGCGGCTTCCGCCGCATGGGGTTCGTCGCCGACGGGGCCAACGAGAAGCTCCTCGAGCAGACGGTGATGACCTACTTCCGCAA
>DATBQU010000410.1:0-9170 GCA_036560665.1 Polyangiaceae bacterium
CTCACCGACGGGATCGAGGTCCTCAACCCGGACCACAAGATCCTGACCTGCTCCAAGGGCGCCAAGCTCCGCATGGAGCTGACTGTCGGCTCCGGCCGCGGCTACGTCCCCTCCGAGCGGAACAAGGGCGCCCAGGTTCCGGTGGGGGTCATCCCGATCGACTCGCTCTTCTCGCCGATCCGCAAGGTGAACTTCCAGGTGACGAACGCGCGCGTCGGTCAGCAGACCGACTACGACAAGCTCACCCTCGAGGTGTGGACCAACGGCAGCGTGAAGCCACAGGACGCGGTCGCCTACGCCGGCAAGATCCTCAAGGAGCAGCTCGCGATCTTCATCAACTTCGAAGAGACCGAGGAGACGCAGTACGCGCCGAGCGGCTCCGAGGAAGAGCCGCTGAACGAGAACCTGTTCCGCAGCGTCGACGAGCTCGAGCTCAGCGTCCGCAGCGCGAACTGCCTGCAGAACGCGAACATCCAGCTCATCGGCGAGCTCGTTCAGCGCACCGAGCAGGACATGCTCAAGACCAAGAACTTCGGGCGCAAGAGCCTGAAGGAGATCAAGGAAATCCTGGCGAACATGGGTCTGTCGCTGGGGATGAAGATCGACAACTGGCCTCAGATGCTCGAGCGCTGGAAGCAGCAGCAGCAGCAGAACTAGTTCGAGGGAGTCATGCGTCACAAGAACTCGGGTCGCAAGTTCGACCGCAACACCAGCAGCCGGCGCGCGATGTTGCGCAACCTGACGGCGAACCTCATCCTGCACGAGCGGATCGAGACCACGGACGCCAAGGCCAAGGAGCTCCGCCGCGTGGCGGAGCGCCTCATCACCAAGGCTCGCCGTCTCGGTCTGGTGGCGTACACGCCGCAGGCGGAGCTCTCGCCGGCGGATCGCGCGCGCCGTCTCGCCGCCTCGCGCAACATCGCGGCGTACATCCCCCGCTTCGGCGTCCGCGTCGAGACGGGCGGCGCGACCACCCGCGTGGATCTCGTCGAGAAGGTGCTGCTCGACCTCGCGAAGCGCTACGCAGACCGCGCCGGCGGCTACACGCGCATCGTGAAGTTCGGGCCGCGCCGGGGCGACAACGCCCCCATCTCGCTCATCGAGCTCCTGGCGGAGACGGACGCGGCCGAGGCCGAGCCCGAGCAGAAGGGCGGCGCCAAGGCCAAGGCCAAGTCGGCGAAGAAGGCGACCGCCGCCGCGCCGACGGAAGGCGCCAAGGTCGAGTAGGCAGCAGAGTACCGGTGGTCAGGCGGTCGCTGCGGGCTTGCGGCGGCCGCCCACCACGACGATCCCGGCCAGCGCGAGCAGCAGCACCACGCCCGCCGCCGCCAGCCGCCAGCCGCGCGCCTTGCTCGACTCGCTCTCCGCCTGGAGGCGGTCGAGCTCCGCGCGCGCGCGCGTGTTCTGGGGGTCGAGCGCCAGCGCCTGCTCGAACGGCTCGGTGTCCGCCACGCCGCGCGCCAGCAGGTCCTCGCCCTCGAGGTACGCGATCTCGCTCCGCGCGTGGCTCGACTGGGGGCCCGCCTCGTCGAGGCGGAGCGCCTTGCGCAGGGCGGCCAGCGCGGCCGGGCGGTCGGTGGCCTCCAGCGATTGCCCGTAGGCGAGGTACCCGGGGGCCATCTCCGCGCGCCGATCGAGCAGCGGCTGGCGCGCCAGCACCCTGTCGAAGTCCGCCACCGCCTCGTCGAGCTTGTTCTCCCGCTGCCTGGCCAGACCGTCGTCGAGCAGGGCGTAGACCTCCTGGAGGCGGTAGCGGTCGTAGGCGTCGAAGAGCTTCTTCGCCAGGTCGGCCGCCGTGATGCCGTCGGGGGCCTGGTCGCCGGTCAGCGCGGCGTAGGCCTCGCGCAGCTTCCAGAGCCCGTCCTGGCCGTAGGCCAGCGTCGCCTCCCGCGCCGCCGCCCGCACCTGGGCGCGGTCCGAGTTCACGAAGGAGAGCACCACCGGCAGCGCGTCGAGGTCCTTCACCGTGGCGTAGGCGTGCACCACGTCCGCCAGGACCTGGTTGTCCTTGGTCTGCACGGCGTCCCCCGCCGTCCGCTTGCCCATCGCCTCGAGCAGGTTGGCCGCCCAGATCCGCGTCTCCTGCGAGGGGTCCTTCTTGGCCTCGATCAGCGCGGCCACCGCGCGGTCGCCCAGCTGCTTCATCTGCCGGCCGAGCTCCGGCCGCAGCACGCCGCCCGCGTCCGAAGCCACGAGCACGATCTGACGCGCCGCCGGCGTCGTCCCGGCGTGCGCCAGCGCCCGCACCAGGCAGGTCATGGTCAGCGCCCGCTGCGTCGCCGCGTCGGGCTTGAGCTGGAGCAGCAGCTCCACCAGGTCCGTCCCCGACTCCTTCGACGCCCGCTCGCGCTGCGCCTTCACCACCGCATACACGCCGCCGTCCCCGCCCTTGCGCAGCTCGGCCAGCTTCTGCGCGATGGCCCCCGTCGCGTCCGGCCCCAGCGACACCAGCGCGTTCGCCGCCGCGCGCCGCTCGTCGATCGCGTCGCGCCCCAGCGGCGCGATGGTCCGCTCCAGCTCCGCCGCCGACAGCCCCGACTCGGGCGCGGCGCTCGCGGCCGCCGTCGGCGTCGCGCTCGCGCTCGCCGGGGCGCTCGGGGCCTCCGCCTGCGCCAGCGCCGCGGGCGCCGCCACCAGCAGCGCGCCCGCCAGCATCGGCCCGGTCAATCCGCGTCGCGCCGTCATCGCTCTTCCCGAGGAACGCCCGCCCGCCACGCCCGGCTTCCCGTCACTCCGTGATGCGGAAGTCGGAGAACTCGCCGGTGTACCCGCGCCACCGCACGTCCACGTCGTCGACGCGCGCGGCCGAAGGCCCATGGTTGGCCCAGGAGATCATCTCCTTGATGGCCTCCTCTTCCCCCTCGCCCACCATCTCCACGCTGCCGTCCGGCCTGTTCTTCACCCACCCCGTGATCCCCAGCCGGCGCGCCTCGCGCTGCGTCGCCGCGCGGAAGAAGGTCCCGGTCACGCGCCCGCGAACGATGAGGTGGACTCGCTTCGTCGACATGGAGGTCTGCGACCCCGGAGGGCCACCAGCACCCTTTCCCCTAGCGAATCGCGCGGCCTGCGGCAACTTTCACGGCAGGTCCCTTGACCGGCCCCGGCGCCCACGCGTAAACCCGCGTGCGGGCGAGGCCTTTCGTGAGCAGCGTGAGCAGCATGACCACCGTGACCAGCGTGAGCACGTGAGCCGGGAGGTCAGGCTCGAGGGGGTGGGGCTCCACACGGGCGAGCGCGCCCGCGTCGTCCTGGGGGCGTGCCCGGGGGCCGTGACCCTGTCGTCGCGGGGCGTCTCGGCGCGCATCGACCAGCTGGAGGTGGCGGCGACGGCCCGCGCCACCACCGTGCAGGCACGCGGCGGCGGGCTGCGCCTCGGCACGGTGGAGCACCTCTTCGCGGCGCTGGCGGGCCTCGGCGTGGTCGAGGGCGTGGAGATCGCCGTCGAGGGACCCGAGCTGCCGCTCCTCGACGGGGGGGCCGGCGCCTGGTGCGCGGCGCTGGCCGAGCTCCGCGTCCCCTCCGGCAGCCCCAGGCTTCGCGTCACGCGCGAGGCCGTCCTCGACGTCGGCCCCAGCCGCTACGAGCTCGTCCCCGGCGCGGACGTCGACGTCGCCGTCCGCGTCGAGCTCGACGACGCCCGCCTCGCCGCCGACGCCCGCTGGCGCGGCGATCCCCGCGACTTCGTCGCCCGCATCGCCCCCGCCCGCACCTTCGCCCTCGCCCGCGACATCGACGAGCTCGTCCGGCGCGGCCTGGCCCGCCACGTCGACCCCGCCTGCGTCGTCGTCCTCGCCCGCGACGCCATCCACCACGCCGGCCGCCCCTTTTCCCCCGACGAGCCCGCGCGCCACAAGCTGCTCGATCTCCTCGGCGACCTCTACCTGCACGGCGGGCCGCCCCTCGGCCGCGTGCGCGCCTCGCGCCCGGGCCACGCCGCCAACGCCCGGGCGCTCCGCCGCGCCCTCGACGAGGGGATCCTCGCCCCGCTATAGCGGGTAGCCCATCGTCGCCCCCAGCAGCGTCACCATCCCCAGCACCACCGGGACCAGCACCAGGAACACCACGAAGGTGAAGCCCATCACGTCGCGCGCCTTGAGGCCCAGGATGGCCAGCGTCGGCAGCATCCAGAACGGCTGCACCAGGTTGGCCAGCGCCTCGCCGAGATCGTAGACCGCCACCGTCCAGCCCAGGTTCACGTGCAGATCGTGCGCCGCCTGCATCACGTACGGCGCCTCGATCACCCACTTCGAGCCGCCCGACGGCACGAACACCCCCAGCAGCGCCGAGTACGCGGCGATGAGCGGCGGGAAGGTGAGGCGCGTCGACATCCCCACGAAGACGTGCGCGATGCGCGCGCTCAGCTCGGTGTACGTGATCATCCCCGCGATCCCGGCGTAGAAGGGGAACTGGAGCATCACCCCCCACGTGGCCGGCGTCGCCTCCCGCACCGCGCGCATCAGCCGCGCCGGCGTCCCGTGCAGGAGCACCCCCAGCATCAGCAGCGCCAGGTTGATGGTGTTCACGTTGATGGCCGCGAGCCGGTCCGTGGCGCGCCCCACGTACAGGCCGAGGTACGCCGCGCCCAGCAGGAACACCGCCACGTTGAGCGCCATCGCGTGCTCGAGGCGCTCCCCCGGCGTCAGCGGCGCCTCGCGCGGAGCCTCCTCGACCACGATGGGCGCCAGCGTCACGCCCAGGTCCGCCGCCGTCCGCGCGCGCCCGGGCGGCGGCGCGTAGGCGAAGACCACCAGCGCCACCAGGACGATCTCCACCGCCACCGACGTCAGGCTCTGCCAGGTGAAGATGGTGTACCGCAGCGGGATCACCCCGCCCGGCACCACGCCTCCGTGCGCCACGATGTCGCGGATCCGCGGCTGGAGGGCGTCCCTGGTGGCCATCTGGAGCGCCGCCGAGCCCGACAGCCCCTGCGCCCACACGCTGCCGAGGCCGAGGAAGCTCGACGCCGCCAGCGCCCGGTAGTCCGCCTCCGGGCGGTGCCGCGCCGTCTCGCGCGCCAGCAGCGCCCCGAAGATGAGGCTGAAGCCCCAGTTGCACCACGCCGTCGCCATCGAGAAGAGCGCCACCATCACCGTCGCCCCCCGCGCCGTCCGCGGGAGGCGCGCCAGCCGCGCGATGCCGAGCGCCACCGGCCGCGACGAGGCCAGCACGTACCCGGTGACGATGATCATCGCCATCTGCATGGTGAAGGGCAGAAGCTCCCAGAAGCCCTTGCCCCAGCTGTCCACCAGCGCGACCGGCCCCGCGTGCGCCACGCCCAGGCCGAGCGCGAGCACCAGCAGCGTGGCCAGCAGCGCGAACACGAACGCGTCCGGCAGCCACCTCTCGGCCCACGCCGTGAAACGGAGGGCGATGCGCGCGATCATGGCGCACCGAGAGTACCCGCTCGGGACGAGCTCTAGCGCGCCTTCAGGCCGAGCATCGCGCTGGGGTCGTAGACGACGGTGAAGGCGAGGCGGAAGCCCCACAGGCTGTCGTGGGCGCCGTAGAGAGGGGTGCCCACGTTGGTGAAGGCGCTGATGGCCGGCTGCACCCACGGCAGGGCCACGCGCACGTTGGGGGAGACGATGACGGCGGAGCGGGCGCCGTCCTGCACGCCCGGGACCTGGATGGCGTAGGCCTCGAAGGCCTCGAGCCCGACCGCCAGATCGCGCAGCGCCTGCCAGCCCAGGTACAGGCCCGCCGTGGCGTAGAAGTGGCGGTCGGCCAGCGCGCCGGTGGACAGCGTGACGTCGAGCCCCTGCCGGAACTGCACCACCAAGGGGCCGTCGAGGGCGCGCACGTCGACGTAAGGACGCACGCCGTAGGCGCCGGGCACGAAGAAGGTCACGTCCCACGGGCGGAGCGACGCGGCGTCGAGCGCCACCTGCGCCGCGGGGCCGCTGGGATCGTAGGCCGCCGTGGGCAGCATCACGGTGATGCCGCCGCCGAGGGCGAGGCCGGTGTGCGTGGCCCAGAGGGTGCGCCCGTCGAGGGCGAGGTTGCCGCCCACGGTGCGGAAGGCGCCGCTCTCGGTGGCCGACCCGATCTCGTACTGCGCCCCCACGAACCACCGCCGCAGCCCGAGGGGAACCTCCACGGCCAGGCGCTGCACGTAGGCGTGCGTGCGATCGCCGCCGGGGTTGGGCAGGAGCGCGCCCGCCGTCGTCTCCAGCGTGGCCTCCATCTCCGAGTGCGTGAGCTCCGGAAGCGTCGGCGGCCGCGGCGCCTTGGGGATGTCGTACGGATCGTCGAAGCGCATCCCCTGCCCGCTCGCCACCGCGGGCCACGCCGCGCACGCGACGAGCAATCCGGCGACCAGGGGCAGTCTCACGGACGGGATTAGAGCGTTCTAGTTGATGGCGGGCTGGCTCTCGGCGCGCGCGCGCGCCTCGGTCTTGACCCGCACCGCCTGGCGGTCGAGCGCCGCGCGCACGAAGCGCGCGAAGAGCGGGTGCGGCGCCACCGGGCGGCTCTTGAACTCGGGGTGGAACTGGCAGCCGATGAAGAAGGGGTGCTCGCGCAGCTCGACCATCTCCACCAGCCGCTTGTCCGGCGACGTCCCGCTCAGCACCAGCCCCGCCTCCACCAGCCGGTCGCGGAAGTCGTTGGAGAACTCGTAGCGGTGGCGGTGTCGCTCGCTGATCTCCGTCGCCCCGTAGGCGTCGGCCGCCAGCGAGCCCGCCGTCAGCACGCAGGGGTACGCGCCGAGGCGCATGGTCGCGCCCTTGTTGCGCACGCCGCGCTGCTCGGGCATGAGGTCGATCACGGCGTACGCCGTGTCGCGGTCGAACTCGCTCGAGTTGGCGCCGGCCAGCCCCGCCACGTGGCGCGCGAACTCGACCACCGCCAGCTGCATGCCCAGGCAGATGCCGAAGAAGGGGATGCGGTTCTCCCGCGCGTAGGCGATGGCCGCGATCTTCCCCTCCGTCCCGCGGTCGCCGAAGCCGCCCGGCACCAGCACCGCGTCCAGGCTCGCCAGCAGCGCCTCCGGCCCCTGCGTCTCCACCTGCTCGCTGTCGATGTACTCGAGCTCCACCTTGCACTCGCCGGCCAGGCCCCCGTGCACCAGCGCCTCGTGCAGCGACTTGTACGAGTCCTTGAGGTGCACGTACTTGCCCACGATCCCGATCTTGACCGTGCCGCGCGAGGGGTTCTTGAAGCCCTTGACGATGCGGTGCCAGGCCGACAGGTCCGGCGCCCGGCTCCAGATGTTGAGGCGCTCGGCGATGAGCTCGTCGAGCCCCTCGGCGTGGAACATCTGCGGCACCTCGTAGATGCAGCCCACGTCCATGGCGCTGATGACCGCCTCCACCGCCACGTTGGAGAAGAGCGCGATCTTGTCCTTCAGCGCCCGCGTCAGCGGCATCTGCGTGCGGCAGAGCAGGATGTCCGGCTGGATGCCGATCTCGCGCATCTCCTTGACCGAGTGCTGGGTGGGCTTGGTCTTGAGCTCGCCCGCGGTGGCGATGTAGGGCACCAGCGTCACGTGCACGCTGAGCGCGTTCTGGTGCCCGGCCTCGATCTTCATCTGGCGGATGGCCTCGAGGAAGGGGAGCGACTCGATGTCGCCCGCCGTGCCGCCGATCTCGATGATGGCGACGTCGACCCCCTCGGTGGCGTCGCGCACGCGCGCCTTGATCTCGTCGGTGATGTGCGGGATGACCTGCACCGTCGCGCCCAGGTACTCGCCGCGCCGCTCCTTGGAGATGACGCTCTCGTAGATGCGCCCGGTGGTGAAGTTGTTCTGCCGCGTCATCCGCGCGGTGGTGAAGCGCTCGTAGTGCCCGAGGTCGAGGTCGGTCTCCGCGCCGTCGTCGGTGACGAACACCTCGCCGTGCTGGTACGGGCTCATCGTGCCCGGGTCGACGTTGATGTACGGGTCGAGCTTCACGTGGGTGACCCGCAGGCCCCGCGCCTCGAGCAGCGCCCCGATCGACGCGCTCGCCAGGCCCTTGCCTATCGAGGAGACCACTCCGCCGGTGACGAACACGTACTTCGTGGGCTTCCGGCTCATGGCGCGCGCCTCCTTCTAAATCACCGCGGCGATTAGCACACCGGAGGTGAGTGTGCGAGGCAGCGACTTCGGTCCGAAACGTGCTACTTTGAGAGCTCGCCCCTCGGGATTCGAAGATCTGTCGATCCGCTTCGAATTTCCGACGCCTGCTCTGTCTTGTCCCTCGCCAGTGAGGTGCGGCTTGGCCGGAAAGCTCGGCGACTTGCCCACGATGAAGGTGGAGCCCGAACGCTTCGCGGAGTACGCGAAGCGCGCGGACACGCACGTGCGCGAAGGCCGGCAGGCCAGCGCGCCCAACATCCAGGTGAGCCTGGAGTACCTGGAAGAGGTGCCCACCGCGGTGCGACGCAGCGACGTGCTGCCTATCGCCCGCGGGCTCGAGGCCCCGGGGCTGGAGGTGATCCCCGTCGTCGTCGTCACCCGCGACGACCTGGCGTGGTTCGACTTCGAGCCCGACACGCACGCGCTGCTGGCGCTCATCGACGGGCACACCACCGTCGCCGAGATCCTCTCGCTCGTCGCGGTCGAGCCGGACCGGGCGCTCGAGCTGCTCGAGGACCTCGAGCTCCAGCGCGTCATCGCGCTCGGGTAGGGAGCAGAGATCAGGGGACGTACACCCCGACGGGCCAGAAGTGGTACGGGTCGCCGCCGGCGGCCAGGGTCTGGCTGTAGAGGAAGAAGATGGCCCAGTCGCCGGAGGCCGCGGCGGCGGGCGCGGTCACCGTCAGCGTGCCGGAGCGGCCGTTGTTGGTGGTGGCGTACGTCGTCCCCTGGATGGTGGTGCTGGTGGGGCTGCTCAGCGTCGAGGTGAAGCCGGTGATGCTCGCGGTGTAGAGCGCCCCGGAGATGATCCAGTCCGGCGTGGCGCCCTCGGCGAACCCGGTGAAGGGGATCTGCACCGAGCCGCCCGGGGCCATGGTGGTCCAGCCCTGCGGCGCGCTCGCGTTCTCGTAGACGCGCCCCGGGAGCGCCGGCACGCAGGGGTCGCCCTCCGCCGCCGCCGCGCTGTTCGACCAGATGCGCTGGTAGACGAACGCCCCCTCGGTGATCTGCGTGCTGAAGCACAGGTCGCCGATCTCGCCGTCGACGGAGTTGATCCACGGCACCTGCGTCCAGGGGGCGCTGGTGTCGGGCGTGGGCAGGGTGTAGCCGTTGC